>CAUJKE010000207.1 GCA_963205385.1 Planctomycetota bacterium | reverse complement strand
CGCGGCAAAGCGTGAGGCCGAGAAGTTTTTGGAACGTAAGCCCCAGTGCAAGGGGATGGCCAAGATGCTGTACGACGGGCAAGTCGCGCTCGACATTCTCGCCGCGCAAGACGATGTCGATCCCGAGCGACTCGGCGCGGTAGGCCATTCACTCGGCGCGAAGGAAGTCCTCTACCTGGCCGCGCTCGACGACCGCGTCCAAGCCGCCGTCAGCAGTGAAGGGGGCGTCGGCGTCCGGTTCTCCAATTGGCAGGATCTCTGGTACCTCGGCCCCGCCGTGAAAGAACCGGAGTTTCAACGCGACCAGCACGAACTCGTCGCCTTGTGCGCCCCGCGGGCGTTCTTGCTCATCGGCGGCGACTCGGCCGATGGCGTGCAAAGCTGGCCCTACATCGAGCAAGCCCTCGGCGTCTACAAGCTCTACGGCGGCACGCCCCGACTCGGCCTGTTCAATCACCACCAAGGCCACAGCATGCCCGAGGTCGCCGTCACGCGGCTGGTGCAGTGGTGCGACGTTTGGCTGTAATCGCGATATCTATTGTGGATCTTTACGTCCTAATGGGTGGAAACATTGCAGACTGAACCGAGAACACGTAAGGTAAGCGGTGATTGGAATTCGTTGAGCGAAAGCGCGGTCGCTCGAACTGATCGGTACGCTGTTACAGGGGGTTAGCGATTATGCTTACGCGCGCACTCACACTCGGATTGTTGACAACGCTTCTCACCTGGCCGGCCGTGTCATGGGGCGATCCCATGACTACGGTGCAGATCCGCAACGATGGCGCTCTAGTCGTCGATGTCAGCGACACGAACACCCCTGGTTCATTTTCCTCGGGAGGCCATCCCGCCGATAGTCATGTCGCGTACGGAAACGCCTATGCGAACACAACAGGTTTCGTCTCCAGCTCATCGACGATCCAATCTTACGGTGGAGGCGGTGGACCTGCGGTCGCGAGCTTTAGCATGGACGGAGGCGGCGGCAGCGGCGAGGCGATGTCGCTTGGCTCCTATCAAGTAACATCGACCACGCTTTACACCGGCACGTTCAATATTACCGAGACGGCCAACTACCGGTTTGGCTTTCATGTGCTCAATCAGACGCTCACCGTCGATGATCCTGGCGTCGGCGCCTACGCGAAGTTGGGTACTCAGATTGTTTTCAACGGCCAAACGCTCTACTCAACGATGGCCTCGCTCACCAACGATGCCAATGGCGACCCCATGTTCGCATCGACGTTTAATAATCCGACCGGCGCCGCCCTGCCGGATTTTAATGGTTCGGGCGGGGATCGGTGGGCTCACAGTTACGATGCGTTTATCGATCTCGGCGTACTGACGGGCGGAACGGTGCTCAATGTCGAATACCACGCGTTTACCGACGTGTTCTCGCCGAACGTGATCACGGGCGGCAATGGCGGCGGCGGCGATATGGAATTCCAAGCATTTGCCATTATGGTCGATCCGGACCGCCAATACGTCCATGCTCGTTTCGGTGATCCGTTCGATCTCGATGGCAACCCGCCTCCAGATGCAAACAACACCAACCCACAATTGCAACCGTTCAGTGAAGTGCCTGAGCCTTCGTCGCTGTTGCTTGTGGGAGTGGGGGCCGTCGTCGTCGCTTGTGGACGCGCCGCGCGGCGCCGTTGGGCCTAGCGCAGCACGTCGGCGAAGGCGGCTTGCAGGCTTTTGAGGCCGACTTCGCCTTGGGCGCCGTCGACGACAACGTTGACGCGGACCTCGCTGGTGTTGATCATCTCGACATTGATGCCGACTTCCGCGAGCGCCCGGAACATGCGAATCGCGACGCCGGTATGCGTGCGGAGCCCCACGCCGGAGACGCACAGCTTGGCGACTCGCGGGCTGCTTGTGACGCCGGCGGCGTGGAGTTCGCTGGCAAGCTGTTGGGCGACCGCGAGCGCCGCTTCGAGTTTCTTCTGCGGCACGGTGAAGCTCAGACTGACCGGATTCTCTTGCCCGGCGTAGCTTTGCACGATCATATCGACAAAGATTCCAGCGGCCGCGATCTGTTCGAACACCTTCGCGGCCACCCCGGGGGAGTCCGGCACTTCTAGAATGGTGACGCGGGCCTGCGTCGCATCGAGCGTGATATCCTCGATGGTCAGGTCTTCCATGTTGAGCCCTTGCAGGCGCGCGATGATCGTGGCGGCATCGGCCGGACGACCGTTGTTCGCCTGCACTTCGGCGATGCTGGCGACAGCGCCCGGCGGGGAAGTTTCGAGTCCGAACGCGCGATGCACGACGCGGAGCGCCGTCAGCGATTGATCCTGCTCGATCAGCACCGAGATTTTGACTTCGCTGGTGGTGATCATTTGAATGTTCACGCCGGTATCGGCGAGGGCGCGGAACATCCGATCGGCCACGCCTGTCTGCCGCGCCATGCCCAGTCCGACGACGGAGATTTTGGACACGTTCTGGTCGTAGGTCACTTCGCGCGCGCCGACGAGCCTGGCCGCTTCCTGCACGACTTCCAGCGTGGTGGTGAGTTCATTGCAAGGAACGGTGAACGAGATATCGGCCTTGCCATCGGTTCCCACGTTCTGCACGATCATATCGACCGAGATATTCTTGGCCGCGATTCGCGAGAAGATTTCCAAGCTCGAACCGGGCTTGTCCGGCACATCGAGCACGGCGACGCGGGCTTCGTTCTTGGTGATCGCCGCGCCGCCGACCGGCATATCCGGCGCTTCGGGATTGGCGACGATCATCGTGCCGGGAATATCGGTCGCGCTGCTGCGCACATGGATCGGCACGTGAAACTTCTTGGCGAATTCGATCGAGCGGCTATGCATCACGCCGGAGCCGAGGCTCGCGAGTTCCAGCATTTCGTCGTAGCTGATTTGCAGCACGCGGCGGGCTTCCGGCAGGATGCGGGGATCGGTCGTGTAGACGCCGTCCACATCGGTGTAGATTTCACACGAATCGGCCCCCAGCACGGCCGCGAGCGCTACGGCCGTGGTGTCGCTGCCGCCGCGCCCCAGCGTGGTGATGTTGAACTCGTCGTCGATTCCTTGAAAGCCGGCGGCGATGACGATGTTGCCGTCGCGGAGATGGTTTTGCATCCGCTCGGTCGAGATCGACTTGATTCGCGCTTTGCTGAAGACGCTATCGGTCTTGATGCCGATCTGCGCGCCGGTCAGGCTGACCGCCTTGTGGCCGAGCGAGTGAATGGCGATCGCCATCAGCGCGACGCTCACTTGCTCGCCGGTCGAGAGGAGCATGTCCATTTCGCGGGCGGAAGGGCGGTCGGTGATCTCGGCGGCCAGGTCGACGAGATGATCGGTCTGATGTCCCATCGCGCTGACGACGACGACGACCTGATTACCTTCTTGCTGCGCGCGAATGGCCCTCCGCGCGGCGGCGAGGATCTTACGGGTATCGGCGACGCTCGTGCCGCCAAACTTTTGCACAATCAGTGGCATAATTCTTTAACTTATTGGTGGGTGCCCAGGAAATAGCTCATCATCCGCCAGCCTTCGTCGAACGAGAGCGCTGACGCGGCGGCTTGTGGTTCGTTGTAGGCGGTCGCGTGATCGGCCGTAATGCCGGCGCCGCAAATCGTCAGCGGCACAAAGCCGTGGCTATGGGTTTTGGTGCGGCAGGGAGTCGGATGATCCGGTGAAACGAGGATGCGGTACTCGCCCTGCTGCGCGAGCGCGGCGTGGAGCGGCGCGACGATGTGGCGGTCGATCTCTTCCAGCGCTTGGACCTTGGCGTCGACGCGCCCTTCGTGCGAAGCTTCGTCCGGCGCTTCAACATGCACGCAAACCACGTCGGTGCTCTCGAGCGCTTCGATGGCAGCGCGCCCCTTGGCGGCGTAATCGGTATCGAGATAGCCGGTCGCGCCGGGGACTACGATGTTTTCCCAGCCGATGAGCTTCGCCAAGCCGCGCAACAGATCGACGGCCGTGATCATCTTGCCGCGCCGGCCGTGGAGCTCCATGAAGGAAGTGAGGTGGGGAGCGCCGCCAAGTCCCCACAGCCAGACGTGCGTCGCCGGCAACAGGCCTTGCTTCACACGGGCCTGGTTGACGGGATGATGGGCGAACAGGTCGCCGGACTTCGCCATCAGATCGTTGAGCAAATCGCTGCCGGGGCCGCGGGGATAATCGTCCACGATGGATTTGTCGGTCAAGTCGTGCGGCGGAGTGGCGCGGGTTTCGTTCGTGAACGGGGCTTGCGCCTTGGCGCCGCGGAACAAGAGGACGTTGCGATAGCTCACGCCCGGCTTGAATTCGAGCGCTGCGCCGCCGAGTTCCTGTTGGGCGGAGGCTAATAGCGCGGTGGCTTCTTCGGTCGAGATATGTCCCGCGGTGAAGCTCCGCATGATTTGATTTTCGACGGTGACCAAATTGCAGCGGATGGCCCAATCGCCGGCAGCGAGTTCGATTCCCTGGGCGGCGGCTTCGATCGGCGCACGGCCGGTAAAGTTGACGTTCGGGTCGTAGCCGAGCAGACTCAAGTTGGCGACATCCGACCCGGCCGGTAAGTGGGCCGGTACGTTGTTCGCGCGGCCAACAACCCCTTGCCGCGCAATGGCGTCCATCGCCGGAATGTTGGCGGCTTCGAGCGGCGTTTGGCCGCCAAGCGAGTCTTGCGGCTCATCGGCACAGCCGTCAGGAATGATAATCGCGTATTTCATGGTCCCACACTCTCCGCATCCGTGAGAGAAATTTTCGGTTAGCTGAGCACTCGCAATCGCACGCTGCCGGGACGCACGCAGAGCAGGCGATCGATTTCCGCCACGGCGGCCGCGGTCGCGCCGGCGAGAACGGTGTGCGTCATGATCACCAGCGGCACGACGGAACCGTTTTCGTCCTGGCTCGCTTCGTGCTGAATGATCGACGAGATGGAAATGCCATGCCGCCCCAGCACGCCGGTGATGGTCGCGAGTACGCCGGGATGATCCTCGACGGTGAAGCGCAAGTAATAACGCCCCGTGAGCGTCTGCGGATCGCACACCGCGACGCGGGCCTCCGCCTGCGACCAGAGTTGGAGGGTGCGAAAGGTGAGCGCGGTGCGGCCGACGGCCGTATCGATCATATCGGCGACGACGGCCGACGCGGTCGGCATCTGGCCTGCGCCGAGTCCATGAAAGAACACGTTGCCGACAGCATCCCCCACGACGCTAATCGCGTTGTAGGCTTCGCGGACTTCCGCGAGCGGTTGACCGCTGCGCACGAGCGTTGGCGAGACGTGCAGCTCCAACCCATGCTCGCGCAACTGCGCGGTGGCGATAAGCTTGATGCGATAGCCGAGTTCTTGCGCATACGCCAAATCGGCTGGATCGAGTTGATCGATCCCCACGCGGGGGATTTCATCCCATTGCACGCGGGCGCCAAACGCGAGATGCGCGAGGATCGCCAGTTTCTGCGCCGCGTCGCTGCCATCGACATCGAGCGTGGGATCGGCTTCTGCGAAGCCGCGGACCTGCGCCTCTTTCAGCGCGTCGGCATAGCTCGCGCCGACCTCTTCCATCTGCGAGACGATGAAGTTGCTCGTGCCGTTGAGGATGCCCCGGAGCGACGTGATCTGATTCGCCGAGAGGCACTGGCTAATGTTGGCGATGATCGGCACGCCGCCTGCGACGGAGGCTTCAAAGGCGATGGAGCGGCCGAGTTCGCGGGCGAGGTCGAACAGTTCCGGCCCATGCTCGGCGAGGAGCGCTTTGTTGGCGGTGACGACATCCTTGCCGCTTTTGAGCAGCTCGATCATGATCGTCCGCGCCGGTTCCAGCCCGCCAACCAGGTGGGCGACGACCTTGATCTCATCGTTCTTGTAGACGCGGCTGAGATCGTCCGTGGGAACGAGCTTTTCCGGAAGTTCGACATCGCGGCGCTTCTTCACGTCGCGGACGACGACCTCTTCCAGCCACAAAATCTTGCCAGCATGGCGGATCACCCGATCCCCATGATCGAGGAGGAGGCGCGCCACGCCGCTGCCGACGGTTCCCATGCCGACGATCGCGACCTTCACCTTCTCCATAACTGGCTCAATACGGCTGATTTTATTCGGTTTTGGTAAACCCACAGAATAGGTCGAGGGGTGCGCAGGGTCAACGGGGGCGAGGGGGGAGGCATTTGCCGGAAAGACATACCACCAGCAAGCCTACCTTGCTATCGTAGGGTAGGCAAAAGTGGTGAAAAAGTTTCTGGGAGTATGCAACATGCCGTTGGGCGCCGAGAAATCCAAGTCAGGCGTGAAGATCTCACGGCACTGGATCGCGACCGCATCGCTCGTGGTCATCGCGATCTGTATTGGCGGGGCGGCGCTGATTCGCATGCGCGACATCCTCACGCCGCTCTTGATCGCCATCTTCCTGTATTTTCTGATCCAGCCGGTCATCGAATACCTGTTCCGGATCCGGTTGCCCCCCTGGCTACTGTATCCCATGATCGTCGCCTTGCCGCTATTGTTCGCGCTGGGACTGGTCTGGATCGTCGATTTCAACGTGCGGGCGTTCGCTCAGCGGTTGCCGACGTATCGCGAATCCCTGTTTGAAACGCTCAACACGGTCGGCCCCTATTTGAGGATCGCGCCGCAGTCGAAGCGGCAGTCGTCGAGCGATTCTGACGCGGCGCCTGCGCCCATTCCGGATCCCACGGTCGCAGCAGAGTCGCCTGCGACGCCGGGCGAACCGCTAACGGAATCTCCATCCAGCGAATCGCCTGCGACCGCCGAACCCGGTGAGGCCGAAAGCCCGCCGCCGCTGACGGCGCCAACTTCCGCCCCCTTGAGCGATCCGCCTGGAACCGCGCCGCCGGTCGCAGACGCGGAAGTCTACGATTGGGAAAGTTATCTCTCCGAGTATTTCGATCGTTCGCGCGAAGGGCTGATCGGTTCGGCAGTCGGCATCACCATGCACTTTGTGGAAGTGACGGTGCTGGTCGTGTTTTATCTGCTGTTTATTTTCCTCGAAGCCCGCAAGCTGCGCGGGCGGGTGGAGTCCGGCTTTGAATCGGAGACGGCGCAGCGCGTGATTGAAGTGATGGACAAGATCGACGATAGCATTCGCCGCTACTTGTGGATCAAGACCGCGGTGAGCTTTGGCCTGGGGGCGAGCACGACGATTCTCGGTTCGCTGTTTGGCCTGGACTTCGCGCTGTTGTGGGGCGTGCTTATGTTCGTGGCGAACTATATCACTTATGTCGGCTCGATCGCCGCGCTGGTTCCGCCGATTGCGATCGCGTTCGTGCAGCTCAACCCCTGGGTCGCCGTGGTGCTCACGATTCTGCTCGTGCTCAATCGCCTGTTCTGGATCGACTTCGCCGAGATCAAGTTCTCTGGCGAGCATCTGGATGTTAGCCCGCTGCTGCTACTGTTGTCGATCGCCATGCTGGGCTGGATCTGGGGCATTGTCGGCATGCTGTTGGCCGTGCCGCTGGTGACCTCGACCAAGATCGTGCTCTCGCACTTCGACAATACGCGGTACATCGCCAAATTGATGAGCGATGATTGAGTCGCCGCGCGTCAACCGTCAGGATCGTCGAGCAGCGCTTGGAGGCGCGGCTGGAGATTCTCTGGCAACCGCGCGACCCAAGACGCGTCGATGAGGCCGAGCGAAATCATGTCCAGCAGATGGACCTGATCCTTGCGCCGATTGGCGTTCAACTTCATGCAGACCAAGGTCTCGAGCGCGACCGTTTGGAAGTCGTTCGCTCGCACGACTGGTTCGATATCAGGATTGACGACACCGCCGCGCTCCACGTTTCCGCATAACAGCACATGCACGGCGTCGCGCGCGGAGGCGTCCGGATGCTCGACGAACATATCGAGTCCCATCGTCTGGCGGTGATAAAACCCCGCGGCAGTCATCGCCGCGATGACCGCCGGCAGGTCGTGCGGGCGAACGAGAATATCGACGTCGCGCGTGGTGCGGAGCGCTGCTTCATCGACTTGCGCGACCCACGCCCGCACCGCGTGCCCGCCGACCACCGCATACGGGACGCCGGCGGCTTCCAAAATGCCGACCGTCTTACGCAACCGCTCGTTGACCTTTTCCACGGCGCGCTCCATTCGGTTCCAAAGTTCTTCGCCGGTAATTTTGAATTCGATCATCCGAAGTAATCTACTCGAGTCGCTGGAGACGACCATCCGTTGGGGTTCGTTGCACCGCCGCCTAAGGCGCGTGCCTGCTAGCAACTATTGTACTGCGCAGCGACGGCGGCGGTGCGGTGATGACGGCGGCTAAATCACTTCCGGCAGCGGTTCCATGCCTTGATCGACCGGATGCTGAGGGCGGCCGCGCAGGTCGAACTCGCGGGTCGTGCGGAGGTTTAGGCCCAGGTTGTGATAGAGCGTGGCGAAGACTTCCTGGAAATGCACCGGGCGCTCGGTGGCGTATTCGCCGAGCCGATTGGTCGCGCCAATGACTTGTCCGGTGCGCATTCCGCCGCCGGCCAAGAGGGCGCACGCGACTTGCGGCCAGTGGTCGCGACCGGCGTTGTTGTTGATTTTGGGGGTTCGGCCGAACTCGCCCCAGACAACCACCGAGACGTCTTTATCTAGCCCGCGATCGTGCAGATCCTGGACCAGCGCCGAGACCGCGCGGTCCAACAGCGGGCAATCTTGCCGGCAAGCCTCGAAGTTCTGGCCGTGCCAGTCCCAGCGACTGAAGTTGAGCGACACAACCCGCGCGCCCGCTTCGACTAGCCTGCGAGCGATGAGGAAGTTTTCGGTTAGCTTGGGCGCGCCGTCGTCGCGGAATTTGGGATCGCCTCGCCCGTAGCGCTCGACCAGCGCGGGGTCTTCCTTGGAAAGGTCCATCGCGTCGGCGAGTTGCGAACTCGTGAGAATGCCGATCGCTTGTTCGGTAAACGAATCGACGCCGCGCATGGCGCCGCTGGTATCCAGATCGCGGCGGAGACTATCGAGCGACGCGAGCAAGTTGTGCCGATCCTGCAAACGCTCAAGCGTGATCCCCTTGAGGACCATGTTATCGGTCTTGCTTGTTTCTTCCCGCCCGCCAACCAGGCGAAACGGCGCGTGCGAAATGCCGAGGAAGCCGCCTTCACCTGCATAGCCCCAGGGGGCATGATCGGTCTTGTAGAAGAGCGACAAGTGCGGCGGGATCGCCGGATTGACCGGCCCCTGAAATTTGCTGATCCACGCTCCCAGCGAAGGCCAACCGCCGGCCGGCTGGTTTTGATCGGTGCGGCCGACGACGCATTGATTGGAATAGTGCTGGCCAGTCGCTCCCACCAGCGAGCGGATAAACACGAACTTATCCGCCATCGCGGCAATCTTGGGGAACAATTCGCCAATCTCGATGCCGCTGACATTCGTGGCGATGGGACGAAACTCACCCCGAATTTCGGCAGGCGCATCGACCTTGAGATCGAACATGTCCTGATGCGGCGGTCCCCCCGGCAGAAAGACGTTGATGATCGCCTTGTGCGAACGCCCCACGCCGGCGCGGGCTTCCGCCGCGAGCAGCCCAGGGAGCGCGAGCCCGCCTGCCGCCAGGCCGCCAATCGTCAAAAAATCTCGCCGCGAGAGTCCGTCGCAGAATTTATTTCGGACCGGGCGACCCAGGATCGTAAGCATGGCGAGGACTCCTGATGAGGGGTTGGCAACACGCGCTGCGCGCCGCTAAGCATCCCGCAATCTATCAAAACGAGCTTATCGGTACAAGAATTTCAGGCCGGTGCTAGCAAGGCAGCGGCGGATTCTCGGAATTTTGCCGCTACGAGCGGATGATCTTGACGCTTATCGCCGGTCGGTCGTATCGTTGCGCCCGCAAAGTTCGCTCATCACACCAATTCTCCCGCGCCGGGCCTTGTTTCGGTACGCGAGGGAGCAGGAAGGGAAGCCATGCGTCAGGTGCCACTGTTGGATGTTGGTCGGGGAAATGGTCCGCTCTTGGCGGAGATTCAGGCGGCGCTGGCGCGCGTCTGCGAAAGTGGGCGGTTCGTGCTCGGTCCCGATGTGCAGGAACTGGAACGGAGCATCGAAGCGTACACCGGCGCGAAACACGCCATCGCGTGCGCTTCCGGCAGCGACGCGTTGCTGTTGGCACTCATGGCCTACGATCTCGGCCCCGGCGACGAAGTGATCTGCCCCAGCTTCACGTTCTTCGCAACCGCCAGCGCCGTGTACCGTTTAGGCGCTCGGCCGGTGTTTGTCGATATCGACCCCGCCACGTTCAATCTCGATCCCCAAGCCGTCCGCGCGGCGATCACGCCCAACACCAAGGCGATCCTGCCGGTCCATTTGTTCGGCCAATGCGCCGCAATGGACGAACTGCTCGCGATTGCCGCGGAACACCACCTGCCGCTGATCGAAGACGCCGCGCAAGCCATTGGCGCTCAACATCGCGGACGTCACGCCGGCGCGATGGGGGACATTGGCTGCTTCAGCTTTTATCCGACGAAGAACCTCGGCGGCTTTGGCGACGGCGGCCTGCTCACCACCGGCGATGAAGCGCTGGCCACGAAGTTGCGCCGCCTCGCATCGCACGGCATGAACCCGCGATATTACCACGCGCTAGTCGGCATCAACAGTCGGCTCGATACGATGCAGGCCGCCGTGCTGAACATCAAACTGCCGCATCTCGACCGCTGGGCGGAAGCGCGCCGCGCCAACGCCGCGCGTTACGACGCACTGCTCACATCCGCCGGACTGCACGACGTGCTTGGCCTGCCAGCGACCGATCCCACCTGCACCCACGTGTGGAATCAATACACCGTGCGCGTCCCCGGCGGACAGCGCGACGCCGTGCGGGCGGAGCTCGCCAAAGTCGGCATCGGCGCGGAGATTTACTATCCGCTGCCACTGCATCGCCAAGAGTGCTTCGCCAGTTTGGGCTATGCGGCAGGCGCGCTGCCCAAAACCGAGCGCGCCGCGGCGGAAGTTCTGAGCCTGCCGATCTTCCCGGAACTCGCCGCCGACGAGCAAGCCTATGTCGTCGAGCAACTGGGAATCATCTGCGGCAAACTGGTCGCAGGCTCCACGCAGGTTGTGCCGGCGCCAAAGTTCTTGTCGCGCGGAACCAACGCCGACGAAGCAAAGCCTCAGGTCTTCAAGTAAGCGGGCTGATCGCGAACTTTCTACGCGCGACGCGCGAGTGCTCGGCAAGTTGCGGGCGCTCGCCAGGCCGCGCGCACTTTTTACGCGACGCGGCTATCGAGCATGTGTTCGACGCCGTCGGCTTTGGCGATCACGACGATGCCGTTGTCGCTGATCGTAAAACCGCGCTCGCGGTCCTTCTCCAGGTCGTAACCAATCTCGACGCCGGCGGGAATCTCGACCCCTTTGTCGATGATCGCGCGGCGGATGCGGGCATAGCGGCCGACATTGACGCCTTCAAACAAGATCGAGTCCTCGACGTGTGCGTAGCTGTTGACGCGCACGCGCGGGCTTAAAATGCTCCGTTCGACTTGACCGCCGGAGATGATGCAGCCGTGACTGACAATGCTATCGACGGCGCGCCCTTGGCGATCTTCGTTGCCGCGGCTGCCGAAGACAAACTTCGGCGGCGGGATGTTGTTTTGATAAGTGCGAATCGGCCAATGGTCGTCGTATAAGTTCAGCAGCGGATCGATCGCCACGAGATCCATGTTCGCTTCGTAATAGGCGTCGAGCGTGCCGACATCGCGCCAGTACGCTTCGCTCTTGCGGTTCTCATCCCGGAACGGAAACGCGAACACGCGATGGGTGTCGATGATGGAGGGAATAATGTTCTTGCCGAAGTCGTGCGCGCTATCAGGCCGCGTGGCGTCGCGGCAGAGTTGCTCGAAGAGGAAGCGCGCGGTGAAGACGTAGATCCCCATGGACGCCAGGCATCGATCAGGCTCGTCGGGCATCGGCTGGGGATCGTGCGGTTTTTCTTGAAAGCCGACGACCTTGCTCGACTTGTCGATCTGCATGACGCCAAACTGCTTGGCCGACTCGCGATCGACCGGCAGCGCGCCGATGGTGAGGTCCGCGTTCATCTCTTGATGAAACTTGAGCATCGTCCGGTAGTTCATCTTGTAGACATGATCGCCGGCCAGGATGACGACATATTCGGGGCGTTCCTTCTCCAGGACGTAGATATTTTGGTAGACGGCGTCGGCGGTCCCTTGATACCACTGCTCGTCAATCCGCTGCTGCGGCGGGACGACGTCGATAAACTCGCCTAGTTCGCGGCAAAAGAAGTGCCGCCAGCCCAAGTTGATGTGCCGATCGAGGCTCATCGCCTTGTACTGCGTCAGGACGAGCATTTTACGCAAGCCGCTGTTAAGGCAGTTGCTTAATGCGAAGTCGATAATGCGATACAATCCGCCAAAGGGGACGGCGGGTTTGGCTCGATCGCGCGTCAACGGCTCTAACCGCGCGCCTTTTCCGCCTGCGAGGACCACGGCCAGCGCATTTCTCATGGAAGCTCCGCTCCTGTTGGTATAGCGTGGACACTGTCAATCCAACTCTTCAGTCTAGCGGTCGAGCGACGCGCGGGACACCGTGGGGGGCGGCAACCGTCGGTCCGCCGCCCTTCCGCCGTCACAAACACTTCCGCCTCGACACCGCTCCAGGCGCACGGCAGTTGACAACGCCTGCTAGGGGTGGGATACAAATGGTCAGCCGCTTTTGAATCGCCCCGGCAGATTGAGGAACCCCATGATGCTCATCGCGCAGAATCCCATGACGTTTATCTACCTGGCCGTGGCCGTCTTTGGACTGATCTTTTTCTTGATCATCCTCGCGGTCTTCGCCAATTACTTCCGCTGGTGGATTCAATCGGTTCTCACCGGCGCCGACATCGGCATTTGGGACTTGATCGGCATGACATTTCGCAAAGTGCGGCCGGATATAATCGTGCGCGCGAAGATTATGGCGGTGCAAGCCGGACTCGCGGAAGATAAGGAACTCACCACCAAAGCGCTCGAAGCGCATTATCTGGCCGGCGGCAATGTTCCCCAGGTGATTCGCGCACTCATCGCTTCCAGCAAGGCGAAAATCGTGCGACTCACGTTTCGTGAAGCCTGCAAGATCGATTTGGCGGGGCGCAACGTGCTGGAAGCGGTGCAAACGAGCGTGTATCCCAAAGTGATCGATTGTCCGCCGCGTGGGGGACCGAAGCAATCACTCGAAGCCATCGCCAAGAACGGCATTCAGCTCAAGGTGAAGGCCCGTGTGACGGTCCGTGCGAATCTGCATCAACTGATTGGCGGGGCCACGGAAGAGACCATTATCGCGCGCGTCGGCGAAGGCATTGTGAGCGCGATCGGCTCGGCGGAGACGCACAAGGCGGTGCTGGAAAGCCCCGACGTCATCTCCAAGGCGGTGCTCGCGCGGCGGCTCGATTCGCAAACCGCGTTCGAGATCGTCTCGATCGACATCGCCGATATCGACGTGGGCGAGAACGTGGGCGCGCGGTTGCAAGCCGATCAAGCGGAAGCGGACACCCGCGTCGCCCGTGCGCGGGCGGAAGGGCGGCGGGCGAAAGCGGTCGCGGCCGAGCAAGAGATGATCGCGTCGATCGAGCAGAGCCGGGCGCAACTCGTTTTGGCCGAAGCGGATGTTCCCCACGCGATGGCGGAGGCCTTTCGCTCGGGAAACCTGGGAATTATCGACTACAACAAGCTGCGCAACATCCAGGCCGATACCGAAATGCGCCGCTCCATCGCAGCCGCCGGTTCGGCGCCGGCGCCGCGAACACAGTGATCGTACCGGAAGCCGCGCACGTTCGGTCGGCGGTGCTCGTCGCAATTGGCGATCAGTAACCGGCGCGCGGTAAACGGCAACGCGAAGACTGTCCTGCTACAAAAAAATCCGGATCGGAGCCGCGCGGTTCCGATCCGGTTTCTAATTGACACCAGGGTCGATATGCAAAACGCCGACGGCAAGCGCCGCCTGGCGGTGGGGCAAGGCGTCTCCGCGGCGGGCGTTGCCGCGGGACGATTCACAAAAAACAGGTGAACTCGGCGCTAGTCCCGCAGCGCCGCACCTCTCTCCCTCGTGACGTGAACGGTTATAGATCGAGCAGCAGTCGCTCCGCCGGTTCGTCCAGCGGCGAAGGAACCACCTGCAGGAAGCGGCCGCCGTTGTCATACCAACCGTGGCGGCAAAAGCGGCACCACGAGAGGTCCATCAGCAGGCCAATCCACTGGCCGCTGCCGCCATCGAGCGACGCAATGACGCGGCGATGCGGCAACGGCTCGCGATGATAAAAATCGAGCCCGTGCGCGGACAAGTGCTTGCCGACCACGACCAGCGTCTTTCCCTCAGGCGTCCGGCCATCGCGGCCGACCGGGGTTAAGTAAATGGGATACGGATACGGGTGCCGTGTCTCGCGGCGGCGCTCAAAAGTCGACCGCTCCGGACACGGATTGCACAACACCAGGCGCACCTGGTTGCCAATGTTCTCTTCTTCGGCACTCCCCGTTTTTGGCGCGGCGGTAGACCGCGCCGCTTCGACAAGCGTGCTCATGTGCCAGCAAACCTTTCCCGTCGTAGATGTGTGGAGGCGATTCAATCCACGCGCCGACCATGCGCATCCCCGAGCGGGAAATGCCGGCGTAGGCTGTCGAATAAGTCGCGCTTCCCAGCGTGTCGGCTGGGCCTGTAGATAAGTCCTGTGTCGCGACCCAATGATTATCTACGATGCGTTTGGGGACTCGTCAAACCCCAGAGCAACGAAATTCCGGCTTTGGCCGAGAAAAGGCCGTCTCGGGGGAGACAATGGACCCCTGAGGCACGCTCGATCTTCAGGACGGTATTGCCGAATGCGGGAGAAGCGAGGCCACCGTAGACGCGCGGGGCGAAGGAGGCGGGAAGTGTGCGCAGAAGGGCTAATAATCGCCGTTATTGGTGGGGGCGCGCGATTGGATGCGCGGGCAAAATCGCCCGTATTCAGGGCCGTTCACGGTCCTTTCCCGCCGTCAGGCGGTATTAGGCCCGTGCTTGAGCACGGGTAACCTGGTCCCACGCG
>CAUJKE010000206.1 GCA_963205385.1 Planctomycetota bacterium | reverse complement strand
ATTTGCAGATGACACTGCGCGCCGTACGTGCCAGCGGAGAGCCCCGCCGCGGTGACAATCGGGAGCGAGGCCAAACTCTCCAGCACCACCGGCGGGCCGAATAACGCCTCCGGCATCTCGGTCCGTTCAATATATTGCCGCCCTTGCGTCGCGATCCGCTCCGGTTCCAGCAGCAGCACCCAGGTGTCCGGCGGCAAATACTCGCGTAAGTGCGCTTTCACCCCTTTATCCGGCTTGAGCACGGTGACATCGATCGCGCTCAAACGCTCCAAGCTGCGCTGCGAAGCGACATCGAACTGGCGAAGCGATTCGATCTCGTCGTCAAAAAACTCCATCCGCACCGGCTGATCCCAGTCGGGCGCGAAGATATCGACAATCCCACCGCGGGCGGCGAACTCGCCGGGGAGTTCCACCGCACTGGTGTTGTGAAAGCCTTGGGCGACGAGCCACCTAAGCAGATCGTCGATATCAAACTTAGCGCCAATTTCCAGCCGCCGCGTTTGTCGCGCCAGTTCGCTCGCCGGCGGAACTGCCTGCATGAGGCTTTGAATGGACGTCGTGAGGATTCGCGGTGGCGCGGCGGAGAGGAGATGTTTGAGCGTCCGCAACCGCTCGCCGTAGATATCGTCCCGAATGCGATGTTCGCTCGGGGGCGTCTCCCAAGCGGGAAAACGCTCGACACCGAGCGCCGTGAAGAGGGCCAGGTCATCGGCGACCGTATCAAGCTCGCCTAGTTCCGGCGTCACCACCAAGAGCAGGGAGGGTGCATGCTCGGCGAGGGTCGCCGCGATGAGCGCGCAGCTTGAGCCCCAGACTCCGTCGAGCGTGGCAGGCCGCCCTTGCGACAGCGCCGCCACCACCTCCGCGAAGCCTGCGTGCGAATTGACGCAACGGGGCAGCTCTCGAAGCCGCTCCGCCGCCACATTGGCCGGAGTTGCGACTACCATGTTCGGGGAAATTGTAGGGGAGGTGGGGGAGGAGAGTAAAGGTGAGTTGGCGCTGAACGCAGATCCGAATTTCGCAATTCCGCCGTCGGACGTTATTCCCTCCAGAAGTCATTCCCGCAAGGTCAGTCCCCCAACGTCGACTTCCTCCTCAACTGATGATGGTAATGTTGCGCGAACCGGTGCGCTTCATCCCGCACGTACTGCAAGAGCCGCAACGCGTACGCATGGCGGCTGAGCCGGAGGGGTTCGTCGCGGCCGGGGAGGTAGATTTCTTCTTCCCGCTTGGCGAGCGAGAGGAGCGCCGGCGGCGTGATTTGCATGTCGCGAAAAGCCGCCAGCGCGGCGCTGAGTTGGCCCTTGCCGCCATCGATGAGGAGCAGATCCGGGAACGCTTCGTCCTCGTCCGCTAAGCGGCGAAAGCGACGCGCGACGACTTCGTGAATGCTGCGAAAGTCATCCACTCCCGCCACGCCTTGGATTTTGAACCGCCGATAGCCCGGCTTGAACGGCAAGCCGTCGATGAACTGCACGAGACTGGCCACGGTTTCACCGCCGCCGAGGTGGGCGATATCGACCCCTTCAATGCGGCGCGGCGCCTCGCTCAGCTTGAGCACTTTCTTCAGCCCGGCCAGTCCCTTCTTGGGATCGATATAGAAAACCTCCGGCTGCGCGTGC
Source organism: Planctomycetota bacterium (assembly GCA_963205385.1). Lineage (GTDB taxonomy): Bacteria > Planctomycetota > Planctomycetia > Pirellulales > Pirellulaceae > JAEZGD01. The sequence goes on along the minus strand of CAUJKE010000206.1, from coordinate 106,036 downwards.
GTGTCGATCGCCCCGCGCTTATCGAGATTTTCCAAGAGCCGAACTTCATCCCGCAAGCGCGCCGCTTTTTCGAAGTGGAGCTGCCTCGCCGCCTCGAGCATCTCCATCTTCATCTCCGCAACCAGTTCGTCCTTGTTGCCTTCCAAGAACATCTGCAAGCGGTGGATGTCGCGGCGATATTCCTCCTTGCTGATCCGCAAGTTACACGGGGCCGTGCATTGGCCGATGCTCGCCAACAGGCAAGGGCGAAACCACCGCCAGCGCTCGTCGTTCTCTTCGATGTCAAGCGTGCAGGTGCGGAACTTGAAAATCCGCTGCATCACCTGCACGGCGCCACGCAACAGGCCGGCATGGGCGAAGGGGCCATAGAGCTTCACGCCCCGCTCGCGCGGCGTGCGCGTCACCTCCACGCGTGGAAAATCCTCGTGCGTGGTGATCTGCAAATAGGGGAAGGTCTTGTCGTCCTTGAGTTCCTTGTTGTGCTTGGGCTGAATGTCCTTGATCAGCCGGGCTTCCATCAACAGCGCGTCCACCGCGCTTGCACACTCGATATAGTCCGCATCGCAGATATCGACGACCCACTGCGTGCGCTGCTCGCGGCGGGCGGCTTCCAGAAAGTAGCTCCCCGCGCGGCTGCGGAGGTTCACCGCCTTGCCGACGTAGATGACTCGTCCCTGCGAGTCCTTCATCAAATACACGCCCGGCTTAGCGGGGAAATTCTCGCGCACTTTTTGCGCCGCCCGTCGATAAGCGAACAGATGCGGCTCGTCGGGAATCGCCTCCGGCGCATCGTCGCTAGCTTGCGGCAGCAATTCTTCCGCCGTTGGCTCGTCGCTCTCCACCGCTTCGTCTTCAAGATCGTCGTCTTCGTCCGCCATGACGTCATTGTATCCAAGAAGGCAAGAGCGAACGAAGTGGCAGGCCTAGACCTCGGTGCCGCTGGCGAGTGTGCGGAAATCAACGAGGCTGCCCAGCCAACTACACCAGCCACCCTAAACCTGCAACGCGTAAGCCCGCAAATCTTCCTCAAATAGCCGTATGCGGGTGGCCATGTCGTTCTTTGTCGTCTGGAGGTTGTGCAGTTCCTCGGCCGGGACGAAGGTGAACATGTAGAACTTCACTTTCGGTTCTGTGCCGCTGGGACGCACCACGATGTAGTTTCCGTCTTCGGCCAGGTCGAGCATCACCATGTCCCCCTTCGGTCCCACGAGCGGAACCGGCTGGCCTCCCACCGGCGTGGTCACGAGATTCTTGTAATCGCGAATCGTCTTGACCTGCACCCCGGCCAGTGTCGCCAGCGGGGCGCTGCGGAACCTGGCCATCAGCATTTGCATGTTGGCCATCCCTTCGGAGCCTTCCATCTGCACGCTCAGCAAGTGCTCCGCATGATAACCGTGCTGCCAGTACAAGGCGTCGAGCTTTTCCAGGATCGACTTCCCTTCCGCCTTGATCGCGGCGGCCATTTCGCAGAGCAGCATCGCGGCCACGGCGGCGTCTTTATCCCGCGCGTACTGGCCGACGAGGTAGCCGTGGGATTCTTCGGTTCCAAATACGAACTTGTCCGGCCCGTGCTCGTCCATCGCGCCGCCGATGTACTTGAAGCCGACTTGCAAATCGCCAATCGTCCGCACGCCGTAACTATCGGCAATGCGGCGAATCATCGCCGAGGTCACGAGCGTTTTTACCACGTAATGCTCCGGCGACAGCGTGCCGGCCTTCTTCCGGCGCTGAAGGATGAAATCCGTGAGCAGCGCGCCAATTTGATTGCCTGTCAGAAAGCCCCATTCCCCCCGCACGTCCATGGTTCGGGGCGCGACGCAACCAAGCCGATCACAATCGGGATCGGTCGCAATGACGATTTCCGCCCCGGTTTGCCTGGCATGCTCGATCGCTGCCGCGAACACTTCGGGATTCTCTGGATTCGAAACATGCCCCGGCACGTTCGGAAAGTCGCCGCTTTGTTCACTGTGCGGACCGTACAGTTCGACTTTCTTGAACCCATCGGCCGCGAGCACCGGCAGCACCGCGGAAGCACCCACGCCATGCAGCGGCGAGTAGAGCACGCTGACATCGCGGGGGCCCTCGAAACGCTGGGCAAGGACTTCACGCTGAAACGCCGCATCGACTTCCGCCGTGCAGAAAACAACTTTCCCGGCTTGTACCGAGCTTTCAAAATTCGCGACCGTGATCTCCTGCACGTTCATGACCCGGTCGATGATCCCCTTGTCGTGCGGCGGTAGGACTTGCCCGCCGGTCGACCAGTACACCTTCACGGCGTTATCGCTCGGCGGGTTGTGGCTCGCGGTGACCATGATGCCACACGAGCAGCGTTTGTAACGCACCAGAAACGACAGCTCCGGCGTGCTGCGGTAGTCGTCGAGGAAGTACACCTTGAAGCCTGCGGCAACCATAATCCCTGCGCACAACTCGGCGAAGTGCCGCGAGTTGTGCCGCGTGTCGTACGCAATGGCGCAGGACAACTCGCCGCTGACGTTCTCCTTTACATAGTCCGCCAGACCTTGGGCGCTCTCGCCAATGGTCCGGTCGTTGATGGCGTTGGAGCCGATCGGGTACATCCGCCCCCGTCGACCGCCGGTGCCAAAGGGGATGATCGTCCAAAAAGCATCATCCAACGCCTGCCATTTCTCCTCGGCCAGATGCGCGGCAACTTGCGGAGCATAGGCGGCATAGCGAGACTCGGTTAGCCATACCGTAATATTCTGAACGGCCCCCGCTGACAGTTTCCCAGCCGCCGCACCTGCCGCTACTTGTTGCAAGGCGGCGTCTTTGTCGAAATTCGTCGAAGTGGATGTCATGGCGCTCTCGGAGGCAGTGGGGGGAAGCGATGAGAAACAAGAGAAACAACGGCCGATGCTCGGATTCTAGGTCGCTGGGGCAAAGTCAATCAACCGGGCGTCCCGCAATCCGGCAATCGACGTCGCCGCCAGTGAAACGCCCGCGTGAATCGCCCGCGTGAAACGCCCGCGTGAAACGCCTGGAAAAATTCTCGCATAGGCGCTGCTGGGCGTTGATCGTTACATTGGGGGGAGGATGACTTGAATGAACACGCTGGGGCCGATACTGGCAAGGAAACAAACGATGCTCAGGATGCGATGGATGGGAACACTCGTGCTACTGGGAATCAGCGGCGCGGCGCAAGTCGGCTGCCGCCCACACGCTGACACGGCGGCGGTCGAACCGTCGCCATCGGGCGAAACGTCCGCCATTACGGTTATCGAGTCGCCCGAGGTCGCCCAAGCGGGCCATGCGGAACCTGGGCCGGTGCGGGTCGCCAAGACGCCGGACGAGGCGCCGTTTGTGTTAACACCGAAAGCGGCCGCGAAGGTGCGTGAACTCCTAGCCGCCGAGCGTGGTCACGACAAATTGCGCGTCAGCATGGTTGAAAAGTTCGGCGGCGATCTGCGCTGGACAATTAGCCTGACGGACAACTCAGACCCGTTCGACGACGAAACGTTCGTCAGCCACGGTATCACGCTCGTCGTCGACCGCGGCACGCGCAAGCGCGGCGCCGGCACCACGATCGACTACGTCAACGACGGCGCCCGCCAAGGGTTTACCTTCCACAACCCAGCGCTGCAAACAGCGCGGTAAAGGGCACAGTATAGGGCGACATGGAGATCATCAGGTGTGGTGCTTCACCACAGAGATCGGAGATCCGACGCCGCTGACGTCAGCGATTGGCCGTTGAATATGGGCCCAAGAAGCGATCGCCGTTGAAGTGAATCATGTGATCCGGAAATTCAGCGATCCACACCTCAGATTCCCACACGATCTCGCGGGCATACTTCTTGAAGGTGACACGCCCGCGCGAGACTTCGCCGACCGTCCTGGCAAAGTTCAGGGCCGGATCCTGCTTGTTGAACTCAACCACCGCCAAAGCGCGTGGAGCATGCCCAGCGAGGTGAGCGTCCAGGCGAGCCACGCGCAAAGCAGGCTGACGTAAGTGAGCGGCTTCAAGAAAGAGAGCTGCGCCGATTCCGCATAGGCCCAAGTGCACGTCGCGTACATGCCCAGCGGGAAGACCATGGACCAGTAACCAGGCTCGTAACGTAGCGGGAAGCGCTGGATGAAGAGTCGCCACGCACTCACGAGAATCAAGAGCGGTATCCACCACGTGGCCGTCACCCAGAAGAACAGGTTGAAGGCGGTCAGGAAGTGGGCGAGCGACGCGACGTGTGGCGTGGTCGTGACAATCAGCCGCGCCCCGGCCAGCGTGGTGATCGCCATGGCGCCGCTGTTGATCCAGTAGGTCGGGCTGAGCGCTCCGCGGCGATCCATCGGGTAGAAAAACCACCGCAACAGCACGAGGCTGATGATCCACAGATAGAACATGGCGCCGAGCATGTAGAACGCCAGGCAGGCAAAGACGCCGATCTCGGGGTTCGGAAGCAGGCGGGCGACAAAGGTGCCGAGAACGGCCAGCGACTGAGTCGAAACCGTGAGCAGAAACCAACCACCGTTGATCCCGCGATCCAGCGACGGCTTGGGTTCGACCATCACGAGACTCGCGAACCAGATATAAAGCAGGACCACCCACAGCCCGATCGCGACAAACCAAAGCACCAGCGCGGTAGTCTCCGCCCCCAACAGGAGATGAAACGCGCTGCCAATTAGCGCCGTCGCGGCGACGACGGTGAGAAAGTCGGCGCCTCGGTCGTGGCTGAGAAGATCGGCGAGCATCGCCTGAGGGTGACGAATGAGACGCGCCACTTGCAGGCCCCAGATCGTGACGTAGGCGACGAGATTAATCGCAAATAATCCGTAGGCGACTTGTGAAAAGCCGAGATCCCGCGAAGCAATCGAAACGATGCCGGTGGCCATGACGAGCGCGAAGTAGCCTGGCGGAAAATCGGCCAGCGCGCCGGTCGGGGCTTGTGGTCGATCCGTCAGGGTGTCTGGGGAGTCGGCGTGAGCCATTGGCTAACTGGGTGCGCGGTTATCGAATATCTCGCAATCTTCCTTGACTTTCTCAATCCTACTGGCTGTCGCCTGGGCGAGAAACCGGTTGGCGTTTCAATGCTCAATCATGCCCCCCGGCGCGAAAAACTGCACGCCTGCGCGAGGAATGCTTTGCTGGGAGGCGTCGACAACCGGCGGAACCTTCGCCCAGACGCGATTGGCCGCCGCGAGTTGGTAGCCTTGCGAATACAGCTTACGCATGGAAGCCTGCTCGAACTTGAGGCTGTCCGCGCTGATCGGCAGGTCTTGGGGGATGGTCGCAACGTTGTAATCCAAGCCGGTCAACAGCGTCAGCGTGTAGATACGGATCAAGTCGTTGCGAGCTTGGGCGTATGTCAAAGCGCTGAGCGAATTGCCTGCAATGTCGAACAACTTGGGAGTCACGCACTGGGGATCGGCATACGCCTTACCGGCGACGATGATATAGATGGACGAGCCTGCGAGCGGGCGGCGGCCATTAGCGAAGTCCTCCGCCTGGAGGTTGAGCATCGAGGCGCGGAAGAAGACCTGCGCCGCGGTCCCGCCATCGACATGGAGCTCCGTATAGCGGTGATCGTTGATCGTGACATCAATACTGACCGGCGGAAAAAAGCCAGGGACGGAAGCGGAAGCCAAGACGATCTCGCGATAAAGTTCGGTAGCGTCGCCGCGCCCACTGGAGGCGATCGCTCCCATGTCCCAGATCACCAACCGCCCCGTGTCGAGATTCGTGGTGCCGACGTAGAGCCGCCGGCCTTCTGCATGCGCCGCTGCCACAGCGCGCAGGATCTCCGGCGTGATCTGTTTCCGAATGGTATTCTGCAGTGGCCCTGACGAGGCGGCGGAATCGGACCACAGCAAGCTGACTTTGGGACGCTCATGATAGATGTCGCGCGCGGAAATATTCGTATAGAGCTCGCGCAGTACGTGGTCGTACTCGGATCCCAGAAACGCGAACGTGGAAATCAGCGCCCCGGTGCTGACCCCGGTGACGATGCTCAACTGGGGGCGTTGACCGCTGGCGGACCAACCGTTGAGCACGCCGGCCGTGAATGCGCCGTAACTCCCCCCGCCGGAGAGCGCCAAGACGTTGTGCTGGTTGGCGTGCTGCTCAACCGGTGTATCATCCTGGGGCTTTAATCGCTCCAGCGAAGCATTGAGCAGCACGTGCTCCGGTACTCGCGCTTCGTCGCCGGCAGCATTCAAATCGATAATTGCATCGGGTCTCAGCAAGCATGTCGGCACGCAGTTTTGCCGCCGCGCCGCGCAACCTGCGCTCGCGAGGCCAAGCAGCACGACCAGCAGCAACTGCGCGGAAGAGTTCGACAAGGCGGCCGGCTTCATCGTTCAATCCATTGAGGAACTAGACTCGTGGCGAAATCCGTTCGCGCTTGCGCAGCGCAGCCTACAAAGATACCCGCCGTTTAAGAGCCAGCAGCTTGAAAAGCGATTCGCATTACGATTGTTGACGCAAGAAACTCGGGCTCAGGTCCGGTCGCAAGGAATGCCGGTGAGTTTGCGGGGACCGGGCCGCACACCCTCAGTTCTCGCCCCCGCAGTGCTGACCTGGAAGACTTTACCTATCCCAACAAATCGCTTTGACCCGAGATCTTTCCACAACGCAATCAATCAATAAGGGGCGTCCGGTAAATCACATCCTGGTGTGGCGAGAATGCGGCGTGCGTTTGATCGGACCAGGAGCAGGATAGGCGGAAAGCGAATCCTCACGGCGTATCTACATAGGATTGCCAGGCTGCGCGGGTTTCTCTGAGCTCGGCGCACTTGGCAGCGTCTTGCTGGGCTTCGGCCAAGACGAGGGCGCGGTTGAGGGACGCGACGGCCGCGTCGTAGTCGGCGAGTTCCGCTTGACAAGTCGCCAGCGTTTGCCACGCTTCGAGCGTCGGCTCGTGCATGGTGCGCAACGTTTCGCGAGCGAGAGCCAGGGCTTCCTCAGGCTGATGCAGTTCGGGGTCGGACGTCAGTGCCAGAAAGCGCGCCAAGGCGAAGTTGACATCGAGCAGATGGCGCTGACGACGGCGAATGTCGCGCAAGCGGGCAATTGCCTCGCGCTGCTCGCCGCATTCCCACAGCGCCAGCGCCATGCGGCGCAGCGACGGGAGGTGAGTCGGTTGCACGGCCAGCGCTTGACGAAACAAGGCCAGGGCTTGCTCGTATTCGCCGCGGTCCAACAAGGCCTGACCGTAATTTGAGTCGGTGCGGGGATCTTCAGGGGCCAGGCGCATTGCACGCTGAAACATCTCCTCCGCATTCTCCCAGTCGCCGCGCTCGGCCAAGAGCCGCGCGAGGTTGAGTCCGGCGTTGAGATGTTTGCTGTCACAATGCACAGCAGCGCGATACGCGGCAATCGCCTGATCGCGCTGACCAGCCCGGTCGTAGAGTCCGCCGAGGTTGAATTGCGCGCTGGCATCGTGTGGATCGAGCTCGGCCGTGCGCACATACCACTGGGCGGCTTCGGCCAGGTCGCCGGTGAGCGGGATGCGCGCGAGTTGCTGGCCGGCGCGGTCCAGTCCGCGGGGATCGGTTAAGAGGAGCCGTTGATAGTTCTCGCGACTCCCAGCCAGGCCGCGTTGGGTAAGTGTTTTGCCGAGGTTGTAGGTGCCGCGTGCGTGCCAGGGAGCGACGGTTGTGATTTCCCGCCAGACATCGACGGGATCATGATAGATGCAGTTGCGCTGCGAAGTGCGCAGCGCTAATCCGCAGGCCGCCACGGCGATGAGCGTCGCCGTGAGTGCGACGCGCGGCGAGCGGGCAGCGAACATTCTTCGACTAAGTGCGTCGAGCGCGAGGACCACGAGAATCGCCAGGCACGCGAGCGACAGATACATGCGGTGTTCGTAACGCAAGTCGCGGATCGGCATGAAACTGGAAGTCGGCGCTAAGATGAAGAACAACAGGATGGCAATCAGACCGATGCGAGGCTGTCGCCAGAACATGACGAGCGACGCGAGCACGAGCCCCACGATGATCGCTCCGATCCCATAAATGCGCCACGGATCGTGTTCGACCGGCCAACCATAATCCAGGCATTGCTGCGCCGGCCAGAAAGAGAGCTGAAGGTAGTTGAGAAGCACGCCTGGTTGTGAACGCAAATATTCCCAAGGCGTGATGTCGCGAAAGCCAAAACCCATCGCGGGGGCATGATTGTTGGCGAAAGTGCGGCCGAGCATCGCCAGCGACCAGGTGGCTGCGGGGACCAGCGCCGCATATAACGCCCAACGCTTGCGAACTAACTCCCGCCAGGACGAGGAGAGATAGACGCGGTCATAGGCCAGCGCCGCCAGGGGCGCGAGGAACATCGTCTCCTTTGAACCCACGCCGAGCGACACCGCGACGACAGCGAGCAAGTACCAGCACCAACCATATTTGCTGCCGGAGCCGCGCAGCAAGGCGTAAAGCGTCAGCAAAAAGAACATGCCGGCCAGAGATTCCAAACGTTGCACGATGTAAGTCACGCTCTCGGTTTGCAACGGATGCACGAGCCACAACAGGGCGATTCCAAACGCCAGCCAGGGGGCTGAGTGCGCGTAGCGCTCGCGCGTCGCCGACAGCAGCAACGTGCGGCGGACCAGGCCAAACAGGAGCAGCGCCGCGGTGATGTGGATGACGTTATTGACGAGATGATAGCCCCAGACCTGGTAGCCATGCAGTTTGTAGTTGGCGACGAACGTGAAGTGCGTGAACCACCGCCGCGCGCCGGTGGTCCATTCCTCGCCGGGGCCAGGAATCCAGCTATTGATCGCCCGCCCCGGCTGCAGCAGGCACAGCCAGTCATCGTAAACGAACGCGCCGGCATAGCTGTTGCGGTAGACGGTAAAACCGATCACGACCAAGAGCGCTCCGAGCACGAAGGCCAGTTTTGCCTTGTGCGGGGCGCTCGAATCCAACGGTGCGGAGACGGACGACATCGAGTGACTCCGAGTTCGACTTTAAATTAAGGACGATCGTGTGACCATTTCGGCCACGAACCAAACACAGTGGCATTGATTCCCAAATTGCGTCGCACCACCAATGCGAGCGCGACATTCCAACCAACCAGCGTGACCGTTGTCGCCAGTGCGGCGCCGACGATGCCCAGCCACGGAATGAGGATACAGCTCAGGACGAGTTGCACGCCTGCGAAGCAGGTTAAGATTCTCGCGGAGAGCGATTGTTGGCCGGTCATTGCCAGGAGTTGCCCCACCGAGCCGGTCAGGCCATTACCCACTTGCCCTCCCACCAACACGACCAACGCAAAATAGCCACTGGTAAACTCACTGCCAAAGAGCCGCAGGATCCACGGTCCCAGGAGAATCGCGGCGGCGGCCGTGGGGAGCGTGACGAGCAACGCGCTCCACGCCATCAGCCGCGCAAGACGTTGCAGCGCGGGGTGATCGTGCTGGGCGAACTGCTCGGCGAGGAGCGGGCTTCCCACGGCGTTGATCGCGGTTAGCCCGAGCGGAATCACCCGCGCAATGCGCGCCGCCGCGCTGTACACGCCGGCGGAAGACGCATCGACGAAGAGACCCAGCAGCACGACGTCGGCCTGCTGCAAAATCACCGTACAGACACTGATCCACCACAGCGGCCCCAGTACGCTGCGCCACCGCTGCTCATCGTGCGTCGCCAGCGACGCGGCGGCCTGGCTGGCAGTGCGCGGCAGCCTGGTGTGGAGCGCTAACCACGCGATCCCGCTCGCGACGACAAAAGTTGCGAGCGCGGCGGTCGACGTCGCCGCCGCCCAACCAAACCACAACAGGCCGCCGAACATGCCTACGGCTAGGAGCGGGCGCAGCACGAGCACCGGCGCATCCGCTTGCAGTACGCGTTGTCGCGCGCGTAGATCGGCCGACGCGAGATCGCTGAGGGCGAGCAAGGCGATGGCCGCGAGCAGCATGACAACCAAGGGGAGCGTGACGGTGGTCGCCGGCGCCAGCCAAGGCCAGAGGAGGACCGCAATCAGTGTCGCGACCACCACTAGCGCGAGCGTACGGCGTGTGCGACGGTTGCGAAAGCCGGCGAGCGAGCCGTCTTGTTGCGTGGCGACATACTCCGCGACGAACTTGAGCGTGCCAGCCTCCCAGCCCCCTTTCGCGACCAGTGCGAGAATGGAGAGGCACGAAAGGATCACGACATATTCGCCGAACTGCTCCGCCCCCAACCAGCGGGCCAGCGCGAGTTGCGCGACAAACATCGCCCCTGTCCCCACGACCCGGAGCACCACCGACCACAGCGCGGCGCCAGCGAAGCGCCGCGCAGTCGAATGGCGCGCGGCGGCGCTCGCGCCTGACTTTGGGGCAGCGCTGATCGGCGCCGCAGATAATTGTGGTGCGCTGAGGGACATGGGGTTACTTGTAACTCATCTGCGGTTGTTCCCGAGCGAACCAGTGCGACAGATCACGATGCAGCAGTTCCGACAAGAGCTGAATATCTTCAGTAAACGTGGCGGCAATGTTGCGCGCGACGTGTGCTGCGAGCGGGCGTCGTGGCGCGGCGCGGAAGTTCCACGCGGCCAGCGATTGTTGCACGCGATGCAAGCCCAGCGCTCTGCCTGCGCGGCGAAGCACCGGCGGCAGTTGGCGGTAGTCGAGCAAATGTCCCACCCAGCGCGAGCGGAGGCGTTTGCTTGCGTTGATGATTGGGAATTCGTGGCGGCCGTCGTGCGGCAGTTCCAGAAACTCGAGCACGCGGGTATAGGTCTGGGGGACGCTGCGTTGGAAATCATCATAGATGATGATGTGCAGTTGCTCCGGCGCGACGTGCTTCAGCGCCCGCCGCAACTGCGCTCCGAGCAAGCCGATCTCCCGATATTGCAGCAACCGCGGCTCGCAACAACTCGCAGGCAACTCGCGTCCCGCGGCGCGGGCGGTTTGCAGCTGCCACGCGGTTTCAAAGTCTTCGACGTCCTCGTTCAGCCCCGTGAGATGTTGGGCGTGCAACGCATACGTCAAATCGACCGGATTGCGCACCATGACGACGAATTTGGCGTCGGGATGCTCGGCCAGGATGCGCGGAATCGCTGCTTCCGAGAACAAGTAATAAACCGAACTCTCACCGCGCACGACATGCTCCGCCCGCGCCCCGGCGAATAGTGCCAGGTAATCTCTTCGCTCAAAGAAGCCGCCGCAGCCGGGGAGATCGGTGCAATAGTGATGCGGTTCCTTCAACTCCGTCATGAAGACTTGCGGATGGCCGGAGAGGTAGTGATGCAGCGCGGTAGTGCCGCACTTGGGCGCGCCGACGATAAAAAAGTTCGGTTCGTACATCTGAGGCCTGGGTGTGGCGTTTTCGCAACGTGGGTGTGGTGGAGTGGAGATACAAGTCCCAGAAGTGGCGTCGGACGATCGGCTCAATCCGCCCGAGCGGAACGTTGACGGCGTCTAAATTCTCAGTTTCTTAAGCAGTGCATAGCTCATGCCAACGCGGCGTATGTTTTGAGGAGGACGTTGTTGAGCGTGGACGCGGACCGCACACGGGAGTGTGCCTGCTACATTGGGGTGCCTGATGTCTGTAGCGATGGATGTGGATGCAGTCGTGATTCTGAGCGAAATTCGCCGCGTGCTGGCGGCCGAGCGCCGCGCGCTGGAAGAACTCGAGGCGCGGGCGAACGAGCAGTCCGTGCGGGGCGTTGAGTTGTTGCTGCATTGCCGTGGCCGCATTATCGTCACCGGCATGGGCAAGGCCGGCCTGATCGCACGCAAAATCGCCGCGACGCTGGCCAGCACCGGCTCGCCGGCGGTCTTTCTTCATCCAGCCGAAGCTTGCCATGGCGATTTGGGAATCGTCACGGCCGACGATGTGCTCTGCTGTCTCTCGAATAGCGGCGAGACCGAGGAAGTGAACAACTTGCTGCCGGCGGTCAAACGCTTTGGCGTGCAAATCTTGGCACTCACCGGCAACTTGCAATCGACCCTCGCGCGCTGCAGCGACGTGGCGATCGATGTGGCCGTGACCGAGGAAGCCGACCGCCTGGGCATCGCGCCTACGGCCAGCACCACGGCGATGCTCGCAATGGGGGATGCGCTCGCCATGGCGCTGATGCGGCAGCGAGGCTTCACACGCGAACAGTTCGCTCAGTTTCATCCCGGCGGCAGCTTGGGACGCCAATTGCTGTTGCGGGTATCGGATTTGATGCATGTCGATAACGAATTGCCGCGCGTCGGGCCAGAGGTCCGGGTGCGCGAAGCGATTTGTGAAATGTCCCGCAAAGGGTTGGGAACCACGCTCGTGATCGACGCCGCCGGTCGGCTCGCTGGCATCTTTACCGATGGCGACGTGCGCCGATTGCTGGAGCGGGAAGCGGCGCCGTTGGATGGCCCGATCTCCACCGCGATGGTGCGCACCCCCAAGAGCATCGGGCCGCAGGCCTTGGCCGTCGAAGCGTTGCGGTTGATGCAGCAACACAAAATCGCGGTGCTACCGGTGATTGATGACCAGCAGATCGCCCGCGGCATCATACACTTGCAGGACTTGATTCGAGCACGTTTGGCATAATCACCGGCGGCGCCTGCGGTGCGGTTTCGCGGCCGGCGCGGATGCGCACCTGGTACTTCTGCTTGAGCGCTTCGATAAAGCGCTGCTGCAACGTCAAGTCGATGCCGCGCTCCAAGAGCGCGTGCTCAACGTGATCCACCAGGGCATGCGGTTGCGGGCAATGGCTGCTGATCACGCCGGGAAAACTATAGAACGCATCGCCGAGCGTAATCACCGGCGTATGGGCCTCAATCGCTTCGATGCCGGCGGTGGAGTTGAGCGTGATGACGAGGTCGCAGCGACGGTGGAGGATCTCCGGGACTTTCGACTCGTTGATGACGTACGCCCCCGGATGAGTCACGCTGGGCACGCGCGGCTCGCACGGATGAATCTTAAATAGCACGCAGGCTTTGCGCGGCGAGCGGCGGTTGAACGCCGTCACGGCCGCCGAGACGGTATCCACCAGGCTTTGCATGTCGCGAATGCGCGGCGAATGAAGCAGAATTTGCGTATCCGTTTCGACTTGCAGCGGACAGAGAATGACGTAGTCGTAGCGCTCGTCGGCGTAGATGTTCTCCAAGATGTTGGTCGTGGGGGCGATCTTCCTTGGCGGCAGGCAGGCGGCTTCGAGCAAATCACGATTCTCCGCGCTCCGCAGGAACAGACGCCATTTTGGCTCCAGTTTCATTCCGGCATAGGCCAATGACAAGCCGAACAAGCCCACGCGCCGCTTGCAGTCCCAAGGTTCGTCGCCCTCGAGCGGCATCATCCGCGTCAGGTCTTGGTAGAGCGCTCGCGTTTGATAGGCCCAAGGCGTCGGCGAGAGCAGGCCTTCCAGCGAGTCGATGCTGTTGCGAAAGTTGACGCCGCGACCGTCGATGGTCAGATAGTCCGGCCGAAACAAGCCTTGTTCGAACACCAATTTGCGGCAATCGAGCAACTCGGCGACTTGATCCAGAACCGTCACGAACAAGTTGTGTCGCCCGTTGAAGAGCAGCACGTCGTCGTAACCGCCTTGTTCAATAAGGCAAGCCAGGTGTTTGGCGTAATGATTAGCGGCACGGGAAAAACGCTCCGGATACCGCTCGCCAAAGTGTCGTTGCGCGAGCAAGGTGGAGAGTTCGATGGAAGTCTGCAGCGCTGCCTCGGGGAGCCAGGTTCCGGCCGAACCGGGAGCGATGTAGGTATGCGGCAGGTCGAGCGCGCGATAGATTTCGCGTTCGTAGCGCGTATGGCAGACGTAATGGAAATCGTACCGCGCCGGCTCCGCCGCGCGGAGCTTCTCGCAGAGCGTGACCAGCAGATTCACGTCCCCATAGGGACAAACCAGAACTCGGTGCATCTTTCAGTTGCTCCTAGCTGTGAACTTCCAGCGGCGCGCGTTTGACCGCCACGACCAGCAACGACTTCGAGATCGCCCACAGGCGCGGCGCGCGGCGGATCGCGGCGGCGCCGAGTTGATAGAGCCATGAATGGCCGCGGCGGGCGAGGGACAGATTGGCCGGGAGGACATACTCCCACGACAGTTCCGGCTCCTGCCGCAAGAGCCGATTGAGCGACCAGTACGTCGGCGCGTAACTCGCGTCGGTGTAATCGCGGCCACGACCGGACAGCCGGAGATAAACGTTTGCCCAGCGCAGCGGCAAGTAACTGAGCAGCGGCAAATGGTAGTGGACTTCGATGGGCCACAGCCGATTGGGAACGAGAATGAACAACACGCCGCCGGGGGCGAGGGCGCGGGTCATGCGGCGCAGCGCGTCGCGCTGGTTCGCGAGATGTTCGAGCACGTTGTCCAGAACAATCAAGTCGTAGGCGGCGACGTCGTCGAGCAATTCCACGCCTTGGGTGCGAAACTCCACGTTTTTGCGGCCAAGTTCGCGTTGCAGTTCCTCGGCCGCCGCGACGCGCTGCGCACAAGGTTCCAAGCCGACGACGCTCTGGCAATGCTCGGCGAGCTTCAGCGTCATGCCGCCGTAGCCACTGCCGAGGTCGAGAACGCGCAGTTCGTTGAGCGGTTTCGTCAGTTGCGGCGCGCATGTAGCCAGCGCTAACTGGGCCCGGCGCTCACTCTGCCCCCACCACGCTGCACTGGGTCGCCACGTGCCGCGATCATAAGCGGGACGGTCGGTGGACGACGGCGTTAAGGTGGCGATGGACATACCAAGAGTCTCTCAGAGTTGAACGATCATCAGCGCGACGAGCGCCGCCAGGCGGGGCGAAGCGTGATCAGGTTCCAGCACAAATGGCTTGCCTGACACAACTTTGACCAGGCGACATCGAGCATCCCCACCGTCATTCCAAACCCCCGCCGCAGCGCGCGGAAGAAGCCAAACGGCACATATGCCGCATATTTCCACTGGCCAGTACGCCGCAACAGCGCGCCGGTCATGGGAAGCTGCAAAGCGACCAGCAGCAGCGTGGCGACAAGTGGAATGGCCCAGTACGGCGTGAGTGCGAAGGGAAGGAGCAGCAGCATGAGCATCGCCCACGGCGGCTGCAAATGGTCAACCAGGTTCGTATAGGAATCGCCAGAAATGCGGCGCGGAAAATCCGCATAGAGCCGCACGCGGTAAAAGCCGTGGCGCTGCTGCGTGCAGAGATAGCGCCGGTAGTCGGTCGGATGAAAATGCTTGACGCGGGAGCGGGGATCAAATCGCAGACGATAGTTCGCGGCGACGAGCCGAAACGCGAATTCGGCGTCTTCGGAACTCACGGTGAAACGCGCTTCATCGAAGCCTTGCAGCTCTTCGAGGACATCGCGGCGATAGAGCACGTTGAAAGTGCTGAGGTAATTGACTTCGCGCGGCATCCGCTCATGACGCACGGCGATTTCTTCATGGATGAGGCAAGCGGTGAGCGACTCGGGATACATGTTGCCATAGCTTCCCCCGGCGCCGGCCACAGCAGGATCATCCAGCAGATTCAGCAGGCGGCGGAGCGCTCCCGGTTCGGCGACGCAGTCGGAATCGATGAACCAGATCACGTCGCCTGTCGCGCTGCGCCAACCTAAATTGCGCGCCGCGCCGGGCCCTTGCCCCGTGCCGGTGATGATCCGCACCGGGAACTGTTCCGCAATGGCGCGGGTGCGGTCGGTCGATCCGTCGTCGACAAAGAGGATTTCCGTGAGTTCTCCAGAGTCCAACAGCGGCGCGACCGCCTCCAGGCACGCCGCGAGCGTGGCCTGACAATTGCGACCGGGGATGACAAGCGAAACTCTCACCAGCGGCAACTCCTGGATCAGTGGACGACTTCATCGGCGGGGTTCGCCTTAGCGGCGTTGTGCAAACGTTCCAGCCGTTGGCTCAGAATGGCCAGTTCCTGCATCAACCGCACGTTACGCCGATATTGATGGGTGAGCGCGACCGAGACGAACAGCGAGAAGCAGTAGATGGCGGTGAGCGAGACGACCAGCACCGCGGACGAATAACTGAGATGCGCGAAGTGCGCCCACCGCATAATCACGCTGGGAAACAAGCCGCAGAGCAGCAAAATCGCCGCCATGAACAGCCAGCCGATGGCATAGCGCTCGCGCATGTCGCGATTGCGCACCCAGTGGATGGTGACTAAAAAGGCGACCACGCCGCCGACGAGCATCAAAGTGGGAGCGTTCAAGGGTGTAACTCCTGGCGGCGCAACAGATCTACGAGAATGCCGAGGGTGACTTTAACCATGTAATAGGCCGGCCGCAGGGCGCGAATCGACGAGACGCCTCCCTGACGCTGGTACATGACGACCGGAATCTCGCCGACCTTCAGGCGATTGCGAATGCACCAGTACAGCGACTCAGGTTCGGGATAATCGTCCGGATAACGCTGAGCGAAGGACTTCCATGCTCGCGGCCCGACGCAACGAAAGCCGCTCGTGGGGTCGGTCACGCGCGTTCCAGCGATGGTGCTGATCAAATACGCCAAAAAGCGAATGCCAAGGCGGCGCGTGAACGTCGAACGGAAGCCTTCCCCTTGGCCGAGGAACCGCGAACCGATGCAACTATCAAGCCCGCGCCGCTCGCATTCTTCCACGAGCTTGATGATCGACGCCGCATCGTGCTGGCCATCGGCGTCGAATTGAATCACGAAGTGATAGCGCGCTTCCTTCTCGGCGAACAAGTAACCGGTCTGCACCGCCACGCCAATGCCGCCGTTGATCGGCAGATCGATCGCGAACAGCTTCAGACGGCTCGTGCGCGTGAGTTCTTGGGCAATCTGCGACGTGCGATCGGTGGAGCCATCGTTGACGATTAGAATCTCAAACTGATCCGGCAACGCCTGAAGCTTGGCGACGGTATGACGCAGCGCGCCTTCCTCGTTATACGCGGGCAAGACGATGAGATGTTGACGACCAGGCAGCATGGAGAACCCTGTGATTGGCTGACGATGCGGAAGGGAGCGTCAGGCGTACACAAATTCCACGCTAGTTAGCATCGGGGGTTCAGCAAGAGAGCACTGCCCATCTCACGCGGGATTCTTACGGCCGGCGGAGCGACTGCGCAGGTTATGCCGAAAATGCCGGCGCGCGGGAGCACGGGGGGCGCGAGAGGATGCGATGAGGGATTTACCACGAGGGCACGAAGGGGACGAAGAATATGAAATGCAGGAATGCTCGTTCGTCCGCCTATTCGCGCCGTGACTTTCCTTTGTGCACTTCGTGTCTCGTGGTTTCCGCGCGCTTTCTCGGAATGCCGCGGAAGTTCAAATGCCAATTCATGGACTGGCAGTTAGATGCTGATTTTCGCGGGATTTGGGGGGCGTTTTGGCCCGCCGGAGGAAATCCATCAAAAATGTTTGATCGATTAAGCCGGATCTGTAAGATTACGGGAAGTACGTGCACTTGGTGCCGTGGCGTTTCCGCACACTTGCTGGGTCGTGGGAGCGCGCTGCCCGCTGGCTGTTCATTCTTTTCGCACAGTTTCAGGAGGTTGACATGCTTCGCGTCTTTACCAGTAGTCCCTACGCGTATTGCGACGGCGTTTCTCGCCGCAGTTTCCTCCAAATTGGCGCTCTCGGCATGGCTGGCGTCACGCTGGCCGATCTGCTCAAGGCTGAGGATCAGGCGGGGATCGGGAGTTCCGAAAAGGCGATCATCAACATCCATCTCAGCGGCGGTCCTTCGCACCAGGACATGTTCGACCTCAAGCCGGACGCCCCTTCTGAGTATCGCGGCGAGTTCAACCCGATCTCGACCAACGTCAGCGGCTTGCAAATTTGCGAGCACTTCCCGCGACTGGCGACCATGGCGGACAAGTTCGCGGTTATTCGTTCGCTGATTGGTTCGGTCGGTCAACATGCGAATTATCAAACGCATAGCGGCTATTCGGACAAAGATTTGCGCAACGTCGGCGGTCGCCCTGCGCTGGGGAGCGTGCTGGCGCGACTCCAAGGCGCCACGCCCACCGGCGCGCCTTCGTTCATATCCTACAACGGAGGCGAACCGGGTTATCTGGGCCCGGTCTACAAGCCCTACAAACCCAGTGGCGGCAATCTGAGGTTGATTGGCGGTCTTACTTCCGATCGCCTTAGCGGTCGCACCAATCTGCTCGCGCAACTCGATAGCCTCCGCCGGGACGTCGATAACAGCGGCCAGATGGAAGCGCTCGATTCGTACACGCAGCGCGCGGTCGAAGTGGTCACGAGCGGCAAAGTGGCTGATGCGCTCGACCTTAAGAAGGAAGACCCCGACATCGTGAAGCGTTATGGCCGCCAAGGGGCCAACTTCCTCACCGCCCGACGGTTAGTGGAAGCCGGCGTGCGGACGGTGTCTTTCAACTGGGGCGGTTGGGATACGCATGGCGGCAACTTCACCAAGCTCAAGACGCAACTCCCCGAACTCGACAACGCCATGAGCAACCTGCTCACGGACTTGAGCGACCGGGGCCTCGATAAGGATGTGACCGTGGTGATGTGGGGCGAGTTCGGCCGCACGCCGCGGATCAACAAAGGGGCCGGGCGCGACCATTGGCCGAAGCTTTCGATGGCGTTTCTGGCCGGCGGCGGCATGCGGCTTGGCCAGGCGATCGGCGAATCGTCCAAGTACGCCGAGGAAGCCGCCGCGCGCCCCGTTCACTTCCAGGAAGTGTTCGCCACGCTCTATCACAACCTGGGGATCAACGTCGCCTCGACGAGCATCATCGATCCTAACGGTCGCCCGCAATTTCTGGTCGATATGCGCCGGCCGATTGAAGAACTCGTGTAGGCGGTTGTTGAGATTGTGTCCTTTAGCAAGCGCCGCGACAGCAAGTGCTGTTCGCGGCGCCTGAAACTGGAGATCGTGCAACGCCAACGCTACCGCTGCGCGCGGTTCACGCCGGGACTTACTTGCGCTTCGCACGCATGGCGTGTTCGATGATCTCCAGATAACGATCGGCCGCTTGTTCGATGGAATGCCGCGCTTCCACGCGGGCTCGGGCGGCGGTGACTAAACGCTCGGCGAGTCGTTCATCGACGAGCAACCGCTCGATCGCCGCGACGAGCGCAGGCGGATCGTGCGGCGGGACGAGGAGCGCGTGTTCTTCATGCGCCAGCAGTTCCCGGTGCGCGGGGATGTCCGTGGCGATGATCGGCACGCCGGCGGCCATCGCTTCCAGCAGCGCCAGCGAACTTCCCGCGGCGTGTGCAGGCTGCACAAACAGATCGGCCGCGGTGAGCACGCCTGCGACGTCGTCGAACGCCCCCGGCAGGAACATCTGATGATGCAAACCGCGGTCGACGATCAGTTCATACAAAGTCTCGCGAAACGGCCCGTCCCCAATCATCCACGCGCGGGCGTTCGGCTGTTTGCGGGAAAATAAATCCCAGGCGGCCACCAGGTCGGCCAGCCCCTTTTGCTCCTCGAGACGGCCGGTGAATACGACCAGCGGCGCGTCTGGAACCATTTCGAGCGACAGGTTCGCATCGGCCACCGCGCGCCGCGCCGCGCCGCGGTCTGCGACCTGGCGGAGCGGAACAAGTTCCACGCCGCTTGGGACTAAATGCGTGCGCGCCCGCGGATAGCCAGCGAGCAGCAGTTCATCTTCCAGGCCGGCGCTGGGTGCGATGATCGCGTCCGCCGTGAGGCAAGCGCGCTGAACACGACCGCCGAAGCGCGCCTCGCGCTGCCACGCGACATCGCTCGTTGCACCGGCGCCGGCGGCGCGAACAATGACCGGGACGGGCGTGTTTCGCAACGTGGCGATTGCCGCGTAGGCGTCGTGCCGCAAAGTGGAAACGACCACCGCATCCAATTCGGACACATGCTTGCGGAGCCAGCGCGAGAGGGCGTGCAGGTAGCGAATGGTTCCCCACCCGCGAATTTGCGGCTGCACCAGGCGAGTGACGGGAAACTCATGATGCACGACTTCAGTCGGCCAACTACTCTCCCACTGCGCCGTCAGCACGCGTGGCTGATGGCCCAAGCGGCGAAACTCCGTCGCCAGGCGGGCCGTCGTCACTTCGACCCCGCCAACCTGCGGCCAATACCGGCGCGAAACTAGCGCGATGCGCAGCGAGTTCATGGCAGTGTGCTGGCGATGTCGTCCTCGTCCAGCGTGGCGATGTAAGGCAGGTTGCGGTACGCATCGCGATAGTCGAGCCCATAGCCGACGACGAATTCGTCGGGAATCTCAAACGCGACGAAGTCCGGTTCGTACGCCACTTCCTGCCGCCCCGCCTTGCGCAATAGCACGCTCGTGCGGACGGAAGTCGGCCGCAGTTGGCGCAAACGGGCCACGACCTTGGTCAGCGTGTGGCCGGTGTCGAAGATGTCGTCCACCACCAGCACGTCGTGGTCGGTCACGTCGGGCATCAGATCCGCGTTGATTATCAGTTCGCCGCGCTCGGTGCTCCCTTTATAGCTCGACGCCTGCAACACCCCGACGCGCAGCGGCATGGCGAGCAGCCGAATCAAGTCGGCCAGGAGCACGACGCTCCCGGTCATCACCGCGATCACCGTCAAGGGGCGCGAGCCATACTCCGCGCCAATCGCCTCGGCCATCCGCAACACGCCTGCGCGCACCTGACGTTCATCGAGCAAAATTTTCATCAGGCGGAGGCATTGTCGGAAGTGGATGGGGTGAATGAGGCATATTCTAAGGAGCCGAGGCGCCTGGTGGTAGATATCGACAGTTGCTCCCCGGTCCGCTGTGGGGCGGCGCGCGGAACTGGGAAGCACGCATACGCTCGCTGCTCGTTTTTTGTTGACCGTGCCGCAGAATCGTGTCCCCGTCCGGGATCTCTGCCGCGTCGCCAGTCGAATTAACCGTCAAGTCCGACCGAACAGGTTTTTCAGGGCGGAATCCAACTCAGGCAGGTGAAACGTGAAACCTTCCTTGCCCAGTCGCTCCGGTAGCACATAACGGCCATAGAGTGCAAGTTCTGGATCGGTTTTCAAGAACAGCGGCGCGCCAATTCGCACCATCCAAGTGAACGCGGGAAGCCCCCAGGGCATTCCCACGGCTCGCCGCAGCCTGCGCATAAACTCCGCTTGAGAAACCGGATGTGGCGACGATGCGATGTAGGCGCCGCTCATGGAATCGTCGGTCAGCGCACGCTCGAACAGGCGATTGAGGTCTGTTTCATGAATCCAACTCATTCCTTGCTGGCCGCTGCCGACCCGGCCGCCAAGCCCGCACCGGGTCAGCATCGTAAGGGTGTCAAGCGCACCGCCCCCGGCGCCACGATCCTGGCCCAGGACAAAGCTGGGGCGCAGAACGACGCCTCGTTGGCCCGGCAAGATGCTCGCCTGAAATGCTGCTTCCCACGCTCGACCGATATCCGGCGCCAGCCCGTGGCCGAACGCCGATTCTTCAGTACAACGAGCAACCGGTGGATCGCCGTAAATATGAGCCGTACTCATCTGCACCCACACGGCCGGAGGCGCATGGACTTCGTGCAACGCCTTGCCCAGGATGTGTGTGGATTCGACTCTCGACCGCAGGATTTCGTCGACATGGTCAGGCGTCTTGATACAGTTGACGCTGCGACCGGTTAAGTTGACGAGGCCCGCCGCCCCTTCTAATTCCTGTCGCCAATTTCCCAGGGAGCGCGCGTCCCACGCACAAAACCGCCACGGGCCAGAACAATTCGGTTCGTGGCGCGACAGGATGACGACTTCCGCGCCACACCCAGCCAGGTGCTGGCTGAGTGACACGCCCAAGAATCCGCTGCCACCGGCAATGACGATTCGTTGGCCAGAAAGGGAGTGGGTCATGGAGCTAAATCCGAGAGCAAGTTCTTTCTCCCATGACCGCACAATGGCAAGGGAATTAACTCACCCCAACAATTCCCCAGACGCCTTCAGCCTCCACCGGCGGCTGGGTGCACGCAGGAAGTCGTGTGACCAACCAGTCACCGACGGCTACAATGTGGGTTGCGACCATTGACTGTCTGCAACTTCGGCCCACGGCGATTCCATGCGATTACCAGCCATCAGCGGGATCATTGATCGACGCATTCTCGCGAACTATCACGTTGATCCAGCGTGCATGGCCGCTGTGTTGCCGCCGCCGTTTCGACCGCAGATCATCAACGGTTTCGCGATAGGCGGCATCTGCCTCATTCGTTTGAAACAGGTGCGACCGAAGTTCCTGCCTTGGGCGTGGGGAATCAGCTCGGAAAATGCCGCCCACCGAATTGCCGTTGAATGGGAAGCGGAAGGCGAAAAGATGCACGGCGTCTATATACCCCGTCGCGATACAGACTCCCGGCTCAATGCGTTGGCTGGTGGCCGGATCTTTCCTGGAATCCATCACCATGCACGATTCACGGTCGTCGAAACCAACGCTCATTACTCGGTCCAGATGCAGAGCGACGACGGTACGACAACGGTTCATGTTTCTGGTCGCGTCGCGTCAACGATTCCGCCGGCTTCGGTTTTCGACTCCCTTCACGCGGCTTCCGAATTCTTCGCGCAGGGCTCGCTGGGATATTCGCACACCGGCATCAACGGCAAATTCGACGGCCTTGAATTGCACTGCCAAAACTGGCATGTCGAACCGCTCGATGTCGATGCCATCCAATCCAGCTTCTTCGAGGATGCGACGCGATTTCCAGCAGGCACGGTTGAATTTGACTGCGCGCTCCTCATGCGGAACATTGTTCACGAGTGGCACGGTCGCCCCGATCTTTGCTGTTCCACAGAAATCGAGGCCTGACCGTGCAATGCGCGCAGCGCCGCCGGAGTGACACACGCGAAACTGCCAGGCGTGCCACTTGGCTTGCCAGTGCGGGATCGCGAGTAGGCATGCTACTTTGTCGTTGAATGGCAACAGGTGTCCCCGGCTACACAAATCGAACGTGACATCTTGAGCAATCTCGGCCAGCGAGTGCCAACCAGTCTTCAGCACTCAGCGGCTCGACCGGCGAAGGCAACGCACCGCTAAAGTTCAGGCTTCGACTCGCCAACCCAGGATGGCGTACTCTCGGTGAACGATTATGATGAAAGCCACACGAACTCGCGCTCCCGCACTGGCAAGCCTGCCACCCTCGACGGTGCCACCGCGCTGCAAATCTCTACGTCCGGCCGACCCCTCATCGAAAACGACCATGCGCAACCGAAGTCAAGGCGACTTCGGCTCCGTTTTGTTGGCAACATTGGGGTTCACGCGGCTATTATCGCAGCGCTAACTTCTTCTCCAGCGACCACGGCGCGCGATAGGGGCGGCTGGTCATCTGGTTGGCCTCGTCGTCGCCGACGATTTGCTCCTTCACCGGATCCCACTGGATCTTGCGGCCAATGCGGGCGACGAGGTTGCCTAGGTGGCAAGCGGTGGCGGTGCGATGACCGATTTCGACATCGCAGATTGGCAGTTCACGAGTCTGGATGCACTCCAAGAAGTTCTTGTGATGGCCGCTACTGACGTAGAGCCGCTCGTCGCCGTCCTTGAGCTTCGTCTTGATGATGTCGCCGGGGGTGCTGGTGAGCTTGCCGCGGTTGACTTCGATCGTCCCCTTATCGCCAATGAAGACCGTACCGCCGGGGATGTCCTTTTGGCCCTGGCCGACGATCATCGTGACGCCATTGGGATACAGGTACGTCAGCCGCACCTTTTCGGTCACTTCGTGCCACTTCTTGGGATGGAACTCGGCGGTCCCTTCCACGGAGACCGGGCCGCTGTTGTCCATCCCCATGCCCCAGTGCGCGATGTCGATATGATGCGCGCCCCAGTTGGTCATTTGCCCGCCGCTGTAGTCCCAGAAGAAGCGGAAGTTGTAGTGCACGCGCTTCTTGTTGTACGGCCGATACGGTGCTGGCCCCAGCCACATCTCGTAATCGAGTTCGGCCGGCGGGTCGCTATCGGGGATCGGTTCGCCGGGATGGTTGGCGTTGGCGATACCGACGGTGACTTTTTGAAGCTTGCCGATATAACCGTTGCGCACCAGTTCGCACGCCTCGCGGAAGTTGGCGGACGAGCGTTGTTGCGAACCGGTCTGCACAATCCGCTTGTTCGCCCGCGCCGCTTCCACCATCTTGCGTCCCTCGACGATCGTGAGCGACAACGGCTTCTCGCAATATACATCCTTGCCGGCCTGACACGCATGGATGGTGGTCAGCGCGTGCCAATGGTCCGGCGTGCTGATGACAACGGCGTCGATATCCTTGCGGTCGAGCAGCTTGCGGTAGTCGCCGTAGCCTTCGCACTTGTTCCCTTTGTCGGTCACGGATTTCACGGCGGTCGCGAGGCGGCTCTGGTCAACGTCGCACACGGCCACGGCGTTGCTCATGAACGCCCCCAGGTTTCCGCGTCCTTGCCCACCGAGGCCGATATGCCCGGTGTGGATTTTTTCGTTCGCGCCAAAGACGCTGGACGGCACAACATAAGGCACGGCAAACACGGTCGAAGCCGCGGCAGTGGTTTGCAGAAAACGACGGCGGGTGAAATGTATGGTGGACATGAAGGAATTCCGAGGTGGTGGGAGGGTGGAGTAGCGGAAGCCGAAACGGCCATTGTAACCAGCTTCGGCGGTCATTGCACGCCAACGGTAGGATGACACAACGGTACGACGCGCGCCCCCAGCGACGTGCGAATGAACCGAGAACGGCTCTTCCGCCTGCCTTTGGTATCATTTTGGACCCCATCCAGGCAACACGGATGGGGTCGTGGTTTGGTGGCTGGCGTGAGCATCGAGAGCTCATTCACCCCTGGCGATGCAGCGTAATCACCCTGACCGCCCTGTTTCTTTTCGTGCATCGTCGGCTGATCAGACAGCCCGAACGCTGGTCTTACTCATCTTCGTCGTCGAGCATCACGCCCCAACCGTCGGAGTGGCCGCCGAGGGGCTGCGCGAGTTGATCCAGTTCGGCCTGGATGCGCACGATCTCGTCATACTCTGGAACCATCGTGACCCTGGCGAAAACGGTCCAGGCGGGACCGAACTCTTCGTCATCGGTATCGAATTCGTCATCGAAGTCGGGCTCGCCTTCATCGTACTCAGTCTGGCAATCGTAGCCGGCTTTTGTCAGCGCGCTGTGCACTTTGTGGGCGGCCGCTTCGTCGGGCACCGCGACGGGGAATTCAATCAGCAGCGGTAGTGACATCTCGACCCCCATTGAGGCCAACTCCGCCAGCACTTGACCATCAGCATCATCGGGATAAGTTGTCATGGGTTTCTCCTGAAAAGACATACGGAATAGCCAAGGCGAATCAATATAAGCGATGGCCTTGGGCTTGTCTTTCGTCGTCCGCCATTGGGGTGCGATCAATCGCCATTTGGAGGCTCGTCTTGCCTTGCCTCTGGCCGGATTTAACGTCACAATGAAGGTTTCCCTTCGACTGGGCCGATAACCCCAACTAACTCGCCCTTTGGCCTGCGATTTTGAGTATGCTGCTGCGATCCGTGACAACCCTGGCTCCCCCGCTACGACATGCGCTGCTTGTCTCGCTGGGGGTGCACGTGGTGGCGCTCACGGCGCTTGGCTTCACGCTGCTGCCTGCGGCGCGGCAGGTGTTGGAAGTCCGCCGCTCCCCATTCGCCGGGCAGCAAGTGGTGGTGAGTTTGAGCTTCGCGCAGCCTGCGCTGGAGTTGCCGCCGCTGCCGGACCTGCCGCCGGTCGAGTCGCCGATGTTGGTCACGCCGCACGAGGTTCAGTTCGAGCACCGCACGTACATCGATAAAACGACCGCCGAGCTCGACCAGGAACCTGCGACCACCGCGCGGCCGCGCGAGGTCGTTGAGATTCCCTTGCCCAAGTTGCCCCAGGCCCAGCGCGATGCGCAGGCCGCGAGCGCGCCGCCGTCGAGTGCAACCGCGCGGACAGAGGCGACGCTCCCGCGCACGCCGCGCGAGGTTCAGCCGCGTGCGGCCGCCGCGAGCGTTCCACCGCAAGTCGCTGGCGTCGACAGCCACACGCCGGCTAAGCTGCACAACAATCGTCCTCCTCGTTATCCTGACATCGCCAAGCAGAACCGTTGGGAAGGAACCGTGCTCCTCAAGCTGTCCATCGACGCCCAGGGGCGCGTCACCGATGTCGCCGTGCTGCGCAGCAGCGGGCATCCGGTGCTCGACGCCGAAGCCGCCGCCGCCGTCCGCATCTGGCGCGGCGAACCAGCGCTACAAGATGGCCAGCCGGTGGCCAGTGAAGAGCAGTTGCCGGTCCGGTTTCGGTTGTAGTGGCGCGCTAAGTTGAACAAACGCTAATCCTCTCCACCGGTATCCACCAACAGGTAGCCGGCCCAGAAGAACGGATGATTGGCTTTCACGCCATCTTCGGCCGTGGCCCGCAATCGTGGCTCACGCCCGGTATCGAGCGGCGTCGCGGTGACGAGTTGCACGCTCCGCTGCCAGGCGCTCGCAGGCGACGTGTGGGGCAACTCTTGCACGAACTCGCGGATCAGGTCGTAACTGGTTTGGCCGCCGGTGCGCCAGCGACTGAGCATGACCGTTCGCGAGCCGCTCGCCATCAGCCCCATCACCGAGAGAAACACCTCATCCCCGCTGCCGCCGCGCTTCAGCCCAAATTCGACCGGCGTGTGAAAGCCGGGGATCACCACTTGTTGCGGTCCCGCCCAAGGGAGCAGCGCCCAATTGGACAGCGCTCCCGCCGGCTTGTCCTTATCACGGCGGAAAGGGGCCCATTCGTATGGCCCGCGCTCCGCGTCTTCCACATCATCGAGCACGACGAGGCGGTCGATGATGGACGCGAACAGGCTCCCCGGCGCGGTCGGATCTTTCGGCACGACAAACGAACCCGGCACCACCTTGGAGAGCTCGTTCGCTTCCTCGGTCGCCGTGGCTTCGTCCTCCTTGGGATACATTTTGCCGGCGACAATTGCGGTCCGCGCGTCGCGCGGCATGGTGCGGCCGTCCGGCAGCGCCAGGCCAAGCGTTGGGGCGTAACGCACTTTCAACTTCGAGAGGAGCGGTGAGAACTCCCCGTCGCGGTTCACCTGCAATGCTTCAAACGGGATGTACCACACCAAACCATCCGGCACGATGATCAGTTCCTGCAGGCTGTCGAAATGCTCCGCTTTGGCGCCGTTGGTGAGCGTGGATAGCAGTTGATTGGCCACCGGTTTCCAGTCGTCCTTGGCGAGATCTCCGCCTGAGACGATGCCGTTCTTGTCGTGATGTCCCCAGGCTTTGAAGAGCGCCGCGAGATCTTGCTTCACCTGGATCGTATCGGCCGGCGTGATTTGCCACATCTTGCACGATTCGTTGGTGATCGCGAAGCCGACGACATAGCGGGCGGTCGTGAAGTACGCCAGGATCGCCTGACCGGGCTTCAGACGTTGTTGCAAGTCCTTGATCTCGATCAGTTGCGGAAACACAAACTCCGACGCTTCGCGCCGCAGTGCGACGTCGCTCAAGAGCAACTCTTGCGCGGTGCTCACCGTCGCCAGTTTCCCAAAGAGTTCGCTTTGCGTTTTAGCGGCGTTCGCATCGGCCGGCACACGCGGCAAGGCTTCCAAGCTCGCCTTGATCGCAGCGGCTTCCTTGCTTAACGCGTTGAGCCGTGGATACTTCGCCAGCAAGTCCGCGCGCTGCAGCTTGGCGGCATCCGACAGCACCGCTTCCGGCGCTTCCAGAATCCACCGCAACGCGAGGATGCGTCCGCCCATCGGCGTCGTGCTGTAGAAGCGATGGCGGCGAATCCGGTCGGCGATCTCGGCCGCTTTATCGACTTGCTTGCGTTTGACGGCCGCTTCGAACCAATGCTCCATCGGCCCCACGTGCGGCGTCGTGACAACCGCCATGGTCTCCATCGGGTCGATCAGCCAATCGGCGGCGGTCGGTTCGCGGAGCACGTCGTCGTAGAGCAATTCGGCAATCCGATCGACCCGAATCTGGCCGCTGACATAAAGGTTATCGGCTACGCTAATTTGATACAGTCGCCGCGAGCCTCCCTGCTGAAACGCCATGCAGGCCGCAAGCGCCGTATTGCCGGCCGCGAGTTTGTTTTGCGAAAACGCGACCCGTGCCGTTTCATAATTGAAGCGCGCGCCGATCTGCCCCCCTTGCATATCCCGCCGGTTCAGCGCTTTCGCCGCTTGTTCCAGCATCGCGCCCGCCTCGGCCACTTTGCCAAGATTGGATAGATTCTCCGCCGCCAAAATGAACAGCGACGCCTGCAACGTCTTGGGGCCTTTGGTTCGCGCCCACTGCTGCGCCGGCACGAGCGGCGCGTATACGCCAGGCTTGTTGCTCACGACATGCGTCAACTCACCCCAGCGAAAGGCCTCTTCCAGCACGTCGTACTGTTCGAACGCAACCGCGGGAAACGTGGCTTCATAAAAGTACACCGCGGCCGCGTCGTATTTCTCCTCACTAAACGCGAGCTTGCCGAGCTCCAGCAAGGCGAGCGGCGTGAGCGGGTGATCGAAGGTCGCCCCCACTTGCAGCCCTTTGGTCAACTCGGCCGCCGCTTCCGCCTTCTTCCCAGCCGAAGCCAAGGCCATGCCGAGTTGCACGCTGATCCACGCTTGCGACCAATGGTTCGGCGGCGCGGGGCGACTCGCCAGCGTGTTCACGAGTTCCATCGTGAACGGATCATGCTCGCATACCGGTCCCATGATTTCATTACGTCGAGCAATCGCCAGCGCGGTGCAACGCACGATCTCGTTCACGCGCAGCGGGTAATACTGCGGCGGCGCAATCACGCCTCCTTGGCGAATCACCTGATCGTTATCCATTCGCCCTTGAGCGCTGAGCATCGTATCCGGGAAGCGGCCAATGATCGTCTTCCGCGTGGACCGACCCCAGGTGATGTTGCCCATGGCAGGCACGCTCGCCGCGTCGATCGAGTCGGGAAAGTCGACGCGCAGCAGCCAGTTCTTCTGGGAAGAAAAGAGCCGCAACGCATTGGTGTATTGTTCGAGCGCCAACTCCCGCTGGCCCAGTTGATAATACGATTCGCCGATCATGGTGTGGTAGCAGATCGAATCGACCCACCGCCCTTCCGTGCTGCGAATTCCTCCCTTGGCGGCGCTTTGAAAGTTCTTCCGCGCGGCAATGAAGTCGCCGTCGTAATACGCCGCGAACGAGAGGAAGTAATCCGCGCGCGGCACCGCGCGGCTTTGCGGGTTGAGTTGCGCATCGCAACGCCTCGCACCCAGC
Organism: Planctomycetota bacterium; assembly: GCA_963205385.1. GTDB lineage: Bacteria > Planctomycetota > Planctomycetia > Pirellulales > Pirellulaceae > JAEZGD01. The sequence continues at coordinate 77,084 of CAUJKE010000206.1, read as the reverse complement.
GATACCAGCACCAGCGCGGACGAACAGGTCAGCAAGAATGCGCAAAAACGCCAGAGGCCACCGCGTGGCAATTGTCGTAACATGATCGAAAATCCCCGTGATGGGTTGCGTTTACACCGAGCGACCTGGCGCGTGCGCCCCTCCTGGGCGCTATCTTCAATCATAGCGGACAGGGAAAGACCCGGCACGGATTTCTCCCGCCCGCTTTCGCCCGGCAGGCCGGAGAAGCGGCATCTTCGGCATCTTTGGAAGCCGTTTCCGTCGCGACGGACATCGCGAGGTTCCACAAACGCCTCAAACCCAATCGCCAGATGGGGCAGCGGAAGTCTCGGACCCTTGTCGCTGAACAAGCGATCACTCGCAGCCAACAACGCCAGGCGAACCTCGGCGAAGAACTGACGACTCAACCAGGCTCCGCACCCCACCATTTTGTTGACACTACCGGGTAACTGATTAGAATCCAAATGTTATTTTCCCATGATTTGCTTCAGCGCGCGGCGTAACGAGATTCAGCAATGGCCATCCCTTCGCGTTCGCCCACGGTCCCGCGTTCCCGCAGAAGATTCCGATTCTGCGGTTTTGAGTTGTTAGAAGCACGCCGTGTCTTGGACGGCGGTGGTCTATTTGTTCCCGCGGACTTTGCGGATCCACTGCCGTCGCTGCCGGGGCCGGAAGGGGAAGGGCCGTCGATTGGAACGACCAACGGCCGGTTCGAGATTTCCGATCCCGGCGACATGAATTTTGGCTGGAACCTGTCTGGGGATGCGGTGGTCCAAAACGGCCGTGGCGTGCTCGTCGAATCAGGTACGGCGACGTTTTCAGGCTTCTCGCAAACCTTTCTGATTCCCGCGAATGCGTCCGCCTTGCGGTTTACGATCCATAGCGTCACCTTGACGGCCACGCCAGAAACTCCGCCGGACGCGTTCGAGGCCGCGCTGCTCGACGCCCACACTCTGCAGTCGCTCGTGCCTGTCGCGGCCGGTTTGTCCAACACAGATGCGTTCTTGAATCTGCAAGCTAGCGGCGAACTGTTCTTCGGTTCGACCACGTCCGTCACCGGCGCGGCGACCTCGGGCCAATCGCCTCCGCTGAACTTTCCCGTGGTGGTCACCGTCGATTTGACCGGTGTGGTGGAAGGGACGGAGGCGACGCTGTACTTCGACCTGCTCGGTTCAGGCGATGTGGAGAGCGAGGTGGTGATCGACAACCAGATCATCCTCGGTTTCGACGCCCCACCGCTGGCCGTGTCGTTGGCGGCGAATACCGATTCGGGAACGGTGGGTGATGGCATCACCAATTTCAGCGCTGTGACCATTCAGGGTACGACCGATGCATTGGCCACCGTGACGCTCGACGTCGACGGCGACGGTTTTGATGATGGCCAGGTAACTGCCGACACCACCGGGGCGTTCACCTTCAGCAATGTCCCGCTCACACCTGGCGAAAACACCTTGCGCGTGCAGGCGGGAACGCTTCCCGCAACCACCGTGCAACCGCTCAGCGTGACGCTCGATCAACTCGGGCCGGGTTTGACATTAGTCAGCCCCGCGCCTGGTTCCACGGTCGCGAGCGACTTGGGTTATGTCGATGTTCAATGGAACGACATCGCCGGCATCAACAGCGCAACGTTTGGCGTCGAGGATGTGCTCGTCACCGGCGTAACCGTTGATCGCGTCGTGTTGCTCGGCAATGGGCTTGTCCGTTATTTCTATAACACCGATGGAGACACGCTCCCCGGCGGCACTATCGCTGTGCAAGGGGTCGCGGGGCAAGTGTTCGACCTCGCCGGCAACGGCAACCCAGCCTCGACTAGCAATTTCACCGTTAGCCTGCTCGTGGACGCCGGACAACAAAACGCCGCGATCTTTGGCAACGCGGTCGCGCTCGCTGGCGCCAGGTTTTCCTTCGCAGGCAATCATAATCTGCTCACGGCGACGGTCGATTGGGGCGACGGAAACGTAACGCCTGTCAACTTGCCGGCCGGTTCAGGCGGAGGCCCGATCAATGCGTCGCATACCTATCAAGCGCTCGGCGTTTACAATGTTACTGTGCGCGTCGTCGATAACACGTCGCAAGAAGCCGTCGATCAGACGAAGCTTTCCGTCGTGACCAACGGGTGTCCCTGGCAGAATCCATTCCGCAACACGGACGTCGACTTCGACTCTATCTTGACCGCGACGGATGCCGTGATTGTCTCGAATTACATCAATGCGCGCGGGGTCGGCAATTTGCCGAATCCGCCAATTCCCGGCCAATCGCCGCCTCCGTTTTGGGATGTGGACTGCAACAACATTCTTACCGGCGCCGATGCGCAGATTGTCGTCAACGAACTGAACGCGGGGCTGGGAGGGAACTCAGGCGAAGGAGAGTTCTTTGGCCCGATGTTGCTCGCAGCGCCTGATCCAGTTGCGACCAATCTCACCCCCTTCGCCCCAGTTCCCGCCGCCGATACGTCCGCCGCCGAATATTCTCACGCGGTGGCCTTATGGTGGATGACGACGCGGTCTCTCGAGCCCGCCGCGACCGTGCCGTCAGCGGCCGCCCCGCGCGGCGACGAAGCCGCGCTGTGGGCGAGCATCTGGGGAGACGAACCCAGCGAGTGATGTAAGCGCCGCGGCGCTGTGCGAAGACGGCGCGCGGCGGAAAATGCTTTTGCTTCCGGCTATCAATAAAAACGCCTCCGCAGATCGGGGCAGTGATCCGCGGAGGACGCAACGACCAGCCAGAGGCCAGCCATCTTTTCGATATTTCTGTTTGATATTTCTGTTCGTACGGTGAGTCCTCGCGGCGCGCCGTTGTGAGGGCCGCTGCGCTCGATTCGAGTCACCCAGGATCCTGAGTTTTCTAACTTGGATAAGTCACGCAAGGAGAATATCCCACACTCGCGCAGTTTACGCTATCGGTTTGCCGCCCCATTTTTTGCAATGACGCGATGAAAATGTAGTTGCACCTCGCCACTGGTCACACGGCGAACACCTTCCACCAGACAGCGGGGCTCATTGTCTTCCTGGCCAAGGCGAATGATGTCGTCGATCTTGCTTCCCGGCGGAACCATAAATGTGGACTGATTGATAATCTGGTTGCCGGCGTCGAGTTCCGGCACGATGAAGTGGCAAGTCGCGCCGTAGGTCAGCATCCGCGCGCAGTGTGCGTCGTGGTACGGCCGAATGCCGGGGAAACTCGGCAGCAATCCGTGGTGCAGGTTAATAATCCGCCCGCCGGCATATTTCCAGCAACTCGCGGCCGGGAGCACACGCATGTAGCGGGCCAGAATCACGTAATCGACCTCGTACTCGTCGCAAATGGCGATCAGGCGCTCGTCGTCGGCGCTCCCATCTTTGTTCCCGACATACTCCCACGGCACATGGAACTGCTCGGCAATGCCCCGGCATGCCGTGCGATTGCCAATCATCACCGCGGCTTCCCCTTTAACGTGGCCATCGCGAACAGCCCGCAACAGCGCCAGCGGCGGTTCCGGGCGAAAAGTGACGCAAATCGCCAAACGGGGCCGCGCCGCCCGCAATTCGGGAGACCAGACCCGCACACCGAGATTCTTCAGCTTGCCAATCTCGCTGCACGCGTGGCGGATTTCCTCGAATTGCTCCGCGGGAAGCTCGATCCGCAGCAACATGGCGAAGAGAGCCTCAGCGTCATGGTTGTACATCTGAATCTCATTGATATTCGCCCCCTGCGACGTCACATAGTGAATGATCGGGTCGGCCAGGCGGACGTTATCAGGCCCCACGGCGGTAATCACAATTTGCATGTCAATCGGCTCCTACTGATACCTTAGCCGCTGACTCACGGTTTCAGAGAGTAGGCAACCACTGCGAATCGCAAAGCTGGCCAAGGTGCGCGACACAATCGCCACAATCGCTATTTTGCGCCCGAGGGCTAATGTCTTGAAGACTTCGATAGCAGGCCGCCGCCAAATTGCCTGCGATTGCAAATTGGTTCTCCCGCTGTCACTGCACGGAAGTATATCGTTTCGGTTTCATGTAGCCAAGAGTTGTTTACTATTTATGGTCGAAATATCGTGATTTCTAGGTGGTCAATCCCGCGCGCGCCACCCACGGGCCGCGCGCTGCCTCCCGCCAGAATCCACCCTTCTGAGGACGATTATTAGTGCGTTTGCGCAAGTGCGAAACGGCCTAAACAACGTCCAGAAATAGACTTGCGGCATTTGCGCCCTACGGTCGCCGGAATCGTTATTAACGGCAATGCACCATTAGCGGGGTGTGCGATCAGTTGCACCGCCATCGGGTTGTACCATAACCACCCGTCATATGCTCAGCGCGAAGGAGCGTAAACGCCCGCTGGGGGGAATCGCTTTCGCGATGCTTGCGCGGCGGGGCTAATAATCGCCGTCATTGGTGGGGGGCTGTTGCGCCAGACGTAGCTGGGGGAACTCGCTCACCATCGGGACGAGCCCGATGGGGTCGCGGAGGGGAGGTGGTGGTGGCCGCGATTGCGCGGAGGGGCTAATAATCGCCGTTATTGGTGGGGGTCGCGCGCGGTAGCGTGCGCGGTCAAAAACACCGGCATTCAGGGCCGTTCACGGTCCTTTCCCGCCGTCACGTGGGTATTAGGCCGGCGTTTAAGCGCCGGGAACGGTTTCTGGAAATCCGGCTGGTTGACATGTCGCTATCTGTCGATATAATAGCAGTATGAGGAGGCGCTTATGGTTCGGAACGTGAAAGCTCAATTGACCAGTCTCGAGGCGCTCGGCCAGGCGGCGGAGTGCTTGCGAACGCTTGCCCACCCGCATCGTCTGCGGATGGTGCAGATGCTTTTGGGAGGCCGGTATTCCGTCGGCGAGTTGGCGGAAGCTTGCGAGATTCCCAGTCACATGGCTTCGGAGCATCTGCGGTTGATGCAGCGGTGCGGATTCCTGACGTCGGGGAAGGATGGACGCTTCGTGTATTATTCCGTCGCTGAACCGCATCTCGCCAGCATCATGTCGTGCATTGAGTCCCGTTTTGGCGGGAACGCCGAGAAGTAGTTTTTTTGGGAAAATATATCGTCAGGTTACGACATAACAACATTTAACGTAAACGAGGAGCAAGATCATGGCCAGTAAGATTTCCGCTGCGGATTTCAACCATCTTCACAAATCCGGCGAGCCGATCGAGTTGATCGACGTTCGCACGCCGGTCGAATTCCGCGAGGCGCATGTCGAGTTCGCGCGCAACGTGCCGCTCGACCGTCTCGATCCACAAGCCGTGTTTGCCGAGCGCACCGGCGATGCCGAGCGACCGCTCTATGTGATCTGTCGCTCCGGAAACCGGGCCCAGCAAGCCTGCGAAAGGTTCGTGGCCGCCGGTTTTGAAAATGTTGTGAACGTGGACGGCGGAACGCTCGCCTGCGAAACCACCGGCCTGCCAATCACGCGCGGCAAGAAGGCGATGTCGCTCGAGCGACAAGTGCGCATCGCGGCCGGCGCCCTCGTTGTGATTGGGGCCGCGTTGGGCTTTTTTGTTCATCCTTATTGGATCGCGCTCTCCGCGTTTGTCGGCGCCGGTCTGATGTTCGCCGGGATTACGGATACTTGCGGGATGGCGATGCTGTTAGCGCGCATGCCGTGGAATCAGGTCTCCGGCGGTTCTGGTTCAACCGGCGCCGCGTGTCGCGTCGGCTAACTCACCTTGCCAACGTCCCAGTCACGGCGTTGAGCACTTTTGGAAACAGGAGCATCTGCCATGCAACTCAAACAATACTATCTGGCGTGTCTGTCGCACGCTTCGTACTTGATTACGGACGAGAAAACGAAAACGGCGGCGGTTGTCGATCCGCAGCGCGATATCGAACAATACGTCGCCGACGCGCAAGCGGCCGGTTGCCAGATCAAGCATGTCTTTCTGACGCACTTTCACGCGGACTTCCTCGCCGGACACATCGAACTGCGCGATCAATGTGGGGCGACAATCTACCTCGGCCGTCGCGCTGAACCGGAGTTCAAGGCGCATCTACTCGCTGAAGGAGACCGGATCGAGTTCGGCGACGTGCGCCTCGAAATCCTGGAAACGCCTGGGCATACGCCGGAGAGCATCTCGATTCTGGTGTACGACCTGGGGCAGAGCGCCGAGACTCCGCTGGCGGTGCTCACCGGCGATACGTTGTTCATCGGCGATGTTGGCCGTCCGGACCTGCTGGCCTCGATCGGCGTAACGGCAGATGACCTGGCGGACATGTTGTACGATTCGCTAACGAACAAGCTGGTGAAGTTGCCGGACGAAACACTCGTCTACCCCGCCCACGGCGCGGGGTCGTTGTGCGGCAAGCATCTCAGTAGCGAAACCGTCTCCACCATCGGCGAGCAAAAGAAGTTCAACTACGCCTTGCAGCCGATGAGCCGCGCGGACTTCAAACAGCTTGTGACCGAGGAGCAGCCTGAAGCTCCGGATTATTTTGTTTACGACGCCATCCTCAATCGCCAAGAACGTCTGAGCTTGGAAGCCTCCATGGCTCAGTCCCTGCAGGCGTTGTCCGTCGAGGAGGTATTGCGGCTGCAGAGCCAAGGCGCGCAATTATTGGACGTGCGCGACGCGATTGACTTCGAAGGCGCCCATTTAGTTGGCTCGATCAACGTCGGCATCCGCGGCAAGTATGCTCAATGGTGCGGAACCGTGCTCGACCATGAGCATCCCATTGTCATCATTGCCGAATCCGGTCAAGAGGCCGAGGCCGTCATGCGATTGGGCCGGATCGGCTTTGACAATGTGGCCGGCTATTTGGGCGACGGGATGAACGCTTTGCGCGATCGGCCTGAACTGGTGGCCAAGATCGAGCGGGTCACCGCCGTGGCGCTCGCGGAACAGCTCGCGAGCGACGCTGCGCCGACGGTTCTCGACGTGCGCAGTGAAAAGGAATGGGCCGCGGGGCACATCGCCAACAGCGTGAACATTCCGCTCATTCAACTGCGCGACCGCACCGCCGAGGTGGACGCGAATCGTCCCGTCGTCGTGCATTGCGAAGGGGGCTACCGCTCGGCCATCGGCGCGAGCCTGCTCGCGCAGGCGGGGCGCGACGATGTCTTGGACATGGTCGGAGGCTTCAAAGCCTGGGTGACGTCCAAACTTCCCCACGAGACGGCGACGCAGCCTGTCGGCTAAAGCGGACGAGGCTGCGCCGCGGGGTGGAATGAGAAACCGATGGTGAGCGAAACAATCTGCCGGCGCGCGGCAGCGCCGGCAGACGAGTTCGAGAAAATGGCTATAATCGTCGAGGCGCTCGACGCTGACGCCTTCGTTGCTCTCGTTTCCACTTTGGCTCCACCACGCTTATGATTCCGCGCACCAGGCTCGCCCCGCATAGCCCCGAATTCTCCCGCATCGCCTTCGGCACCTGGCGTTTGCTGAAAGACAATCCCACGCCGCAGGCGATTCTCGGCCGCCTTGAGAAGTGCGTCGAACTTGGCCTGACGACGATCGACACGGCGGAGATCTATGGCGCGTACGAGGTGGAAGAGGCGCTCGGCCGCGCGCTGGCCGCGTCGCCTGCGCTGCGGGAAAAGCTGGAGATCGTCACCAAGGCGGGGATCTATGTCCCCAACAAATTTCATCCCGAGCGCAAAACGGCGCATTACAACGCCACCGCGGCGCGGCTGGTGAAGAGCGTCGAGAAGTCGTTGCGACTTTTGGGAACCGACCGCGTGGAGCTGTTCTTAGTCCACCGTCCCGATTGGCTGACGAGCGGGGAAGAAACGGCGGCGGGGCTCAATCAACTCCTGCGGCAAGGGAAGATCAAGACCGCCGGCGTCAGTAACTACAACGTTCAGCAGTTCGAACTGCTCAATAGCCTCATGGAACAGCCGCTGGTCACCAATCAAGTCGAGTTCCATCTGCTGCACATGGATCCGATATCTGACGGCGTCTTCGATCAATGCCAACGGCAGCGGATGCAACCGATGGCTTGGAGCCCGTTGGCGAGCGGCAAGCTGTTCGACGCGACGAACGAGGCGGCGCAGCGCATCGCGGCCGCGGCGGCGGCCATGTCCGCCAAGTACAACGACGCCCCGCTGGACCAACTAGCCTACGCCTGGATCATGGCGCACCCCAGCCGGCCGCTGCCGGTGATCGGCACGAACAAGCTCGAGCGCATCACCAGCGCCGCCCAATCCACGCGCATCACGCTGGAGCGCGAGGATTGGTACGCCTTGTGGGAAGCAGCGCAAGGGCATCGCATTCCATAAATCCATAGCGCTCGGACGACGTCACATTGAGTTAGCGACAATTTCTGCGTCCCTGGCGACGCAACTAGCATGCGCCGCCAAACCAAGGCGAAACACCGTTTCAGCCCCCTTTTTCCCTTTCAACCCGCCAAAAGCCGGTTGTACGCCTGTGGTGCGGCAGATTAGAATTAAGGCATGTCTATATTGCCGCTGCCGTGGCAACTCTTCCGCAATCTCTACAGGAAAAACAACATGATTCTCGCTTCGCGGCGGCTGTGTTGGGCCGTAATGCTGGCCCTGCTGGCTGGTTCCACAGTTCAGGCTCAGGATTTGCTCACCCACTTGATCGCCCCCATTCCCGAGGACGCCAACGCCTTGGTGGTGATTCAGGCGGATAGGTTGCGGGGGAGCGTGTTCGCGGAGGAGTTTCGCAAGCACACGTTGCGAGGCACGAGCAGCGTGGATAAGCACCTGGTTCCGCGGGAAGACATTAAAACCGTTGTCATGGGGTCCGAATTGAACATTGCGACCATGCACCCCATCTGGGAAGTCTCGATGATCGAGACCAACAGTGACATCTCGGTCGAGACGCTGAACACCAAGATTGGCGGCGTGGTGGAGAAGTTTGGCGACCTGCCGGCCGTGCTGCTGCCGTCAGACGCGTATCTCATCAAGCTTGGTTCGAACCGTTTTGGCGCGCTCGGGCCGGCGAATCGGCAAAAGGCGCTGCGCTGGGCGATGCATGCGGGGAGCGATACGCAGATCAAGCTCTCGCCGTACCTGGCCAAGATGGCGGAGTTTCCCGAAACCGTGGGAACCGAAGTGATGCTCGCGCTCGACCTGGCCGGCCTCACCAATCCCACGCGGTTGCGGCAGCGACTCGACAATCTCGACACGCTCAAAGCACGCCGGAACATCGACAAGGACGCCCTCGCTCAAGTTCTCAGTAGCATCCAAGGGATCGCGCTGGGGGTCAAGGCGACCGATACGCTCAACGCGAAGCTCCGGATCGATTTCGCCGTCGATCCGAGCATGATGAAGGACTACGCCAAGCCGCTGATCATCGAGGTCATCAAACGCCAAGGGTTGATGATCGACGAGATCGAAGGCTGGCAGGTGAGCATGGGCGGCAACACGATCTTCCTCGGCGGCGACCTCAGCGCCGGTGGCCTGCGCCGCGTGTTGAGCATCATCGATCCGCCGACGCTTCCCGCCCCGGAGCCAACCACGACCGCGAGCGATGCAGCCTCGAACAATCCCAAGGCGATTGCTTCCCAGCAGTACTTCCGCGAGATCACCGCTTTGCTCAACGACATGGCCGATCCCGAGAATCGCAAGTATCAAAACTCGACCGGCTGGTACGATCGTTACGCCCGCAAGATCGATCAATTGCCGCTGCTCAACGTCGACCCTGAGTTGACCGAGTATGGCGGGAACGTGGCGCAAGCCTTCCGCACCTATGCCTACAAAGGCCGGGCGGCGTACGCCAAGGCGGCCGACAACTCCTCCAACCTCGAACGGCCGGTCACGATCATGCCGACAGGATCGGATTTTGTCGGGATGGTCGGTGGTTGGTATGGCGGCTATAGCGGCGTCTACAACACTTATAGCTACCAGGTGGGCGCGCCGCAGGGCTTGAGCGAGCGGCAAAAGGCGGAGAAGACTGCGCGGGCGTACATGGGGATGACCCTCGCCGAACTGCGCCAAGCGATCGGCAATTCCACTGCGGACATTCGCCGTAAGATGACCGAGAAGTACATGGTCGAATTCTAAACGACGCCGGACGTGAGCACCGCGAAATCTCAAGCGTCCTCGGGCAATTGTCCGAGGACGCTTTTTTACTTTTCGCGCAGCAGACTAATCGTCATCGCCTTAAAGACCGGCGACAGCTCGTCGAACTCGCGCGTCTCTGCCTGGCAGGAGATGACGTACACCCGCTGGCCCACGCGCGCCGCGCGCACGTTCGCGGAGATGACAAAGTCCAGGCAATAGAAGTCCATGTCGTAGCCCAGCAGGCTCAGGTCGGCGACTTCTTCGGCCGCGGCGAATGCTTCCAGCCCTTCGTATTCCGCCGCCATCGTGAGCTTGAATTGATCGGCCAGGCTTTGCGGATCGGCCGGCGGGTCGCAGACTTGCAGCGACCAGAACGCACCGCTGGGACTGTGGACGGAGATGGTCTTGGGGCCAGCGTCTTGCGGTCCCGATTCATCGGCCAGTTGCCAATTCTCGGGATACATGAACGACACGCCAAAATTTTCGTAAACAGCACTCATGGTGGAATATAAGGGTGGGTGAGTCGCGTTTGGGTAGCCTTTCAGTTTACCGGAATTCGCCCGTCGCGCTGAGGCGGCAACGGGCGCATGGAGTTGCGGACGGTTCCTATGGCCGTGGTCGTGAATTGGCATCCGGCGTCAGTGGCGGCTACACTACAACTAGCTCCTGACCGCCTGCCTCATTTCTCACGCCCCAATCAACAACACCCCATGACACACAAATCCCTACTTCTCGCTTACGTTGGCTTCGTCGCCGCTGGATTTTTGTTGGCATTCCAGGACGCCGCGTGGAGCCAAGAGCCGCCCCGGCCCAACCTCATTTTCATCATGGCCGACGATTTAGGCTATGGCGACTTGAGTTGCTTTGGCCAGCGGAGTTTCCCAACGCCCAACATCGACAAACTCGCGAAGGAGGGGCTGACCTTTACTGATTACTACGCTGGTTCGACCGTTTGCGCGCCGTCGCGCTGCGTGTTGATGACCGGCTACCACACCGGGCACTGCCTCATTCGCGGCAACGCCCGCGACCCGCTCCGGCCGGAGGATGTGACCGTCGCGGAAGTGTTGAAAAAGGCCGGCTACACGACGGGGCTGTTCGGCAAGTGGGGACTCGGCGAGGAAGGCTCGACAGGTTATCCGACCAAACAAGGCTTTGATGAGTTCTACGGCTATCTCAACCAGGTTCACGCGCACAACTACTATCCCACGTTTCTCTATCACGGCAACGAGCGCGTGAAGTTGAAGAACGTCGTTCCTAACGAAGGTCCGCAGGGGAACGGCCAGGCGAGTGAGAAAGTCGAGTACAGCCACGACCTGATCATGGCCGAGGCGCTCGATTTCGTAAAGCGCCGCCGTGGCGAACCGTTCTTTCTCTATCTTTCGCTCACCATTCCTCACGCCAACAACGAAGCCGGCCGGGAAGGGATGGAAGTTCCCGACCTTGGCGAGTTTGCGAACAAAGACTGGCCCGCGCCGCGCAAAGGGCACGCCGCCATGATTACCCGCATGGACCGCGACGTCGGCCGCTTGATGCAGGCGCTCGCGGAATATGGTCTTGATAAGAACACTCTCGTGATGTTCACGTCCGACAATGGCCCGCACAACGAAGGGGGCTACAACGCGACGATGAACAACTCCAGCGGCCCGCTGCGCGGCACCAAGCGCGATTTGTACGAAGGGGGCATCCGCGTCCCGATGATTGCGCGTTGGCCGGGGCATATCGCGGCCGGACAGAAAACCGATCTCATCGCCGGTCATGTCGATATTCTCCCCACCTTCGCCGCGCTCGCAGGCGATTCCGCCGCCGTGCCGAAAGATATCGACGGCATCTCCTTCGCCCCCACGCTGCTCGGTCAGGATTCACTCCAAAAGAAGCACGACTATCTCTACTGGGCGTTCTACGAACGGGGCGGCTCGCAAGCGGTGCGCTCCGGCCACTGGAAACTCGTCGAGCAACCGTATGGAACGCCGCCGCAGTTGTTCGACTTGTCGAGCGATCTCGGCGAGAAGCACGACGTTGCGAAAGAACATCCCGAAGTCGTCGCCAGGCTGGTCGGCGATATGCGCGCCGCGTACACACCTTCGACGACGTGGAAGTTTAAGAAGGGGAACTAGAGCGGCAGCGCGTCATTGCGCAGACGAGTCATTGCGCGCAAGAGTCACTGTGCAGGCGACTTTGTGAGCACGCCGCTCTTGTCCGCCTGCCAGACTGCCTGCGTAGCGACATCGTAAGCGGTGAGGCAGCCATTGCCGCAACACCAGGTATCGATGCAGACCACGTGGCCGGCGTTGAGGATCTGGCAATCGCGTTGCGGCGTGTGCCCGACAATGACCTGCTTGCCGGACATATGCGGCGCTGGAATCCGCAGCAGATGCATCCAGAACAAGAGTTCGTCCGGTTGCTTGTCGAGCGCAAGCGCAGGGGCGTAGTTCGCATGCAGAAAGATGTGCGTTTTGGTTTCATAATACTTGCGGCAACTGTTGAGGAACTCCCAGTGCTCGGCGGGAATCGAATCGAGCGCTCCGCCATAACTGGCCAGCGTCGCCTCGCCGCCGCAAGCTTCCAGCCAAAACGCCAGCGGCGCGCGTCCCTCGCTCACATCCCGCAAAATGATCTCGTGATTCCCCAGCAGGGCCACATGCTGACAGCGCTCTTTCAGCTTGATGAGCTGCGCGATCACGCCCCGACTATCCGGCCCGCGGTCGATATAGTCCCCCAGCGTGACGATCGTATCGGCCGGCGTCGGCGCCACGGCATCCAGCACCGCGGCCAGCGCCGCGGAACAACCGTGAATGTCGCCAATGGCAATGGTGCGCGGCATGGAAGAATGGTGAACATTTGGCGTTGGTAAAGCATTGGCTAGTAGTCGTATCGTAGCATATTAGCGATCGTTTGGCGGCGGTGCGGCGGTGTTTGTGAGCTGCGGCAGTCGGCGGGGTACAATTTCTATTGATTCAGAATTGTCGTCACATTGCCAACGCACACACCCTGCCGCGGGTCTACAAAACGCTTGCGGAGCTTGGGTATCCTGGTCTGTTGATATACACTCCGGCCGAATTCCTAGGAGGACAGAGCCATGTCCCATAATCCCATGCGCGCCTAGCTCGCCAACTGATTCACCATCCGGGCGAGCCGGATGGGGTCTTGGTCGCAAACCATCGTTCTCTTCGTTCTTAACCCACCAGCGGCTGAATCACTTCGCCGGCCACGTCCGTGATCTTGAAGTTGCGGCCTTGGTGCTTGAATGTTAGGCGTTCGTGGTCGAGGCCCATGAGGTGCAGTGTGGTGGCGTGGAGGTCGTGGACGTGGTGGCGGTCGCTGCCATCTTCGCTGTAGAAGCCGAGTTCGTCGGTGGCCCCCAGCGTTTGGCCGCCGCGAACACCGCCCCCTGCGAGCCAGATGGTGTAGGCGTCGATATGGTGATCGCGGCCGACGGTGGCGCGAACTTCGCCCATCGGCGTGCGGCCGAATTCGCCACCCCAGACGACCAGCGTGTCGTCGAGCATGCCGCGGCGCTTGAGATCTTGCACCAGCGCCGAGCAGGGTTGATCGGTCTCGCGGCAGAGCTTGTCGAGGTAGCCTTCGAGGTTTTCACCGCCGCCGTGATGATCCCAGTCGGTGTGAAAGAGCGTGACGCAGCGGACGCCGCGCTCGATGAGTCGCCGCGCGAGTAGCACGTTGTGCGCGAACGACGACTCGCCCGGCTTCACGCCGTAAAGATCAAGCGTTTCTTGCGTTTCGTCCGAAATATCCACCAATTCCGGCGCGCTGGTCTGCATCCGAAACGCGAGTTCATAGCTCGCGGTGCGGGCGGCGATTTCGTCATCGCCGGTGACCGCGTGACGCAGGGCGTTGAGGCGCGCGATCGTTTGCACCGTGCGCTCTTGCCGCGCGGCATCGACGCCGGCGGGGTTGGCCAGATTGAGGATCGGCTCGCCGGAGGAACGTAGCGGCGTTCCTTGCAGATGGCTGGGGAGAAACCCGTTGGACCAGAGGTACGCGCCGCCGCGTGGCCCGCGCGGGCCGGAGAGGAGCACGACGTAGCCGGGGAGGTTTTCGCTTTCACTGCCGAGCCCGTAGAGGAGCCAGGAGCCGAACGTCGGCGCGCCGAAGTTTTGAAAGCCGGTTTGGGCGATGAGCTTGGCCGGGCCGTGATTGAAGTTGTCGGTGTGCATCGTGCGGACGATGGCGATATCGTCGGCGATTTTTGCGGTATGGGGCAAGAGTTCCGAGAGTTCCGCGCCGCTGGCGCCATGTTGGGCGAACTTGCGTTTCGTGCCGAGGAGCGTCGCATTGGGCTTGAGAAATGCGAAGCGTTTGCCTTCGAGGTAGGACTGCGGCACCGGCTTGCCGTGCAACGCCTGGAGCTTCGGCTTGTAGTCGAACAGTTCGAGTTGACTCGGTCCGCCGGCCATGAAGAGCTGAATCACCCCTTTGGCTTTAGCGGGAAAGTGGGGCGGGCGCGGCGCGGTGGGATTGCTTGTCGCAGGCGCCGCGGCTTGGGCCTGCATCGCGCCGAGCGCCAGCGAACCCAGGCCCAGACCGCAGTGATAGAGAAAGTCGCGCCGCGCGGCGTTTGTGAGGTATTGGCGGAGTTCGAGGGGCAGATGTGGCATGGCGGTTACTCGCGCGTCATGAATTCGTCAAGGTTCAGCATCGCCCGCGCGACCGTCGCCCAGACGACGGCTTCTTGCGCCGTAACACTTTCCGGCAACTGCTGCGCGGTAATGAACGTCAATTCCGGTTTGGATGCCTGAGACGCCTGACGTTCGGCTTGCACAAGTTCCTCGACGGCAGCGCGTTCCGCGGAACCTGGTTCGCGGCACAAACACCAGCGGAAGAGTTGATCGATACGCGCGGGATCGTCGCCTTCAGGCAACGCGCGTAACAAGCGCAAGGCCAGCATCTGCGAGGCTTCCACAAAGGCTTCATCGTTGAGCAGCGTCAACGCTTGGATCGGCGTGTTCGAGCGCTCGCGGCGCGTGCAGGCGGTATTCGAATCAGGAGCATCGAACGACTTGAGGAACGGATGTGGCGTCGAACGCCAGAAGAACGTATACAGCCCGCGGCGATAACGATCTTCGCCGGTGCTGGTATTCCACTTGCGGCCGGGGTTGCGCGTGCGTTGCATCACGCCGGCCGGTTGGGGCGGGAAGACGCTCGCGCCGTGCATCTTGGTGGAGAGGAGCCCGGCGGCGGTAAGGGCCGCGTCGCGAATCAACTCGGCATCCAAGCGCAAACGGTTTTGCCGCGCGAGGAGGCGATTGTTGGTGTCGATCGGCTCCAGTTCGGGACGCGCCGTCGAGGCTTGTTGATAGGTCGCGGATAACACAATCTCACGATGCAACGCTTTGAGACTCCAGTCGTGGTCGAGCAGCGACCGAGCGAGCCAATCGAGCAATTCTGGATGCGAAGGATTCTCCCCTTGCAGGCCAAAGTCGTTGTCGGTGCGGACCAGCCCTTGGCCAAAGAACGCTTGCCATTGGCGATTGGCGATCACCCGCGGCGTGAGGGGATGTTCGTCCGCCACGAGCCACCGCGCCAAGTCGAGCCGGCTGGTGGGAACGCTGCCCGCGGAGTTGTCGCTGGGCTTCAAGGGGGGGAGGAATTCCGGCGTCGCGGTCGTGACGGGTTTGCCTTTGCGCAAGAACTCGCCGCGAATATGCACATAGGTTTCACGCGGCTGGCTGCGCTCGCGAAGGACCATCGTGCTCGCGAACTCGCGGGCGCGAATAGCCGCTTCTTGCTTCTTGGCGGCATCAAGCCTGGCCGTGAGCTCCTGCTTGGCCTGCTCCGCGTTGTCGGCCTTGGCGTCGAGCGCTTTCAGCGCCGCTGCGAAGCGACTAATTTCTTCGCGCTGCGCGGGAAGTTTGGATGCATTCGGAGCAACCAGCGGCGCGTCGTAGTTCGGTTCGTCCTGACTGTTGAAGAACGCGAACATTTCGTAGAAGTTGCGTTGACTGATGGGGTCGAACTTGTGATCGTGGCAACGGGCGCAGCCGTAGGTCAGTCCCATGAAGACGATGCCGGTGGTGGAGACGCGGTCGACAACCGCTTCGACGCGGTACTGCTCGGCGTCGCTTCCCCCTTCGTCGTTGATTTGGGTGTTGCGATGAAAACCGGTCGCGACGATCTGCTCCGCCGTCGCATCGGGCAATAAGTCGCCTGCGAGTTGCTCGATGGTGAATTGATCGAACGGCAGATCGCGATTGAAGGCGTGCAGCACGTAGTCGCGATACGGCCAGATCGAGCGCGGGCCATCGTTCGTGTAACCATGCGAATCGGCATAGCGAGCCTGATCGAGCCACAACCGGCCCCACCGCTCGCCATAGCGGGGCGAAGCCAAGAGGCGGTCCACCAGTCGTTCATAAGCGTCGGGGCGCTCGTCGGCGACAAACGCCTGCACTTCCTCAGGCGTCGGCAAGAGGCCAATCAAGTCAAGCGAGAGGCGGCGGATGAGCGTCACGCGATCGGCCGCCGGCGAGGGCTGAATCTGCGCTGCTTCCAGTTTGGCCAGAACGAACGCATCGATCGGGGACGCGACCCAAGCGCGATTCGTCACCGGCGGCGGCGCGGGGCGGGCTATCGGCTGAAACGACCAATGGTCGACATTGCGCTGTTTCGCGGCGAGCGGAGCGTCATCTTCCGGAAACTTCGCCCCGGCGTCGATCCAGCGCCGTAAGAGCGCGATTTGTTCCGCGGCGAGCGGCTCCGCTTCGTCCTCCGGCGGCATCCGGCTGACCACATCCGCCTCGCCTTCGACAGCCTGAATCAGCAGGCTCTCGTCACTGTGAGACGGCACAACCGCGGGGCCGCTATTGCCGCCCGCCAGAATCGACCGCCCGGCATCCAGACGCAGATCAGACTCTTGCTTGTCCGGCCCATGACACTGAAAGCAATTCGCAGCCAACAGCGGCTTGATATCGCGCGCGTAATCGACCGGTTCGGCAGCGCGTAATGACCCCGCCGCGAAGAAGACTAGCATCAGAGCGACCAGAGCGGGGCGCAGCGACCCGCGAAATAAGCGTGCGATCAGCATGAGCGGCTAGGAGGGAGTTTGCGCCAGCGAGGGGAGGTCAGAAACCGATGTTCCCGCAAGACTTTAGCGTAGCCGAATCGTGATCATCAGGCAAGGAAATCGACCCCAGGGAATACAGACGCTTGACGAGGCCTTCCAAAAACTCGGAACGCCTGATTGTGACGGCGCCGCTTCATCCTTGTACGAATTCGCCTGGTTCCTTACGATACCCGATGCCTGCTGGCTGGGCGGCTGCTGTTTTCGTCACACGTTTTCCGAAGATTGTCATGGCTGAGTCTTATGAGATCAATGTCACCGCTTGTCGTGCTCGCCAACAGCGGGTGTTGAGGGTCATGGAGCGACTGGGGGCGGATGTGGCGATTGTTGGTCTGCATGAACATGTGCAGTATCTGGCGGGGCCGCGGTTCGCGTGGACGCATTCTCCGCTGGCGGCGCTCGCGAGCGACGGGCGAATGACGCTGATCGCGCCGAACGAACCGCCTGCGGTCGCTGCGGCGGATGACGTTCGCACCTATGCGGCGCAGTGGCATTCCACGCTCCGCAACGATCAACGCCAGGCCGCGGCGCAAGTGCTGCTCGACGCGCTCGCGGACCGGAAGCCCAAGCGCCTGGCGGTGGAGTTCTCTTGTTTCACGCAGCATCTCGCGCCGCTGGGGGGAGAGCTTGTCGATTTGGAACCGGAACTGTATCAACTGCGCCGCAAGAAAGATCCCGATGAACTTGCGCGACTGCGAAAGGCGATCGCGGCGACCGGCAAGATGTATGAGCGCGCGCGGGAGATGATTGAGCCGGGCGTGAGCGAACTGGAGGTCTTCAACGAACTTCAAGCCGTGGCCGTGCGCGAGTATGGCGAGATGCTGACCGGCACGGGGAACGATTACGCTTGTGGGGCGATGGGCGGCCCGCCGCGCCATGGCCGTGTGGCGCAGCCAGGCGAGCTTTACATTTTGGACCTCGGCCCCGCCTTCCGTGGCTACTTCGCCGATAACTGCCGCGCGATCGCCGTGACGGATGTTAGCGCCGCGCAGCAATCCGCATGGAACGCAATTCAAGAAGTCTTTCGGCATATCGAATCGACTGTCAAACCGGGTAAGAGTTGCAAAACGCTGTTTCACGAAGTCCAGGCGATGCTCGATCGTGCTCCGCACGGCAAGTTCGTGCACCACCTCGGTCACGGCATCGGCCTCTTTCCGCATGAAACGCCCCATCTCAACCCGCACTGGGACGACACGTTTGAAGTCGGCGACGTCTTTACCTGCGAACCGGGGCTGTATGCACCCGAACTGCAAGCTGGCATGCGGTTGGAAAACGACTACCTCGTGACGGATGAGGGAATTGAGCTGCTATCGGATTTTCCGCTGGAACTCAAGTTGTAAGGTCGCGGTGTAGGAGGCGGCGGTAAGTGCTGCAGGCTAGGGCAAGAAACGCCTGAGGCGTCGGCCATTCTTGCGAACGACCAACGCCTGCAGGCGCTGGGAACCGTCCACCGCTGGTAACGGTGACTGTTGTTCCACATCGGTTTCCCGCCGATAGATGCGACGCGGCGTCTACGGCTCTTTGTTCACATCCACATTGATTCCTTTGCCGCCGCCGATATCCACATCGACATCGGCTTTACGCCTGGTCGGATCGGCTGGTTCACGCCCCTCGACATCCACTTGCACTCCTTTTCCCCCGCCGACATCCACATCGACTTTCGCTTTATCCTGCGTAGGTCCGGCGACCGGACGCCCATCGCAACCGATGGCCGCGATCCCCATGACAAATAGACTTGCTAGGAGCAACTTCGAAACGACAAACTTCATGCTGTGATTCTCCTGCGGTTCTCAAAAACGATGACGCCATGCAATTCGCCGTTACTCAGGCGAAGTTGTCGTCACGGGATGTTCTGCGTCCGTCGTATGACGGATGACGCGGTTCTGGTCAGTGCTGTGCTCACGATTTTGCGGCAGTGCTATTTCGACTTTCTCGACTGTAGCATCATGGGACGTTGCTTCACTATCGTTCTGCGCAGCTTGCTGAGTCGCGCTATCGATGATGGCTTCGCCTTCAGCGACGGCATGATCTGCGGCTTCTTGGATCGCTTTCGTTTTGATTTCGATGGTAGCCGCGCTGTCGGACTGTTCGTAGGTCAACCAGCCGGCAAAATACAAGCCAGCAAAGATGATGATGGCCAAGATGGCCAGGCTTCCTAAAAACTCGCGCATGACTTTGCTCCTTTCGCGTAGAGAAACGCAGGTTAGCGTTGTCGCGTTGCCTGCGTGCGCGAGTATTACAGAGCAGGTTTGATGCCAAACGGGCCCGCATTCGTGTAACGCTTTGGCTGTCAAGAACTTAAGCAATGCGATGTGGCTTTGGCTTCCTTTCCGAGCGGCGGCGCGATGACGTCCCAGCCACCAAGGTGCTCGTTGACGAATCAGCAAAGACGCAACTCGCGGCGCGCTTCAAAACGGCTTAGCTCCTGCCGCTGCAACGACTTGCATCAATTCGCCGAGTTTGGCACGCAGCGTGCACTACTTCCTGTCGTGACAGTGATAACGGCCAGCAGAGAACGACAGTTCGAGGCCAATCCACTGTTGCGGGAAAGGAGAGTCCGATGTTCGAACTTTTACTTTTAATCTTGCTGTTGATGCTGCTCGTGGGAGCGTTACCAGCCTGGCCGTATAGCCGCAATTGGGGCTATGGCCCGAGCGGCGGACTCGGGACGATCTTGGTGATCGTGCTTATTTTGTTGCTGTTGTTTTAACCGCATCGTGTTTGGAACCGTACCTTCTGGTTTGGTGAAAGGAGACAGTCATGTTGTCTTGGGCTTTAACATTTTTGGTGATCGCTTTAATTGCCGCGGCGCTTGGCTTTGGCGGCCTCGCAGGAGCCGCGACCGGGATTGCGAAGATTTTGTTCTTCGTCTTTCTCATCATGTTTATCGTCAGCTTGATCTTCGGCGGTGTCCGCCGTCCGGTGGTTTAGCCGCCACACTTTAAGTGTGGCCAACTATTCCATCAAGTGAGCCGCGTGCTGTCTGAAGTTGGCCCTCCAGCAACCCGCTCCCCCGTGGCGATGGCCCGTGGCTCCGTGAGATGGCGCTAGTCGCCGAGAACGAACCGCCGCTGAAACAACTTGCGTTTCAGCGGCGGTTCTCTATTTGGGAACGGGGCATTTCTCACTTCCCTACCCGATACACGGCCTTCTTCGTTCGGAAGATCAACGAGTTTCCAGCCACAGCCGGGGTCGCCATGAAGCCTTCTTCGAACGAGTTCTTGGCGAGTTCGTGATATTTGCGGCCGGGGGCGATGACGGTAACTTCGCCTTCCATGCTCGAAAAGTAAATCTTGCCATCGGCATAGATCGGCGATGCGGCGAATTCACCTCCCAGGCGATGCGTCCAAACTTTATCGCCTGTCTGGGCCTCGAAGCAGTTGGCGATGCCGTCATCGGTGACCATATAGAGCAACCCGTCGACGAGCAGCGGTGACGTGCGCTTCGAAACCCCTTTATTGCTATCCCACACGATGTTGTCCGCGGTGATGTCCCCTACCCCCGGTTTCACGACCACGAGCCGACCCATGCCGTTGGTGAGATAGATCAGCCCAGCACTCATTAAGGGGCGCGCGGAGGCGTTCATCCCGCCGGTGCGCACTGTCCACAGCAACTCGCCGGTGTCGGCATCGAAGGCTTCCGTGGCGACCGCCGCGGGGCAGACCGCCACGTTTCGCCCTTCGATGCGAAAGACCGACGGCGTGCCATAGCCTTTTTTGTTGTCGCCATTATCGGTGCGGAAGTCGAACGCCCGCTTGCGAATCCACCGCGTCTTGCCGGTCGCCGCGTCCAGCGCCACCACGAACTGCACGTCGAATCCATCGAACTGCAAGAGGAGCAGGCCATCGTGCAGCACAGGCGACGACCCCGGACCGCGGAAGTGATCGCACTTGAGATCTTGCCGCTTCCAGAGGATTTGGCCGGTGGCGGTGTCGAGGCAGGCCGTCCCCGCGGAGCCGTAGCTGACATACACACGCCCCTCTTCAATCGCAGGCGTCGGGCTGCCATAGCTATTGAACGGATAGCAAAACATCGGTTCGGCGATATCGAACACGCGGATGTTGTGAATGATCTTGCCGGTCTCGAGATTGAAGCCAACGGCATCGAGCTGCTTGCCGTCCTCACTGGCGTTCGTGACCCAGACCTGCTCGCCCCAGACGACCGGACTCGACCAGGCTTTGCCGTCCAAAGGGTTTTTCCAAATGACGTTCTTCCCTTCGCCAAATTCGATGGGCAAGTCCTTGGCCAAAAAGTGACCAGAGCCGTCCGGCCCGCGGAACATATTCCAGTACGGCTCGGCGGCGCGCGATTCAGCAGCGACGAACGCCAGACCAACGAGCAAAAGCGGGAAAATACGCATGCAGCCAGACCTTCGCTTGCCAGCGGATGGAGTGTGATTGAGGGCAGAAACGCCTAGGCAGGAGACGACTGTAGCGTACCGAGCGAACAGCCCGCTGTCAAAGTTTTGGCCAGCCGACTGCCGCCAGCCGACGCAACCGCGAGCGAAATCCAGCCGCGTCCACCCGCTACGTCGTCGCTCTTCGTTTTGAGCCTTTGAATTTCCCCGAATTTGAATTTGTTTCAAATTCCCCGCATCTACCCCGGCGGCCACCCCATCGCCCTCCCCCCCAACACATGCACATGCAGATGGTCAACGGTTTGCCCGCCGTCGGGGCCGTTGTTGATGACGACGCGGTAGCCGTCTTTCAGCCCCAGTTCATAAGCCACCCGCTTGGCGACCAGGAGCAAGTGCCCCAGCAGCGCGCCGTCGCCTTCGCCGGCCGCATCCAGGCCAGCGATCTCCTGTTTGGGAATGACGAGGACGTGGGTCGGCGCTTGCGGGTTGACATCGTGAAACGCGAGCGCGAGTCCGTCTTCGAACACAATCTTGGCGGGAATTTCACGATCGATGATTTTTTTGAATATCGTGGACATGGCGACTCCTCGGGAAAACGCGACGCGCGGCGCTGCGTGCCAGTGTGCTTGCCAGTGTATCAACTGCCGGTGGATCTACCCATCGGCCGTCGGCGGCCAGTGTTCCGCGATCTCCACCGCTTCGGCGGCGAGCAGGCAGATCACGCCGCCGCGGAGCGGAAAGAGCAGCGTCTCGTCGGAATTCACCAAGGCATCTTCCAGAGGCTCGCTCACCGTTTGGCTCTCCCGCGTTTGCACCTCTCCGAGGGCAATCGCGCGGTTGATGCCTGCCAGCATTGCAGCGCTGGCATATTGCAGCGGCGACAGCGTCACTGGACAACGTAAAGCGGAAATATCTTGTTTGCGGCTCATCGTCACTGGCCTCCCTGCCGATAATAGTCGGTGCGGCGAACTTTCGCACCTCATCTTATCTTCGTGCTCTCAATTCCGTGCTTATGTTCCGTTCGTTTTCGATGCTCGCAGCGCTAGCGTGCTGCTCGGTCAGCACACTGATAGGCTTCGTGCCTGCGGTTTATGGCGGTGACTTAGCGGCGGTCTCCCAGCCGGTGACGACCTGGCGCCCCGTGCAGCAGCAGGTGATTGTGCCGGTTCGCGAGTATCGCGCCGTGCGGAACATTTGGACTCCGGTGGCGCGTCCTTTCGATGCTTGGAATCCCAACGCGCAACGCTTCGCGTGGGCGAGCCCCGCGCCGCCGCCGGCGCCTGCGTTTCGATATGTTGCCAGAACCCGTTGGGAAGAACGCCTGCAAACGTCGTACGTGCCGGTGACGCGCAACCAGGTCACGTTGCAGCCGCACGCAGGTAACGCGCTGCCGCCGCTCGTCTTCGCCACGCCTGTAACGAGCCAGGCCACGATGCTGGCCCGCGGCCGCCTGCCTGCGGCAAGTTCTCCCGCGTCTCAACTCTACGACCAACCACAAATGGTGGCCGTTCCTGCGCCGGGCGCGGCGACGACGCGCACCGCGCAAGGCTCGACAGGCAACTCGACGCTGGTGCCCCGAGCGAGCGCGATTACGCGCTAACTGGCCGTCTGCGCTTCGGTTTCCGCCGCGGCAGGGGCTTGGGTCCGACGACGCGTGCGCCGCGCCGTTTTGGCGGCCGACCATTCCTTCGTTAACGTCTCGAAAACTTCTGGCGATTCGTAGCGAATGATGCACTTGCCGTCAGGCATCGGTCCGACCAGCCCGCGAAAGACCGGCAGCCCGCGAAGCGCCAGATCGGTGCTGCAATCGTCGATGCCGATCTGCGTGTGCATGCGCAGGAGCGGCTCGGAGGTGGGGTAATCCTTGATGCGGAGCGAACCGTCGGCGGCGCGCGTCACAACGCGAAAAACAGACTTGGACATGGGTGGGGGATTCCTGTCGACGTGTTTCAGAATTGCCCGCGCGCCGGCGACAAACGTGGGAGCGACTGTCCGGCCCGAGGACGCATGTGGCAACGTAGATATCGACCTGCTCGCCGATGGTTGGGCAAGCAAAGTAGCGCGCCCTGCGCCAGAGACGCATTCGGCCGATTCGACAGAACCCGCTAAAGAGCGCCGCGCGCCATAACGCGCGCGATTTCGTTCCGCTGGTAATGATGGTGATGGATGTAGCGTGTTTGCCCACATACCCGGGCGCGGTTCCATGTCGCCGATCCCCAACGCCCGACCAACGGCAACGAGCGGCGTAGAACCTGCGAGCCGGCCTTATGACCCGACGGAGTGCGGGACATTGTCTAGGCCGAGTCGCTTCATCTTCTTGTAGAGCGTCGTGCGGTTGATGCCGAGTTTTTCCGCGGTGGCATTGCGGTTCCAGTTGTTCGCTTTCAGCGTATCCAAAATGATCGCCCGCTCGGGATCGGCTAGCGAATCTTTCAACGACTTACTGCCTGAAGGAGAGATGCTGAACACAGGTTGCCCGGAGAGCAAGTGGGCGGGGAGGTCTTCGGGGCGAACCAGCGAACCCTTGCCGAGCAGCACGGCCCGTTCGACGACGTTTTGCAATTCCCGCACATTCCCCGGCCAGGAATAACGCTGCATGGCGCTGAGCGCTTCGTCGGTGAAGCCTTCCACCTGCTTGCCGCTCTCCTTGACGATGCTCTCCAGAAAGTGCATCGCGAGCATCGGCACATCGCTCGCCCGCTCGCGGAGCGAGGGGAGTTCGATGTTGATGACGTTGACGCGGTAGTACAAGTCCTGGCGAAAGCGCCCGTCAGCGACGGCTTCCGCGAGGTCTTCGTTGGTTGCGAGGATGACGCGCGTATCGATCTTGATCGTCTGGGAACCGCCGACCGGTTCGAACGCGAACTCTTGCAACACGCGGAGAAGCTTCACTTGCAGCGCAGGCGTGGCGGTGCCGATCTCGTCGAGAAAGATCGTGCCTCCGTCGGACTGTTGAAACTTGCCCATCTTTTCGCTGATCGCCCCGGTGAACGAACCGGCGACGTGGCCGAAGAGTTCGCTTTCGAGCAGATTCTCCGGCAGCGCGCCGCAAGCGATTTCGACAAACGCCTTATCGCGCCGCTGACTACGGCGATGAATGGCGCGGGCGATCATCGACTTACCGGTGCCGCTCTCGCCGGTGATGAGCACCGTGGCTTTGGTGTCGGCAATACTGTCGATCACGTCGAACACCCGCTGCATGCGGTGATCGTGACCGACAATATTTTCCAGACCAAAGCGCTTGTCGAGCTGCGCCTTGAGTTGTTGATTTTCTTCCAGCACCCGGCGCTGCGACAGCGCGCGGTCGATGGCCATTTCGAGCTCTTCGTCAATCAGCGGCTTGGTCAGCAAGTCGAACGCGCCCGCCCGAAGCGCTTCAATGCCTGTTTCGACCGTTCCGTAGCCGGTCAGCAGGATGACCGTCAAGCCGGGGCGATGCTCGCGGCACCAGGCTAAGAGGTCGAAGCCGTCGCCGTCTTGCAGGCGAACATCCGCCAGGACCAGGTCGGGCGTTTCCCGTTCGAGGGCCGCAATTGCGGCTTGAAACCCCGGCGCCGCCCCCACGCGATAGCCCTGCTCGCGCAGCCACGTGGCCATGGATTCGAGCAGGTGACGATCGTCATCAACGAGCAGGATCGAGGCGGCATTCACGGAAGCGACTCCCAGGAGCGGAATGTTGACAATTGCAAACGGCCACGAGGCGCCGTCGCAGTTTATCTACGTCATAGATTCCGCTAGTCAACATCCGGCCAGGCAGTCGAAACGCCCTCGTTTGCCTAAACTACCATTTGTGCCATCGCCAAAATGTCCAGTTACCCCCGCAAATTTGCGGCCTTCCCCCTAATCAGGTAATTTTCGTGGCGCACGGCGGTTTTTGCGGGGATTTCACTAATCAGTCCGATTGGACGGGGCTAGTCACGGCATTAGGGGCGGTTAATATAGTTATCACTAAGGAGGGAGTGTATACGATTAGGTTGTGGTGCGATTGGGATGTCGCGATCTCAAAGCGACCTGGAAACGCTCTTCGTGCTTGAGAATCGTTAGCGGGGCATATTTGGAACCAGAGCAATTTTGCTCACTGTGGCGAAGCAGGCGGACGGTACTCGTCGGTCGACCACGCCGCATTCGTGGCCCATCAAATGAAGGACGGTAAGGTATGAGTATTAAAGTGTTGGTGGCCGATGATCATGAGGTCGTTCGCAGCGGGCTCGCGAGTCTGCTGAAGGACACCGATATCAAAATCGTCGCCGAAGCGGCCGACGGTAATCAGGCTGTCGAGGCGACCATGAAGTACAATCCAGACGTGGTGCTGATGGACATCCGCATGCCAGAGGCCGATGGCCTGTCCGCGCTTGAGCAAATTCGGGGCAAGTCGCCGACGACCCGCGTGGTGATGCTCTCGACCTACGATAATCCGACGTACATCGCCCGCAGCGTCGCACTTGGCGCCTCGGACTTCGTCCTGAAGGGATCGACGCGGCAAGAGATTATCAACGCGATCCACCGCGCCGCGGAAGGGCAATCGCCGCACAACGAAAGCGTGCTCAATCGCGTAAAGGGGACGATGAGCAAGCGGCGCGAACAAGTCGACGAGCAAATCCCGCTCACCAATCGCGAACTGCAAGTGCTGCGTCACGTGGCGCTTGGATTGAGCAATCGTGAGATCGGTCATTCGCTGAACATCAGCATCGAAACCGTGAAGGAGCATGTGCAAAACATCCTTCGCAAGATCGACGCGAGCGATCGCACGCAAGCCGCCGTGTGGGCCGTCCGCAAGGGCCTGGTCTAAGCCGGTCACGCGACGTTCCTCATAGGCCCGCATGAAAACGCCCGACGAATCGAGCTAATTCGCCCCAGCCCCGCGCTCCCTCGCGGGGTTTGGTGTTTCTTGGGACCGGCGTCCCAGGCGACTGGCCAGAGTCGCCGGACCCATTCAGCCAATTCCGGCAAGATTGCGCGTTCGCTACAGACGACAGGCCAGCGCAATCGCCCAACCGGCCCGCTCCCCTAGCGGTCCCCCAAACATCTGCTGGGGCATCTTTTAATCTTGCATTCCCACCGCCTAAACACTATAAGTGCAGTTTAGGTTCGCTGGTTTGTGCCGCCGGCCCGCCTTGCCTGCCTGCCGTTTTCGCCCACCTGCCGTTTGTTCGCTCCGCTGAGAAGCCTCCACTTTCTTTCGTGAGTTGAAATCCGCGATGCTTGCCATTATCTGAAAGAACGTTCCGGACTAGAGGAATTCGAATGGCTGAAACGAAACAGTTATCGCTGATCGAGAGAATCAAGTCCGAGAGTCATTCGCTGCGCGGCACGATTGCGGCCGAGCTCGATTCGTCGCGGCCGGCGTTTTCGCCTGAGAATGTGCAGTTGTTGAAATTTCATGGCGTGATTCAGCATGACAACCGGGATGTGCGGCTCCAGCGGCGGCAAAACGGACTCGACAAACAGTACCAGTTCACCGTGCGCGTCCGCCCCACCGGCGGGCGTTTGACGGCGGAACAAATGCTGGGGCTGCTGGATATCGTCGCCGCGTTCGACCTTGAACCGCTGCGCATCACGTCGCGTCAAGGAATCCAGCTTAGCCAACTTGATAAAAGCGATTTGCGGGAAGTCATTCGCGGGATTGCAAAGCTGGGACTGACGACGTTTTCCAGCGGCGGGGATGTGAATTGCAACGTGATGTGTTGCCCGGCGTTGGCCAGTGATAAAACGCTGGATCGGCAATTGCACGCCATGGCTCACGCGATCGCGCAAACGCTGATGCCTGACGCGAGCGCTTATGAGGAAGTGTGGTTGTCCGCCGATGCACCGTCCGCGCCCCACGCGTTCGATTCGGGCATGGTCGATGATCTGTACGGCACGGTCTATCTGCCCCACAAACTGAAGATCGGCGTCGCCCTGCCGGAAGATAACTGCGTCGATGTTTACGCGCAAGACATCGGCCTGTTGATGGTTCGCGAGGGGAGCGAGGTCGTCGGTTACGAAATGCTCGTCGGCGGCGGGATGAGTTCGGTTCCTTCAGCCGCCTTCCACGATCCCACGCTTGCCCGGCCGCTAGCGTTTATTCCCGCTGACGACGTGCTGGAGGTAGTGCGGGCGATCGCGGCTGTGTATCGCGATTGCGGCAATCGGACGTGCCGCGGCGAAGCGCGATTGAAGTATTTGATCAAGAACTGGGGGCTGGAGGAATTCCAGCGCCAGGTGCAACTACGATGTAGCCGAAGGCTGGCGCCGCCGCGGGGAATTGTCGTGACCGGGCGCGAGGATCACCTGGGCTGGCGTGCTTCGGATGATGGGCGTTGGATGTTGGGCGTGCCGGTCGAAAACGGCCGCGTGAGCAACGAGCAGTGCGGCCAGTTGGAGACGGCGCTCCGCCAGATCCTGACGACGCAGGGCGTCGAGGTGCGCTTGACGCCGCAACAAAACGTCTTGCTGTGCGGCATCGCGGCGGCGCAGCGCGACGACATCGACGCTCTCTTGCAAAGCCACAATGTCGCGCCGGCCAGCGCATTAAGCGGCATCCGTCGGGCCGCGATGGCGTGTCCCGCGCTCCCTTCCTGCAGCAATGCGATTACCGAGGCGGAACGCATCGTGCCGCAGTTGCTGGCCGCCTTGGAGGCCGAACTGGACAGGCTCGGGCTCGCCGGCGAGAACTGTAAAATCTGCGTGACGGGCTGTTCCAACGGTTGCGCGCGGTGCTACCTCGCGGACATTGCTTTGGTCGGCAGAACCGTGGACGCCAGGCAGGCGCAGGATAAGTTCGCCATTTATGTCGGAGGCGATCATTTAGGCCACCGCTTGAACCAGTTGTACAAGGATCTCGTGCCGCTCGACCAGGTGGTCGCGTCGCTGCGGCCATTGCTCGTGTACTATCAGCAAGATCGTACTGTGGGCGAGACGCTCGGCGCTTTTCTGCACCGCCAAGGGGTTGCGAAACTGCATTTGTTCGAACAACAGCTCTCGCCTGCTTAAGGCTTCGCCGGAGGCAGGTTCGCCGGCCGATTGCCATGGCTTCCATCTTGACAGGGAAAAATTGCCGCCAATACTATGCTAACTAAGTCGAGTTTCTCGCCTTCCCGCCATCCGCCGCTCCCACCCTTCCCTCTCGCCCCGCCGGAGAGCCAGCATGCCCAGGACACGCCATGTCGCCGCGCTCTGCTGTTTACTGATTTCCGTTTCCGCCAGCCATTGGATTCATGCAAGCCTGGCAAGCGCGGCCGAGATTGATCGCAGCCCGCTGCAGGTGGTCGCGAGCGCTGATGGCAACTGGGTCTACACGGCCAACCGAACCGCCAATTCGGTCTCGAAGATTGATGTCGGCGCGGGAAAGGTTGTGGCCGAATTTGCGGCCGGGGAAGGTCCGACGGGCGTTGCCATCAGCCCCGATGGCGGCACGGTTTACGTAGCCAATCGCGTGGCGGACACGCTATCGGTGATCGACACCGCCACCGGCAACACGCGGCAGAATGTTCCGCTGGCGAATCAACCTTATGACGTCCTGGTCACGGCCGACGGCACGATTTGTGTCGCCTGCGTGGGCAAAGACGAAGTCGTGCAACTGATCGACCCGCAAAGCCTCGCTGTGACGAAGTCGATCGTGGTTGACAGAAACCCTCGCCACTTAGCGCTCACTGGCGATGGCAAGCGGTTGCTGGTCACCTGCGACGACTACGACACGACACGTTGGCTGAATGTCGTTGATCTGGCCGCCGGCAATGTCACCCGGCGGGTTCCGCTGGAAATGACCAGCACTCTCCGCGGCGTGGCGGAGGTGCGGCCGGGCGTAGCGCTGGTGGCTCATTTGAAGCCCAATCCGTTCGCGCCGCTAACCCAGGTGCAGCAAGGTTGGGTCAATACGAATGCGATCAGCTTCGTGTACTTCGATAGCGAACCGCCACAACACGTGACGTTGTTGCTGGACGAGTTCACGCGGTATTACGCCAATCCTTACGACGTCGCCCTCTCGCCCAACGGCAAATTCGCCTATCTGGCCTGCGGCGGCGCCGATCAAGTCCTCGTGGTTGACCTGGACCAGGCCCTGGCGCTGATCGAGCGGACGCCTGTGGAACAGCGTGGCCAGTTGCGGGCAAAGCTGAGCCTCAGTCCGGCCTTCGTCGTGGGTCGAATCCCCGTAGGCGCGAACCCGTATGGCCTGGCGATGTCGGCGGACGGCCAGCGGGTGTTTGTCGCCAATCATTTGGGCAACTCAGTTTCGGTCGTTGATTCCGCGACCAAAAGCGTCTCCGCGACCATCGACGTCGGCGGGCCGGCGGAACTGACGCAGTTGCGGCGTGGCGAGATTCTCTTTCATTCCGCGGCGATCTGCTTTCAGGGGCAATTCACTTGCGCCTCGTGCCATCCCGATGGCCACACCACGGGCTTGAGCTGGGACTTGGAGGACGACGGACTAGGCAACCCCAAGAATATCCGCAGCTTCCTGGGCGTCAAAGGGACGGGACCGTTCCGCTGGCAAGGAGAAGCGCCGACCATCGGCGCGGACGAATGCGGCCCGACCGTGAGCGGCGCGATGCGCGGCCCAACGTTGAGCGAATCCGACCTGGCCGCGCTGACGGCCTTCGTGACGGAATTGCCGCTGATGCCCAATCCGTATCGTGGCCCGCAGGGCGAAATCTCCGCCGCGGCCGAGCGCGGGAAGTTGATCTTCGAGGAAGATGAGCGCTGCACCCAGTGTCATACGCCTGGGCGATTTTCCAATGGGGAGCGGCGTGATGTTGGCTTGGGGCGCGGACGTCCGGAGGACTTGAAGTTGCCCAACGGCGACACGATTCGCGCCACGGAATTCGATGTGCCGCACCTGTTCGGCGTGTGGGATAGCGCCCCGTACCTGCACGACGGCCGCGCGAAGACGTTGTTGGAGATCTTTCAAAAGCATAACCCCACGGACAATCATGCCGAGACTTCGGATCTGAGTGAAGCGCAGTTGCTGGATTTGGTGGAGTATTTGAAGACGCTGTGATTGGACGCCGTGACAATTCTCGGAAACTCCGTGGATCGAGGCTGGACGCGCGTGTCGTCCGCACCACGCTGCATGGAAAGGATCAAGCCATGAAGAAGATGAATACATTCGCGACCTTGGCGGCGCTCGTTTTGCTGTTTCATCCCGGGACACTGCCTGCGGCGGAGGTGACCCAAGCCGACGCCGTCATCTTTGTGCGCATCCCGAACAAGCCCGACGGCAAGCCTGGGATCTACTACGAACCGTTCATGTATCACTTCGGAAATTCCGCTCACGTTCCCGGTTCGCAAATCGTCAAGCTTTCGCCGCCGACGCCTGAAGGCGAACTGACCGTGCTGACGGAAGATTTCTATGGCGTTGAAGAGCCGGAAATTTCTTGCGACGGGCAGAAGATTCTGTTCGCGGGGCGCAAGACGGCGAAAGACGGCTGGGAAGTTTGGGAGATGAATATCGATGGCACTGGCAAACGGCAGGTCACGCAGGGGATGGCCGATGTCTGTTCGCCGAATTACCTGCCGGACGGGCGCATCATTTTTTCGTCCACGCATCACGTGGCGATGACGCCCCACCAGAGGCGCGACGAATATGACCGCGACCATGCCCGCCTGGCGCATCGCTGCAACGCGGATGGTTCGAATGTCGAGCAGATCAGTTTTAACATCAGTTCAGATTCGGAATTCATCGTGATGGGCGATGGGCGGGTGCTGTTCCAAAGTTGGCAGCATCACGGCATGCGGTATCATACGTCGGGGGCGTCTGCATTTTTCACTATGAATCCGGATGGCACGGGATTTGTTGATTTCTGGGGCAATCAGCGCGGTGGCTTCCGCTGGAAACAGCGCGAGATGCCGGATGGACGAATCGTCTTCATCGACAGCACGTTTCATCATTGCTATGGCGGTGGCCAACTCGGCATGATCACGCCTGGCGATCCGAACGATCCCAAAACGCTCAAGGTTCTCACGCCCGACGTTAATATTTATAACCCCAACAGCGCCGGCGGACGCTACCGCGATCCGTACCCCATGCAAGACGGCCGCTTGATGGTCGTCTGGTCGGCGAAGCCGGCGTGGAGCGCGTACATGAATCCAGATGGCGCGATGGTGAAGTATGGAATTTACTGGTTTGATTTCGAAAACAAGACCGTCGGCGAACCGATCTACAACGATCCAAAATACCAAGCGCTCAATCCGATCCCGATCGAGTCCCGACCGGTCCCCAAGATCATCCCCGACCATGACATCGAGTACGGCAAGACCTCCGGCACGTTGTTATGTTTGAACGCCTATGTCGGGCAACTGGATAAAGAAGCCTTCATCAAGCCTGGCCAAATAAAGAAGATTCGCATCATCGAGGGTTTTGGCATTCACGATGACGATCCGTTCTTCCGCACTTTTCCGCCGGGGGTCGGCTATTCATCGTTTGGTTCGTCTTCCAATTCGATCAGCAACTTCGAGCAGAAGCGCGTAGTAGGCGAAGCGCCGGTCGCCGAGGATGGTTCGTTCTATGTGGAAGTGCCGGCCGATACGGTGCTGCATTGGCAGACCATCGACGACAAGGGAATGGCTTTGCAAGACGCGCTGACGTGGGCGTGGGTTCGTCCCGGCGAACGTCGCGTGTGTGTCGGTTGTCATGAAAGTCGCACCACGATTCCTGATTTGTCGGCGGTTCCGCTCGCCGCGTTGACGCCCCCGGCGGCGTTAAACGTTCCGCCCGAAGAGCGACACACGATCGATTTTCGCCGCGACCTAACGCCGATCATTGAAGCCAAATGCGTGCGGTGCCACAACGAGCAACAGGCTGCGGCGGGGTTGGATCTCTCCCACGGCGATCAACTGGTCTACCAGCGAACGGTTCACTATGGAAATGAATCGTCTTCGCTACGTTCCGCGATCTTTAACAAGGCGTATTTGAACCTTAGCGCGGCGGCTTCTCCCCGACTCGGAAAGTTCATTCATCCCGGCTTTGCGCGGAAGTCGCCGTTGATCTGGCGACTGCACGGCTATAGTCCGTTGTACGACGCGAAGGTGAACCAATGTCCGCCTGACGCTCCCTTGACCGACGACGAACTGGCGAAGTTCACGTTGTGGGCCGACCTTGGCGCCCAATGGGACAATCTGCCAGGCAACGACGAATATCTCAGCTACGACCGCGACCAAAGCGCCAAATTGGCGGCGGCGCACAACAAGACGATTCCCGATGTTTATACCGACGCGGTCGCGGCGATCGAAAACCGTTGCACGGAATGCCACGCTTTGACCAAAGCACTAAGCCAA
Source organism: Planctomycetota bacterium (assembly GCA_963205385.1). Classification (GTDB taxonomy): domain Bacteria; phylum Planctomycetota; class Planctomycetia; order Pirellulales; family Pirellulaceae; genus JAEZGD01. The sequence goes on along the minus strand of CAUJKE010000206.1, from coordinate 44,456 downwards.
CGCAAAACACCTGCCGACTGGACGAAGACGGTGGAAGAGATGCGCGGCAAGCGCGGTGGTTGGATCAAGCCGGAAGAAGTCGACTTGATCGCAGGCTATCTCCACGAGATCACCGCCGACGCGGGGTTGCTGCGCGATTGGAAGATCTGTGGCCCGTTTGAAAATGCCGACGGAAGCGCGATCCGCACCGCCCTCGGGCCGGAACAAACGATCGACCTGGCCGCCAGTTATCCCGGCAAGAACAACAAGCCTGCCACCTGGAAAGAGGTCAAGTTAGAGGATCCCTCCGGCGTACTCGATTTCGAGGCGCACTTCGGCAAGCTGGACAGGGTCACGGGCTACGCCTATACGACCGTGACCTCGGACCGCGCACAAGTCGTGTACCTGCGTCTCAGTGGCGACGACATGTTCGAACTGTTCGTCAACGGCGACAAGGTTCTGCAACGCCTGGTGGAGCAGCCGTTCGACTACGACAAAGACATCGTGCCTATCAATCTGGCCGCAGGCGAAAACCGCATCCTGGTCAAAGTACATGACAACTACGGCCCGTGGCGACTCCGCGCGCGATTGACTGAGTCCAATCGCCCTGGTTCGGCAGCGGCCCGTTTGTTGGCGAATTGAGATCGAGCGCGTGACCTGCTCAGAACCTGGCGCTCCGCACTTCAGCACGTCGAACTGCGGGCGAATTTGCAATGGAATTTATCGCTGGCGACCATTAGCCTTCCTGGAGAAATCGATCATGAATGCACGGCTCTTTCTGACAGCGCTGTCGTTGATTGCCTCGGCGTTATGGACCGCGTCTGCCGGCGCCGAAACGAAGATCGTCGAGGTGGAGGTCCAGGTCGATAGCCAGTGGCCAGGCTACGAGGGATATCGGGCCATGGACGGCGATGCGGCGACCATGTGGCATACCGACTTCCAGTTCAACCAGACCACGCATCCGCACGAACTGTGCGTTGATCTGGGCGCCAGCTACGAAATCTCTGGGTTTGTCTACGTGCCTCGCAGCGACATGAAAAACGGCACGATTGGCAAGTACGAGATCTATCTCAGCAACAATCAGAAAAACTTTGGAAAGCCGGTCGCGACCGGCGAGTTCGACGGGAAGAGCCCCGAGATGAACGTGACGCTCCCCGCCAAAGTGAAAGCCCGTTACGTAAAGCTGCGAGCCCTTTCGGAGATCGCCGGCCGGCCCTGGACATCGATTGCCGAGTTGCAAATTCAGGTCGATGGCGTGACCTTTCGGGCGAAGCAAAGCTCGCCTGAGAGTCTGATCACCGCGGACGAGTTGTCGATGCAGTTCGCGGAACTCCAGCGCGAGTTGCAAAGCCGCGCCCATTTTGCCCGCGTTGGCGCCGAAGCGTACAACGCGCAGGCGAACATCTGGGAGTCGGATCGCGATCCGGTCGATGTCGTGTTGCGACGCACGGCGGCGTTGCTTGACGACCTCCAGCAGACGTCTTCGCCGCCGGAGCTGGCGGCGCTGGAGAAGGAGTTGGCCGCACTCACCGACGCCGGCAAGCAGGTGGATGTGCAGGACATTGACGCCCGTAGGGAATTGTTCGAAAAAGTTTGCGTTTTGCGCCGCAAGATCGCGTTTTCCAACCCACTGCTGAATTTCGATAAGATCCTGTTTCTGAAACGGCATCGGGCGACGTTCAACCACATGTGCGATCAGTATTACGGAGTGAACGCGCGGCCGGGCGGCGGGTTGTGCGTCCTCTCGGATCCGTTCGGTGCGGATCCTCAACTCCGCGACCTCACCAGTGACCTGGTCGTCCAGTCCGGCAGGCTCAGCGGCAAGAAGCTCACCGGCGGATCGTTCCTCTCACCTGACTTGTCGTTCGACGCAAAGAGAATCGCTTTCGCGTATGTCGAGTGTGAAGGGGACACCGCGCATCGCTATCATACCGATCCCAGCCAGGGGCACTGGCACGAGGGACGTTGTTATCACCTGTTCTCGATGAACATCGATGGCAGCAACCTGCGGCAACTAACCGACGGAACGTGGAACGATTTCGATCCGTGCTGGTTGCCCAACGGGCGGTTGGCCTTCATTACCGAGCGGCGCAACGGCTATCTGCGATGCGGGCGGGTCTGTCCGACCTACACGCTGTTTGACGTGGGGGACGACGGCGGCAACATGCGTTGCCTGAGCTATCACGAGACGAACGAATGGCACCCGTCAGTGGCCCACGATGGCAGCATTCTCTATACGCGGTGGGACTACGTTGACCGTCACGGTTGCACCGCTCACATGCCGTGGGTCACCACGGTGGACGGTCGCGATTCGCGGGCCATCCACGGTAATTTCGCTCCGCGGGGCGCGCGCCCCGACATGGAACTCGACTGCCGCGCGATCCCCGGTTCGCAAAAATTCGTGGCGACCGCCGCGCCCCACCACGGGCAGGCGTTTGGGTCGTTGGTGGTGGTCGATTCCCGCATCCCCGATGATGACAAAATGGCGCCGGTGGCGCGCCTGACGCCGGAGGTCGGTTTTCCCGAGACACAAGGGGGAGCGCAGGTCTACGGCACGCCTTGGCCGCTCAGCGAAACGTACCATCTGTGCGCGTACGATGTGCAGATGCAACCAGGCATGGGGGGACAGGGGGGCCATTACCAGCGCGGCAATTACGGACTCTACCTGGTCGATGCATTTGGCAATAAGGAACTGATCTATCGCGACGCCAGCATTGCCTGCCAGAACCCCGTTCCACTCGCGCCGCGCACCATGCCGCCGAATGTGAGCGAAACGGTCGTCCGTCAGGATCAGGATCAGCCGTATGTCAAGCCGACGGTAGCTAACAAGGACGAACCCGAACCCGAAGCAACGGTCGCCGTGCTGGACGTCTACGATAGCCTCAAGCCTTGGCCGGCGGGAACGAATATCACGGCCCTCCGCGTCGTCCAAGTTCTGCCGATGACGGTCCCTTCCGGCCAGCCGCCGCATGAAATCGGCCATCGGCTTCCTTCTGGGCTGGACTCGGTGATCCTGGCGCGTTCGGTGCTGGGAACGGTTCCCGTCGAAAAGGATGGCAGCATTCACTTCAAGGTTCCCGCTCACAAGGAAATCTACTTCCAAGCACTCGATGAACGAGGCCTGGCGGTGCAGTCGATGCGTTCGTCAACCTACCTGCAAGCAGGCGAGCGGATGGTTTGCGCTGGCTGTCACGAGAAAAAACATCAGGCCCCGCAACGGCCTGAGAAGACGCCCCTGGCGTTGCTGCGCGAGCCATCGAAGTTGCAGGCGGACGTCGATGGCAGCAAGCCGTTCAGTTACGCGCGCTTGGTGCAACCGGTGCTAGACCGCCACTGCGTCGGTTGCCACGCCGAGCATCCAGACACAGCGATGAACCTCGCCCGCGAGCCGATCCAGAACAAGTGGTTTGCTTCGTATGTCAACCTGACGAAGGAACACAGCTTCCGGAGTTACGGCGAAGATCACCGCACGACGCCGGGCAAGTTCGGCGCGCATGCCTCCAAGCTGCTGAAGCTCTTGGATGAAGGACACCACGATGTGAAGCTCTCGGACGAAGAGTTTCACCGGATCACGCTCTGGCTCGACATGTGTTCGGTCTTCTACGGCGTTTACGAAAAAGAAGGGGGTGAAGCGCAGCTCCGCGGCGAAGTCGCTTACCCCACACTTGAATAAACTCCAACGTGGCCAAGCGGCTACGACTTGATTCGACTGCAGCGCTAACCCCGCGAGTAAAAAAGATGTTGAAGCTGGGCATGCACACGGACAACTGGCGTCCCCTGAGTGGATCCTTTGAGCAGGCGGTGGCTGCCGCTAGAGATTTGGAACTGGATTATATCGAGTTCGGGGTCATCAACGGCCAGGACTTCATTCAGGGGCTCGGTTACGCGCCCACCATCTCGCTGGACGCGAACCCGATTCGCTTGCGGCGCTATCTCGACGAACAAAGGTTGCAGGTCTCTCAGATCGACGCCGGCTACCCGATCTCGGGTCCGCTGGGCGCGACTTTCGGCGTCCGTTACGCCCAGCGCGCGATCCAATTCGCCAGCGCCATTGGCTGCCCGTGCGTCGATACTACCGATGGGCAATTCAAACCCCAAGGCTACACCGACGACGAAACCATCGCCATCACGATCCAGAACTACCGGCAGATTCTCGAGTGGGCCGAGGACTACGAGGTCACAGTCAATATCGAACCGCACGGGCCGTTCACCACCGACCCTGAAGTGCTCGCGCGCATTTTCGATTACTTTGATTCGCCCTGGCTGGGCTTGAATTTCGATACCGGCAACACGTTTATTGCCGGTCGGGATCCGCCGGCCTTTTTGGAACGCTTTCTGCCGCGATTGAGGCATCTACACATTAAAGATGTAACGGCGAGCCTCGCCGCCGGGGCGACGGCCGAAGCGACAGGCATCGCCATGAGTGAAGCGCCTATCGGCGCCGGTATCAACGCCGAAAACATCGCCAGGTGCATCCAGCTAATGAAGGCGGCAAACTGGGATGGCGTGCTGTCGATCGAATGCCTAGGCGTTCCAGAGATTCTCGCATCCAGTGCAGCCTGGCTACGTGGCCAGATTGGGGCGGAAGTCGGCCACTTAGAGCGGACCGTTTAACGACTGTCGCATTAACGACTGTCGCACCGGTGTCTACGGTCATCGTGGTCGCGCGATCGGAAGAGCCACTGATGAAACACGCACGAACTGTGTTGCTCGTTTTGATTTGTTCGCTCGCCACAGTCGGGTCAGCCGCGGCCGCGCCGCGCGAACCTTTGAAAGTCGTCCTGTGGCTGGGTGGTTTCGCGCACGAGTTTCGGAGCGTCGGCGGCATTCTCAGCGAGGCGTTGCCGCGCGCGCGCCCCATGAAGATTACGCTCGCTTGGGACGGCGAGTTTCTGGATGCGCCCCAACGTCCCGATGTCATCCTCATGTACCATTGTCACGAGTCGACCAAGGACATCTTGACGGAGGCGCAGCAAGGCAAGCTTCTGGCCTGGGTCAAAGAGGGAGTGGGGGTCGTCGCGTTGCACGCCTCCTACTATTCCTTTGTGGAATGGGACGAGTACCACAAGTTCTACGGAGCGCGCTTCATCCAGCACGGCAAATCGGAGGCGCGGTTGCGCGTGACGCCGGTCCAGAAGGAGCACCCGATCTTCAAGGGACTCGACGAGCCTCTCGAAGTTGTCAGCGAGCTGTACCAATCCACCCCTGTGCCTGAAGATTGCGATCTCTTGGCGCGCTCGCAGGAAATCGGCCAGGGAGAGCCACAGCCGTCGATCTGGACTCGCACCTATGGTCAGGGACGCATTGTCACGATTCTCCCCGGTCACTTTGCGGACAACTTCAAACAAGCTCCCTTTCAGCAGTTGATCCTCAACAGCATGGACTGGGTGACCGAAGAGAGCGCGACCCAGCAAGACGACGCCGACGCATCAGCCCAGCCGGTCACGCCGCGGTACACCTGGGAGCAGGCCGCGATCGAGGCTTTCACACTGCCTGAGGGTTTTGAAATCAGCCTGGTCGCCGCCGAACCGCATTTGGCGAATCCAATCAGTATGGCGCTGGATGAGCAAGGGCGGATTTACGTGGCGAACGCCCACTCGTACCGACAAAAGTGGTGGCTCATGAACCCGCCGCCGGAACAGAAGCCTGCTAATCCGATCGTCTGCTTGACACTGGGCCCTGACGGGCGAGCGGTCGAGGCAACTCTGGTAGCCGAGGGCTTTGAACATCCAGTGATGGGCCTCGCCATCCGCGGCCATCGGCTCTGGGCCAGCAATCTCAACCGCGTCTTTGTGACCGCTTTGGATGAGCAAGGCCGGATGACGGGACCGCGCGAGGATCTTGTGCGAGATGCGGCCACGCCTTGGAATCCCTTCGGCATGTATCGCTTGGTTCGCGGTCCGGACGATCAGCTCTATCTTACGATCGGTGACCATCCAACACAGCTCACAGGCGTCTCAGGCAAATCGGCCGTTCGGCTCGACAGCAATGGGAGTGGGGCCGTGTTTCGCTTTCGTGACGATGGCGCCGACCTTCAGCTTTTAATCGAGGGGATGCGAGCGCCTTTTGCCCTGGGCTTCACGCCGTTTGGCAAACTCTGGGTGCTCACCAACGGCGAAGGCAGCCCGAACTGCCTGCTGGATGCGGTGCGCGGAACCGACTACCGTTTTCGCAACCAGGGACCCAACGACTGGTCCTGGCTCACCGGCGCGCAGCCCCTGGCCGCGCCAGTCTGGGAGAACCCTCCCGGCGCCCATACCGCCGTACTGCCCTACTATTCGTCCAATTTTCCGGAGCCCTATTGGGGCAATCTGTTCGTTTCCAACTTCGGTGTACATGGAGAACCGGCCAAGAAAAACGAAGTCTTACGCCTGGCACTGGACGATCGCGGACAGGTGGTGGGACGCGCGCCCTTTATTAGCAGCAGCGACCCCAAGTTCCGACCCACGGAGGTGAGTTTAGCTCCCGATGGCAGCCTCTACATGCTGGACTGGTACGGGAAAGATGATGAGAACGATCTTACCGGGCGGCTCTACCGGATCCGCTATACCGGCGAGCACGCGGCTCGCAACAGCGGCAGCGGCCTGGCCAGCCGAAATCACGCCGAGCGCGCTCAGGCCCAGGCAACTCTGCTAGCTGCCGGCCCGGCGTCGTCATTGCCGGTGATCGACGAGGTCTTGTCTGGCAAGGATGCGCTGGCGGCGGCGGAAGCGCTCTGGGTTCTCCGCCGCAGTAGTTGGGAATCGGCGCCGGACCACATCCGCAAAGCCTGCGCGCATGACGATTGGCGCGTTCGACGCCTGGCGATCCAGCTGCTGCGCGAGATGGGAAAGCAAGATGCTGAGAACTTGCGGAAACTGCTGGACGATCTCGACGCTGCGGTTCGCTTGGAAGCCGCCCTCGGTTTTCGCGACCCGCACGCGCGCTGTGAGGCGCTCATCCAAGCCTTGCGCGGCGGCGCGGCCAAGATCCGGCGACTGCGTTTCACGGCCGCCCTGGAAATAGCCCGCTTTGGGCAAGAGGAACATTTCGCCACGCTGCTGGCCGACGACGATTCCGACATGCGGCTCGCAGGCTTGATCGCCCTCGACGAAGCTTTCTACGAGAGCAGCAAAGGCTTCAAGACTCCCTCGGCCGAACTCGCACAAAACACGAACGAGTCGCCCGCCGAAGGGGTTGCGCCTGCCTTGACGGCGCGTAAGGTTCTCGCGCGTTTCATCGCCGAACCTGGAGCACTCGAGCCCGCCGCGCTGCTCGAACTCGCGCGCAGGTGGCCGCACGCAAGCTTGCAGAACGCCGTGGAGGAGATCGTCCAGACTCGCCTCACAGCCGCAGAGGTCACGCCCTCTGAATTTGCCCATGGACTGGACGCCCTCGTGCGGTTGGAACTGCCCACGAACCATGCGGAAATCCTTGCGGCGCGCAGCCGACTGCTGGACGGTGCGATTGAAAATAGTGCGCTTACGAAGGAGATCAGCCAGGCGAGTGAAAAACTCGCTTTGCTAGAGGTACTGGCCGTAGGCGACGCCAGGACGGAAGACTTGCGCTTGTTGAAGCGATTCATGCTCGATGAGAACGCCGACGTCCGCGCTAAGGCTGGCAGTCTGATCGGCGCTCGCCATGTGGGTGACGCAACTGCCGTGACGTTTTGCCGTGACCTGGCCTCGAACGAATCGGCGAGCCTGGGACAGAGACTCGATTCCCTCGTGACCCTGACCAAATTGGAGAAGACACCGGATCGAGGTAACTGGGAACCGCTGCTGCTCTCCTCGCGGCAAGAGGTCGTGCTCGCGGCGCTACGGGGTCTTCAAAATGGCGCCGATCGCGCGGCGGCGCTACACCTGATTGAAAATGCGGCGGAGCGTGTGCGTAACCAACACGGCGCCGCGGTCCAAGAAGACCTGGCTTTCACGATCGCGGTGTTGTCCGGCCGGACGGTCGCCGGCGCCGACAAGACCACGCTGCGCGGCCAGGCCTTGGAAAGCGGCTCCGCCGGTAGCCCCGAGTTGGGACGATTCGTATTCCAAACCCGCGGTTGTTACGCCTGCCATGTCACAGGAGATCCCAAAGTGCGCGCGCCACAGTTAGACCATGTCGCGGCGACGCATGATGCGGCCTATCTGATCGACTCGATCCTTGATCCCAACCAATCCGTCAAGACCGGGTTCCTGACGCAGGAGATCGTCCTGCCCAATGGAAAGATCGTCACCGGAACCCTCCACCGAAATGTCAGCGGTGACGGCAGGTACGACGAAGTGGTCGACAGCGAAGGTCGCAGTACACTATATCCCAGCGGCCAGATTGAAGAGCCGAGGGCCATATCGGCGATGCCGGCGGGCCTCGAAGCCACCATGTCTGCATCCGAACTCATCGATCTGATTGCGTATCTCAAGACCCTCAAGTGAAGAATTGAAACATGAATTGTCGCAATACATTGAACGCGCAAGCGAGGAACCGTCTGCCATGATGCGCATCTTCACGCTGATAATCACTTTCGGTTTTCTTTTGGGCGCTAGTTCGCTGCTGGCGGGTGACGAACCGAGTGCGGCGGCGGCTAGTGAGCCTGCCATCACCGCGCCGCCGGGCTTTGTGGTCGAGGCGATCTTCAAAGTTCCCAGCAGTGCGATGGGGTCTTGGGCGTCACTGACGGTTGACGCTCAAGGCCGACTGATCGCGAGCGATGAGGGGAATAAGGGAGTCTTTCTGATCACCTTGCCTGCGCTCGACGCGCAGGATGCGAGCGCCACGGTTGAAAAGTTGCCGATCCAAGTAGGCGGTGCTCAAGGGCTGTTGTGGGCGTTTGATTCGCTCTATTTGCATGTCGATGGCCGGGGCCTATTCCGGGCGATCGATACCGACGCCGACGGCCGCGTCGATTCGGCCAGTCTCATCATGGCGAGCACCGGCGCAGGCGGACATGGCCAGCACGGCATCGCGCTGGCGCCTGACGGCAAGTCGCTTTACGTCGCCGGCGGCAACCACAGCGATTTACCTCAGGAACTCTCCGGCAGCCGGATCCCGCGCAATTGGGCCGAGGATTTGTTGCTGCCGCGACAATGGGACGCCAACGGCCACGCCGCCGGCCGACTCGCGCCCGGCGGTTGGATCTGCCAGGTTAGCCCCGATGGCCAGCAGCGTCAGGTCTTCAGCATCGGCTACCGCAATCAGTACGATCTGGCGTTTAACGCCGATGGCGAGTTGATCACCTATGACGCGGACATGGAATGGGACATGGGGCTCCCCTGGTACCGGCCGACGCGCGTCGTTCACGCTACCAGCGGCAGCGAATTCGGTTGGCGCAGCGGAACCGGAAAGTGGCCTGCGTATTACGAGGATTCGCTCCCCGGTGCGCTCGATCTTGGTCCCGGTTCGCCGACGGGGGTGGTATTTGGCGCAGGTGCGAAATTTCCCGCGAAATACCAGCGGGCCTGCTTCTTGCTCGACTGGACATACAGCACCATTCACGCTGTCTGGTTGACGCCGCACGGTTCAAGTTACACCGCCAACAAGGAAGATTTCATCGTCGGCCAGCCGCTGGCAGTCACCGATGCCGTGATCGGACTCGATGGCGCCATGTACTTCATCACCGGCGGCTGGGGCACTCAAACCTATCTCTATCGCGCGCGATATATCGGCGGCGAGTCGACTGCGCCGGTCGAGCTGCGCAACCAAGCCGGCGCCGAGCAGCGGGCTCTGCGGCGGCGGCTCGAGGCGATGCACGCAGGAGGCGCGGCCGATGTGGATCTGATCTTCGCGCAGCTTGGCAGCGACGATCGATTCCTCCGTTATGCCGCGCGCGTCGCACTGGAACACCAACCCCTCACAACCTGGCGAGAGAGCGCGCTCGCAATCGAGACGCCGCTAGCGACCATCAACGCGATGATCGCGCTGGCTCGGCAAGGCCAACCAGCCGATCAACCGGCCGTGCTTGCATCGCTCGCAAGACTTCGCTTCGCGGCTCTTTCCGAAGAGGAGCAACTCGGCCTGTTGCGCGCGTATCAACTCGCTTTCGTTCGCCTGGGTGAACCCGATGATCCCGCGCGGGCGGCCTTGGTTGCGCGACTCGACCCGCTCTTTCCGAGCAAGTCCGACGCAGTGAATACGGAACTGGCTCGCCTGCTCGTCTATCTTCGCGCCCCGTCGATTATCGAAAAGGCGCTCGCGCTCATCGAGCACCTTGGCCCGGAGAAGACGCCCAACTGGGGAGCGCTCGTCGCACGTAACGACCGCTACGGCGGCACGGTGGCGAGAATGCTGGAGAACATTCCGCCGGCGCGGGCGATCCAACTGCTGTTTGTCTTGCGCAACGTCAAGGAGGGCTGGACCAGCGAACAGCGCCGAGAATATTTCTCCCTGTTCCCGCGGCTGGCGCAATATCCTGGCGGAAACAGCTACACTGGTTTTCTCACGAACATCCGTAGCGACGCTTTGAAAACCTGTTCGCCGGCCGAGCAAGCCGCGCTCGGCGAATTGGCCAGCCAATCGCTCGCGGGCCAGACGTTCATCCCCACGCCGCCTCAGGGACCGGCGCGGAAATGGACCAAGACCGAGGCGTTAGCCGTCCTCGAAAAACCAACGCATCCGGCAAATTACGACGCCGGACGCAATCTGTTTCACGCGCAGTGCGCCAACTGTCACCGTCTCAATGGCGAAGGGGGCGCCGTCGGCCCCGATCTTTCGACGGCCCTGAGAAAGTACTCGCTCGCCGACATGCTCGACTCGGTGCTCGAGCCAAGCAAAGTGATCTCCGATCAATACGGTTCGCAGCAACTGCTCACGACCGACGGCCGGGTGTTGGTCGGCCGCGTCGTTTCGATCGGCGACCAACTCTACGTCTACACGGTCGATGGCGGCAACCAACCGCAGGTGATCCAACGCGACGATGTTGATGAGATGCACGTCTCCCAAGTTTCGCAAATGCCGGTGGGCTTGATCGATCCACTCAACGACCAGGAACTGCTTGACCTGATCGCCTACCTGCAAGCCGCAGGCAGTCGCGAGGACCAACGCTATCGATCAAACTAACAATGTCGTGGCGGCATCGAAACGCGAATCGAAAGAGTTATTTCCATGAATCTGAAAACAAACCTGCTAAGCGCACTCGTGCTGGCCATCATGCTAGCCGGCGGAATTGCGCAGGCCGGCGAATCGCTCTGGCGTGTGGAGGAGCGGATCGATATCGAGGCGGTCCCCTCGTGGTTTCCGGTTGGGTTTTCGCTCCTAACCGCTGGCGAGCGCCAGTATGTGGCCTATTATAACGCGCAACACCAACTGACCGTGGCGACGCGCGCGCTCGACCAGCGTCAGTGGCAGACGGTCAAGCTCGACTCGAAGGTCGGCTGGGATTCGCATAACTACCTTACGATGGCGTGCGACGCCGCCGGCAATCTGCACCTCGCAGGCAACATGCACTGCGTCCCTTTGGTCTATTTTTGTACAGAATCGCCGGGGGACATCACGACACTGCGGCGCAAGGCGATGACCGGTCAAGACGAAGCGCGCTGCACTTACCCGGTTTTCATGCGCGACGCGGCGGGGCGATTGATCTTTCATTACCGCGACGGCAGCAGCGGTAACGGCCGGCGACTTTACAACGTGTATGACGACAAGACGCAAACCTGGTCGCGCTTGCTGCAAACGCCGTTGTTCGACGGGCAAGGCCAGCGGAACGCGTATCCGCTGGGACCAATCGCAGGCCCCGACAAACGTTTTCACGTCCATTGGGTCTGGCGCGACACGCCTGACTGCGCGACGAACAACAATCTCTCCTACGCGCGCAGTCCCGACCTCATTCATTGGGAGACCGCTGCCGGCGAGCCGATCGCATTGCCAATGACCCTCGCGACCAAAGGCCTGATCGTCGACCCGGTTCCGTCCGGCGGTGGCATGATTAACGGCGGTTCGCACCTCGTGTTTGACTCACTGCAACGTCCGCTGATTGTGTATCACAAGTCCGATTCTAGCGGAAACATGCAAATTTACGCGGCCCGCTTTGACGACGGGAAGTGGACCATCCAATCCCTTACCGCGTGGGAGCAACCGGTGAAGTTTTCCGGCGGCGGGGCGATGCCGTTTATCGGCATTCAAATTGCCACGCCCCAGCGCACCCCAGAGGGCGCGTGGATCGTCGGCTATCATCATCGAGACTATGGAAGAGGGTCCGTCGCGTTTGACGAAACGACGCTCCAGCCTGTGACGGCGAACGTCACACCGCCGCAACGCGAATTACCGGCCGAACTGAACCAATCCGAAATCCAATTTGAAGGCGTCGGCGCGCGCCAGGCGGGCGATCTCGGCAAGTCGAACGATCCGCATGTGCGTTACGTTTTGACCTGGGCCACGTTGCCGGCCAACCACGATCGCCCGCGCAACGGTCCACTACCGCCGCCGGCGATGTTGCGTCTTTGTAAGCTCGTCCGCGCCGAGCCTGTGGACAAACCATGAACGTTGCGGTGCGCCAAGTCACCGCTAACCACCCAAGGAGCCTCCTATGATCTCGCTAAGAGTTTGCGTTTCGGTCTGTCTGCTGAGCATCTGGATCGCCGCAACCATGAGCACCTGCGCGGCCGAAGGCGAATCCAACGCTGAATTCGTGTCGATGTTCAATGGCAAGGATCTGACAGGCTGGGAAGGATCGCCAGGTTGGTGGGAAGTTCGCGATGGCGTTCTCGTGGCCGAGAGCACGCCAGAAAAGCCTTGCCAGCGGTCGCACTACCTTTACTGGAAAGACGGTGAGCCCGCGAACTTTGAAATGCGCGCCACTTACCGCATTGGCGGAAAGGCCAACTCCGGCATTCAGTTCCGTAGCCAGCGCCGAGCGGAGTGGGACACGTGGGGCTATCAGGCAGACCTTGACACCGCCGGGGAATATACCGGCTGCTTATATCAGCACGAGCGGGGCCTGGTCGCGGAGCGTGGGCAGCGGGTGCAGATCGACGCGGCCGGCAACAAAACGATCACCACATTCGGCGATTCCAAGAAGTTGCTGGCAGCGGTCAAGCCCGACGACTGGAACGACTATCGCATCCTCGCCGACGGCCCGAACATCTCACTGTGGATCAACGGGCAACTCATGTGCCAGGTGGAAGACCACCAGGAAAAGTTCGCGCTCCCGCGCGGCATCATCGCTCTGCAGATGCACCAGGGGCCGCCGATGAAGGTCGAGTTCAAAGACCTGCGAATCCGCGTTCTCAAGTAAGACGACCGTTTTCAACGCAACCCGCGCTTCGCCCAAATTGCGTCCAAGGAGCCTGAACCGACTCGCACGAACGCGCGAGACGCCGCCAATTGCGTGGGCAAAAGCGGGTGGGCAGGCTCGGTGTTGCTTTCCGTAACGCCCTATACTAAACTCTGTTTGTTCTGTTTAGAGCTTTCGTGTCACCTATATTTGCCAACACTCGCCCGCCCCATTGCTTGTCCACAGACATCCCGCCTCGATCCGTTGACCGGATGAGACATCGTGTGTCGCGGATAACGCCATCGTCATTGTTCGCCAGCATCCCCGCTCGGATCGTTTCTGATAACAGGAGACCAAGTCATGCTTAATCGAGGTCTACAGTTCGCCTTGCTGACAGTCGCGCACGCGCTCGTTGGTGTGTGGTTAGCGGCTGGGAACATTCCGGTCGTGGGAGCGGAAAACGCCGACGCCAAACAGGACGCCTACCGTTCGCCCATCGCGGTGGTGGTCTCGCCCGACGGCAAGACGGCGTACGTCTCCGACCGCACGGCGGGCAACGTGACGGTGCTGGACATCGCCGGCAAGAAGAAGCTCGGCGAAGTCGCGCTGCACGGCCAACCGCGAGGGCTGGCGCTATCGGCTGACGGCAAGCGGCTGTACGTGGCTGAGCACGGCGCGGGGACAGTGGCCGTGATCGACACGAGCGCGTCGTCCGTCGCATCGCGTTTTGACGTGGGCCGTTGGCCAACCGCCGTGGCGATTGCCGAGAACGCGAAGCGGTTGTTGGTCTGCAACCAGGACCGTCACAGCGTCACGGTCATCGATTTGGCGCAAGGCAAGACGATTGGCGAAATCCCCGTGCGGCGCGAGCCAAGCTCCGTCGTGTTCACGCCGGACGAGCGGTTTGCGATCGTCACCAACCTGCTACCCCACGGCGTCGGCGACGATCCGCAACTGGCCGCCGAGGTGAGCATCCTTGATAACGCCAAGCTCGCGGTGGCCGCGTCGGTGAAGTTGCCGCTCGGTTCGACCGCCGTTTATGGCGCGTGCGTCAGCCCCGACGGAAAGCTGGCCTACGTCGTGCACCCGCTGGGGCGATTCAATCTGCCGATCACACAACTGGAACGGGGCTGGGTCAACACGTTCGCGCTGTCGGTCATCGACATCGCCCAAGGCACGCGGCCGGTAACGGTGCTGCTGGACGACCTGACGCAAGGGGCGGCGGATCCCTACGCGGTGGTCTGCTCCCGCGATGGATCGCGGCTCTGGATTAGTCATGCCGGCGTCCATTCGATTTCGCAGATTGACATTGGTCTGGTGCATCGGCTGTTGGCCGGCGACGTACCGGCGGAACTGGCGGCGTTGAAAGACGGCTCGCAACCCAACATCTGGATGCGCATCAAGGAGGATCCGCAGCAAGTCGTTGAACTCGAGAACGATCTCACCGCCCTCTACATCGCAGGCGCCATTCGCCGCTTTGCCTCAGGCGGCAACGGTCCGCGGGGGATCGCCCTCACGCCTGATGAACAGCAGTTGTTGGTGACCAACTATTTCTCGGGTTCGCTCGCGGTGCTGGATGCCGCTAATGGGAAGGTCGTGGAGACGATCTCGCTTGGCGCGCAGCCCCAGACCAACGACGTGCGCCGCGGCGAGCAAATCTTCCACGACGCAACGCATGCCTTTCAACATTGGCACAGTTGCGCGACTTGCCATCCCAACGAAGGCCGCGTCGACGGCTTGCGATGGGACTTCCTCGGCGACGGCATCGGCAACGCCAAGGACACGATGAATCTGCTTTGGCTGCACAAGACCGAACCGCTCAATCGTCGGGCGACCATTGCGTCGGCCAAGGCCTGCACCGAGGGAGGACTGAAGTTCACCAACATGCTGGTGCCGACCGCGGCGCAAGTGGACGACCTGTACGCCTATCTGACGTCGCTCACCCCGGTGCCGAGCTATCATCTGACCGTCGATGGCAAGCTCACCGAGACGGCGGCGCGTGGCCAGGTATTATTCGAGGGTAAAGCCGGCTGCGCCCGCTGCCACCCGGCGCCAATCTTCACCGACAACCTGATGCACAACGTCGGCGTGCTGAGCGCCAACGAACCAGACGAACGGTACAACACGCCGTCGCTCGTCGAAGCGTATCGCACCGCGCCCTATCTCCACGATGGCCGCGCGTTGACCATCAAAGACGTCCTCACCACGCATAACGAGGATGGACATCACGGCAAGGCCAAGGGCCTCACTCCGCAGGAGATCGATGACCTGGTCGACTACGTGTTGTCGTTGTGACGAACCCCTGATCCGTCCTCGCGGTTCGGCCAACTCGAAGCGTCAGGCGGGATCCTCAGTCTTAACTTGGACAACGCACTCCGAAAGGAAAGGCCATGAGCGTTCGCCTAATGACGGGGACGGTTGTGCTCGGCGCGCTGTTGGCGCTCAGTTCGCTCTCCACCGTGACAGCGCAAACCCCCGAGGCAACCCGCGACACGAAGTTGCCTGCGGCGCTTGATGGCGCGCTCGCGAACGTGAAAGAGATCGTGTTCGCGCTCCGCCAGCCTGGCAAGGACGGACACTGGTACGCCAACTTCAGCCATTACTCCTACGAGGAAGACAAGCCGGCGTATGGCAATGGCGGCAAGCTTTGCCGGCTTGACCTGGCGACCGGCAAGGTGCAGGCTCTCGTCGATGATCCCGCAGGGGGCGTCCGCGATCCGGTGGTTCACTACGATGGCGGTAAGATTCTGTTCTCCTATCGCAAGGGGGACAGCAAGCATTACCACTTGTATGAAATCGACCTCGACGGCGGCAATTTGCGGCAGTTGACGGACGGGCCGTTCGACGACTTTGAACCGGCTTACCTGCCGGATGACCGGATCGTCTTCGTCTCGAGTCGCTGCAACCGTTGGGTGAATTGCTGGGTGACGCGCGTGGCCGTACTGCACCGGTGCGACGCGGACGGCAACAACATCCACGCCATCTCGGCTAACCTGGAACACGACAATACGCCGTGGCCGTTGCCTGACGGGCGCGTGCTCTATCAGCGCTGGGAATATGTCGATCGTTCGCAGGTCGACTATCACCATCTGTGGACGGCCAATCCAGACGGCACGAAACAGATGGTGTACTACGGCAACATGCACCCCGGCATCGTGATGATCGACGCCAAGCCGATTCCCGATTCCAACAAAGTGGTCGCGATTTTCTCGCCAGGGCATGGCCAACGCGAACACGACGGACGGATCACGATCGTCGATCCGCAGCGCGGCCCGGATGATCAAGGCTCGGCGCGGCACGTCACCAAGGAAGCCAACTATCGCGATCCGTGGGCGTTTTCGGAAGACGCGATCATGGCCGCGCAAGGCCAGCGCATCGCGCTCTTGGATGGCGCCCAGGGTCGCACCCGCGAGCTGTACCACGTCACGCCTGCGGAAGCCGCGGCGGGACTGGAATGCCACGAACCTCGCCCCGTGATTCGCCGCGCGCGTGAACGGGTGATCTCGGATCATACCGACCGGGGACAGAAAACCGGCAAGGTGGTCCTCGTCGATGTCTACAACGGCCGCAGCATGACCGGCATCCAGCGCGGCGATGTCAAGAAGTTGCTCGTGCTGGAATCATTGCCTAAGCCGATCAACTTCACCGGCGGCATGGATCCCCTGACCTACGGCGGCTCGTTCACGCTGGAGCGCGTCCTCGGCACGGTGCCGGTCGAACCGGATGGCTCCGCATTTGTGGAATTGCCTGCGATGCGGTCGCTATTCTTTGTGGCGCTCGACAAAGACGAGCTGGCCGTCAAACGCATGCAAAGTTTTCTCACCGTCTTGCCTGGCGAGGTGACGAGTTGCGCCGGCTGCCATGAGAAACGGACCGAGACCACGCAGTGTGCCCATGATTTGCAGGCACTGGCGCGTCCCGCCAGCCGCATCGAACCTTACGAGGATTGTCCCGACGTTTTCGATTTCCCGCGCGATATCCAGCCGATCCTCAACCGGCTCTGTGTCGATTGTCACGGCTACGAGAAGACCGACAAGGGGGGGCCCTATGCCGGCCAGGTGCTTCTCGAAGGCGATCGTGGACCGATGTTCTCGCACGCCTATTTCACCATGACCGTTCGCCAACTGTTCAACGACAATCGCAACCAACCGCAGAGCAATTACGCGCCGCGGGCGCTGGGGTCAGGGGCGAGTCGCATTCTCACGATGCTCGACGGCTCGCACCACAACGTGCAGGCCACCGAGCATGAGCGGCGCATGCTGCGCTTATGGATCGATGTCGGCGCGCCCTATCCCGGTACCTACGCGGCGCTGGGTTGCGGTTCGATTGGCGGATATGTCCAGAACCAGTTGGTGAATACGGACGACCAGTGGCCCACGACGAAGGCCGGAGCCGAGGTTATGGAGCGCCGCTGCACTGCGTGCCACCAGAATAACCTGACGTTGCCCCGGTCGCTCGCGGACGAGCGGGATATTTCTTTCTGGCGGTTCGATGTGAACGATCCGCGTTTGCAACTGAGCCGGCACATTGTCTTCAACCTGAGCCGTCCCGAGCAATCGCTTTTGCTACTGGCGCCGCTCGCCAAGGAGTCCGGTGGCTTCGGGATTTGCCACGGCGAGCAGGGCGCGCAGGCGAATCTGTTTTCAGACAAGAAAGACCCGGACTACGAAAAACTGTTGGCGATGGTCGCCGCCGGCAAGGCCAACCTGGACGAGATCAAACGGTTCGACATGCCTGACTTCCAGCCGCGAACCGAGTATGTGCGTGAAATGAAGCAATACGGAGTTTTGCCGGGCAGTTTTGAATTGGGCAAGAGTCCGCTCGACGTGTATGCGACCGACCAGGCGTACTGGCGCTCGCTCTGGTGTCAGCCAGTCAATCCGAACAAGACCCAGGAAACCAAGCCATGATCGCTCGTCCCGTGTTGTTGACGGTAATGCTCGGCCTGCTGCTCGCGATCGTTTCGACGACCGCCGCCGCGCCTCCAGTTGGAACGAAATCTCCCGCGCCTGTGGTGGAGAACCTCGCGCCCAAGGCCACCGTCACGGCCAATAGCGAGTACAGCGGCGACTATCTGGCCAAGTGGGCGATCGACGGCCGCATCCCCACCGCGCTTTGCAAGCGGGACGAAACCCAAGCCTGGTGTGTGCGCGGCGGCGATACCAAGTATACCGGCGAGTTTACGCTCGCTTGGGACAAGCCGGTGGAAGTCGCCGAGATCGTCTATTTCGGGCGGACAGGGCAATTGATGGAAGAGTGTTTCAAGGATTATGAGGTTTACTTCGACAACGCGCCCCAACCGGTCGTGCGCGGCGTTTTCAAACAACAACACGGCCCGCAGCGAATCGCGCTGCCGAAAACAACCGTCAGCAAGATCCGCATCGCATTTCTCTCGTCTTACACGAACCAGTTCAATCCCGGCGCCTCGGAGATTGCGGTCTTTGGCGATTCCCCGAGCGACAATCAACTCCGCGCGATGATGCTTCCTCCCAGCGAGCGAACGGCTGAGGCCGCTGCGTTGCGCGACGAACTGTTTTCCGGGAAGCTAGGCTTTCGCGATATCCTGCTCGTCAAGCGGCATCCGCTCGATATTTCGCACGTCTACGTCTACCACGTCGAAGGCTTCCGTAAAGGGGGCGGGCTGTATGTCTTTACGCCTGACGCTGACGGTGATGGGCAACTCCGCTGCATCGTGGATTCGTCCGACGGCATGATTACGACCGCCGACCTTTCCTACGACGGCAAACAGATCGTCTTCGCGTGGAAACGCGGCGGCCTGGTGATGTGCAATCCAGTGGCGCATATCGAGGACATCGACCGCTCGATCAGCGACAACAACTACCAGATCTATCGCGTGAACATCGACGGCACCGGCCTGACCCAACTAACGTTTGGGCAGCACAACAACCTGGATCCCTGCTGGCTCCCCGACGGTGGAATCGCCTTCATCTCCGATCGCAAGCCGGCCTATGCGTATTGCTATGTGGTCACGTCGCCGGTGGTCTACCGCATGGATGGCGACGGGAGCCACCAGAAGCGACTCTCCGCGAACTACCTGATGGACTTCACCCCCTCCGTGCTAAACGACGGGCGGATTGTCTACACGCGGTGGGAATATGTCGACCGCGCCGCGTGCCCGATTCAGAGCTTGTGGGCGATCAACCCCGATGGGACGGGCCTGACCGGCGTCTACGGCAACCGCGTCATCTCGCCGGGCACGTTCATGGACGCGCAGCCGATTCCCGGCACCGACAAGATCATCGCCACGGCGACGAATCATAACGGCCCGTGCCGTGGTGCGATCATCGCCATCGATCCCAGCAAAGGCGCCAACGCGCGGGAGTCCGTGACCAACCTCACGCCTGAAATCGATATCTACGCGCATCGCATGGGGGGCGGACCCTTTGGAAATGGAATGCTCGACACCAATCAGCGCGGCCCCTACGAAAAGCCGCTGGCGATTGACGCTCAACGATTTCTCGTCTCCAGCGCCGGCGACTTACAACTGCGCGACTTTGACGGTAATGCCGCCACGTTGCTGAGTTGTCAGGACGGAATGGGCTTTTACAGCGCGCACCCGGTTCGCGAAACGCCGACTCCGCCGGTGCTGACCGGTCGCCCCAAGGACCAAAACGCCGTCCTGCCGGAGGATGGAAGCGTCACCGGGGCGTGGGCCACGGTCTTGCTTCAGGATGTCTACAATGGGCTGGAGCCGGATGTGAAACGCGGCGAGATCAAGCAGATCGCCGTGGTGCAGGAAGTCGAAAAGAACACCCACACGCCGCAGAACAATCTCGTTCCGCACGGTTCCGGCATGCGAAACATTGCTGTTTTCGGTTTTCAGTTTCCGTTGGTTTCGTGTGGCGCCACGTACGCGCCGAAGAAGCTTTGGGGCTTTGCCGATGTCAACGACGATGGCTCGGCCGCCTTCAAGGTGCCCGCCGAGGTGCCGATCTATTTCCTGGCGCTCGACGCCGAAGGGCGCGCCCTGCAGCGGATGAGAAGCTTCACGCACTTGATGCCGGGCGAAGTGCAAAGTTGCGTGGGTTGTCATTCCGACCGCAATTCGGTCACGCCCCGCCCGCTCACGAAGTTCGCCACGCTCGACGTGGTGCAAGACCTCAAAACGCCCGCGTGGGGAGTGGAAGGCTTCAGCTACGCGGATGTCGTGCAGCCTGTGTTCGACAAGCACTGCACCTCCTGTCATAACGAGCGCGAGCATCCCTCAGGCGTCGACCTTTCTGGCGACAAGACCGATTTTTTCAACGTGTCGTACGACGTTCTTTGCCGCACAGGGACGCAGGGCGAGTGGAATTGGAGCAACCACGGCAGCCCCTCGGGACCAGAGTATGATGCGGTTCGCGGCATGAGCCCGTACACGGAATGGATTTGGACGATCAACGGCGCGGGCGCGAACATTCTCGAAATCAAGCCGCGCCGCTGGGGTAGCCCGGCGAGCAAGTTGGCCGAGATCATTCGGACGGGGCATCCGGATAAAGACGGCCAGCGACGCGTCGACGTCGCCGATGCCGATCGGCGTCGCGTCTACATGTGGCTCGATCTCAATGTGCCTTACTATGGCACGTCGTCGTCCAACCATAAGCAGCAACTCGGGAGCCGGAGGATGCTGCCGGAAGACTTGGATTCAACGCTCCACGAAGTCGCCTCGCGGCGCTGCGTCCAGTGTCACGACAAAGGTGTTCCGCGCACGTTCTACACGCGCATGCTCAACCCCGAAAACAACAACTTCCTGCTAGCGCCCTTGGCGAAGCAGGCAGGCGGAACCGAGCGGTGCGCCGAGGCCGTTTTCAAGTCGAAAGACGATCCCGATTATCGCAAGCTGATCGAGACGTTCCGACCCGTCCAGGATCTACTGAAGAAACGCCCCCGCGCCGACATGCCCGGCTTTGTGGTTATCCCGTGAGAACTCCCCGCCGCGCCGTTGCGTCGCACTTGGGCGCACTGGGGCGTGCTTGCACAGGCGATAAAGGAAAAGTAAGTCATGCGAATGATCTCCTCGCTGTTAATGATGATCGGCGTACTGTGGTTCTGCCCGCTGGCCGCGGCGCAAGACGGGGCTATGGGCTTGGACGATGCGCAGTGGATTTGGTCTCTGCCTGGTGAACTAGCAGACGCGCAAACGCGACCGGCAGAAGTCGGCTACTTTCGCGCGTCCATGACGCTGCCGGAAAAGCAGGCGATCGAGTCGGCCGAAGTCATCATCACGGCGGATAATCTGTTCGCGCTCTACGTCAACGGCCGCATCGCCGGGGAGAGCGAGGTCAGTAACGATGCGTGGCGTCATCCGCAGCGGTTTGAAATTTCGAGTCTGCTGGTGCCGGGGCGCAATCTGCTCGCAGTCGAAGCGGTCAACACGCTGCCGGGGCCAGCCGGCTTAATCGCCACAATTCAGGTGCGGCCCAAAGGGGGCGAGGCAGTTTCGCTCGCCACCGACGCCGCGTGGAAATGCGCGAGCACACTGCAAACCGACTGGCAACAGCCTTCCTTCGACGATCAAAAGTGGCCAGCGGCGCAGGTGGTCGGCCAATTCGGCGACGCCCCCTGGGGCAAGGTTGCCCACAATGGCGATCGCGCGGTCTCCACCGGCACGCCTGCGGGAAATGTGCAACGCGCGGCCGACGCCATTCGCGCCCTCCCCACGCGCAAAGCGGCCGGCTCGGTGGTGCGTATTGCGGCGCCGGCCGACTTCGCCTGGCCTGAGGCGATCGTGTTTGTCGACGACGATTGCAGCCTCTATCGCGAGTCCGCCGGCAGTGGCGGCACGGCGCTGGACAGTCTCACCGTAACGGTCTTCAATCCGCGCCGTTCGCGAGCGTTTCCCGAACACGACTTGCCGGCGCCGATGAAAGTCGGCCACAAGCTGATGCTGCTCAAGCCGGCCCGTGCAGGCGTGAAACCACAACTGCTGCTGGACGCCGGCCGCGGCGCTGTCGGCTCGCCGAGTGTGTCCTTCGATGGCCAGACGATTCTGGTGTCGATGGCCCGTGAAGGCGATTCATTCTTCCACATCTACCGCCTGACAACCGATGGCGCCCCGCCGGAGCAACTCACGGATGGCCCGTTTCACGACATCGACCCGACGGAGCTACCCGACGGGCGCATCGCGTTCACCTCGACGCGCATCGGAACGTTCGAGGAATATCACGCTCCCCCGGCGCGCGCGCTGTTTGTGATGAACGCGACAGGCGGCGACATTCGCCCGCTAACTCACACCATCATCTTCGACAACGAACCGGAAGTGATGGCCGACGGGCGGATCGTCTTCATCCGCAGCGACAATTTCTTCGACCGCGGCAAGGTTGAGACGCGTCTGCACGCCATCCACCCCGACGGCACGCACGGCGAAAACATTTTTAGCCTCGATAGCGGGCCCGAATACGGCAACCGGCTGCGAGCTTATCTGTGCGGCAGCCCCGCGCCGCTCCCCGACGGACGCCTGGCGTTTCTTTCCGGTCCCGGCATCAGCATTGGACAACCGGGACACCGCCAGGAACTGGAACACCTGCAGATCGCCGCTGGCGACGTGGCGGCCCTGCCGGACAACCGACTCTTGTGTACGACCGACGAACGGCAAGGCTATCTGGCGATTGAAGTTCTCGACCTCGCTAGCCAGCCGCCGGCGCTCGTGACGCTCTACCAATCGCCCGACTCGGCGCTGCACTCGCCGGTCTATCTTGGCGCTAGACAACGGCCACCGTTGTTGCGCAGCCAACTTCCCGCCGAGCCCGGCGACGACGTACAGGCGACCGGCTTTCTCTTTTGCCAGAACGCGCGCTTTACGAAGAACACCACCGCGGGCTGGTCCCATGTGCGAGCGATTCGCGTGCTGGCCGCCCAGGGATTGACGACCCGTTCGTCCCACTCGTACATCGTTCACTCCGGCAGCGACGTGACAGAGCTGGGGACCGTGCCGCTGGCGCCGGATGGCTCGTTTCACGTCGAAGTCCCGGCCAACACGCCACTCGCGTTTCAGGCTGTCGATGCCGAGGGCCGCTCGGAACTGAATGAGATGTCGTGGATCTACGTGCGGCCGGGTGAAAAACGGAGTTGCGTGGGCTGTCACGAAAACCAACACGTCGCGCCCAGCAGCGGCGCGACGCCAGCACTGGCTTTGAAAACGCCTCCGCTTAAACTACTCGGCAGCGGCCAACCACACCGATTCCGCGGCAACAACGCGGCCGTTACGGGGCTGATGGAACTGCAACTGGACCGCTTTCGCGAAGTGGCCGGAATCAACCGACATGGCATTGCGGCCACCCCTTGCGAGACCGGTCTCCAGGAAGTCGCCGCACTGACGGCGCAATTGCGCGGTGACGATCCAGGGCTGAAGATTTCAGCCGCTCAGCGGCTCGCGATCTTCCGTCACCCTTCCGCCGCGCCTGCGCTTGCCGCGTGTCTCGCACACAAGTCCCGCGAAGTGCGCGTGGCGGCGGCGTTTGCGCTGGCCACCTGCGGGTCGCGTGAATCGGCTCCGCCGCTGCTGGAAGCGCTCTTTGACGACCAGCCGCTGGTCGCACAAGCGGCGGCCGTGGCGCTGGAAAACCTCACCGGCCACAGCGACGCCTTCGACCCTTTCGCCACAGCGGAAGTGCGAGACCGCCAGGCGGCGAAATGGCAAGCGTGGTTCCGCGGCACGAATTGGGAAGCGATTGAAGCCGGGCTCGTCGAGCGGCTGCAATCAGGCGACCGCGACGTGGCTCGCCGCGCAGCGGTGGCGCTGGGACATACTGGAGGCGCTGCCGCGCGCGTGGCGTTGCGCGAGTATGTGCAGCTGCACAGCCAGCACAACCCGCTACCTGCATGGCAAGCAGCCGGGTATCGCGGCGACAACGCGCGGTTCAATTCCCTCTCCGAGGTCAACCCGCGCAGCCTGCAGGCTGCCACCCGCGCGCTCGGCTATCTCCAAGATGCGGAGGCGGTGCCGCTGCTGCAAAAGACGATCGCCGACCATAGCAATCCCGATACTGGCAACCTGTTTTTGGCCGAGGCCGCCGTCGAGGCGCTCGGACGCATTGGGACGACCGCGGCGGAGGAGGCGTTACTCACCGCGTTTACACAGTTGGGAGACTATCCCAATTACACGCGGTGGTATGGTGATCACGACGCTTTGATGGCTTGCCATGCGTCGCCGGTGCATTACTTCATCATCGAGGCACTCGATGCGCTCGGCACCACGCACGCCCGCGGCATCGCGCCCCACCTGATCCGCTCGGTGCCGATCGATCCAGACCGCGCTCTGCTGTTGGAAAACGACGACTACGAAACGCTCGTCGGGCGCGTCCTCCGCCACAGTGAGGCCGAGGCCGCCGTCGTCGAGACGGCGCTCGCGATCTTAGGCGATTCGCAGGCCGTGGCCGTCCCAGACATCCAGCAGTCCCTCGCTAGCGTCCACCGCTGTTGGGCCGGTCATCCGAGCGCCGAAAACCGCGCCGCGCAAATCCTGTCCGTCGTTTGCCGTGATGGGAAGTACGAGCCGCGCATCCGCGCGGCGCTGCTGCGCTACCGCGATCGACCGACCGATATCGAGCGCGTCTTCGACAAAGGCATTCCGGTGGTTCAGCAGTTGCCCGTCAAGAATTGGGTCTGCTTCTACCTGGCGCGAACCTTGGGGAACCTGGCCAATCCGCAATCGGTCGAGACGTTGATCGACCTCCTCGAACACGAGCCGACCGAAGCCGCCAACGGGCGGCCCGATCCGCTCGGGCCAGGCGTTCTCTTTCTGCACAACGGCCTGACCCCCTGCTGGCGAGCAGCCGTCGCGTGGGCCTTGGGACGCAGCGGCGACGCCCGCGCGACCGACGTACTGCTGGCGACCATCGAGAACCTTGAGAACGCGACCGACACTCGCCACGCCGCCGCGGTAGCGCTCGGTCAAATCGCCACGCGCCAGAGCTTGGAACGCATGCAAAGTCTGGCGAAGAATTATCCAGAGATCTCAACGCGCCGCGCGCTGCTGTCGGCGTGCCTCCAATTGGAGCAGCGCGTTCCAGCGCCATGAATATGCGCATCATTTGCTGTTTAGCTTTCGCCGCATTTGTGTTGCTTGGCGCAGGCGGTACGTTTGCCGCGGATAGTGAGCAGAACATTGACAACCCCTATCTGCGGCAAGTCGCCGAGCAACAGGCCAGGTTGCAGTCGACGTCGCCTGAGACGCGCGCCGGTGCATGCGAAAGCCTGGGGTTTCTGCGAGCCTATCCCGCGGAGGGCGCGTTGGTTGCAAGTCTGCACGACCCGTCGCCGCTGGTGCGCAGTCAGGCGGCGCTTGCGCTGGCATGGTGCGGCAGTCGCACCGCCCTCAGTCCGCTGCTGGAGGCGCTCAGCGACGACGACTGGGTGACGCGTCAAGCTGCCCATGTGGCGCTGACGAACCTGACCGGAATGGAGTTTCCTTTCGATGCTCTGGCGCCGCTCGACACGCGCGAGAGCCAGGCCGCCCAGTGGCGAACGTGGTGCAGCGCTATGCCGCCAGAGACGCCGCCGCCGGCGGTGCTGAAGCTGGTGCGTGAAGCGGATACGGATGACGCAACTGCCGCAGCGTGGCGGTTGGAACGTGGGCTGCGAGCGCTGGGTACGTTGGGCGGCCACGGCGCCACGGACGTGGTCTTAGAGGCACTTGGTCCGCGCCCCACCCTAGCGCCAGGCAAGCGATTGGCCATGCGGGCGGGCATTCGCGCGCTGGGGCGACTCCGCGACCCGCGCGGCTTCGACTACCTCGTGCGTCTGCTCGAGGAGCCGCTGTGGGCTCGGTATGCAGCCGATGCGCTCGGCGACTTCGGCGACCAGCGCGCCGTGGCGCCGCTCTTGGCTGCCTATCCGCGATACTGCAAAACTCTTGATGGCCAGGATCCTGCCGATGTGCCGCGCGACGACAAGATGAGTTTTCCCAGCGAAGACCGGATGCTGGAAACGCCTTACGCCATTGCGTACGCGCTATGCCGGCTCCCTTGGAGTGCTCCGCAAGACCTCGCCGAACTGCGAAAGATCGCCCCGCTGGTCATGGCCAACTTGCCTGGCGATCACGATGCGATGATGCTCTACGAGCCGGAGCCGGCGCACCTGCTCACGCGGCGCCTGTTAACAACAGCGGGCTTGCGGCAACAGGCGTGCGAGCACGCGTTCGAACTGCTCGGCCAGCCGCGGCGCGTGCCGCCCCCCAGCGAAGCGCCGCGCTGGTCGAGCTTCCCGGTGGAGCGCATGGCCAGTTGGTTGCCTGCGGTCTGCACCGACCAGGAGGACGTTCCCCGTTTGCTGGCGCTATTGGACCATGAGAACGGTTGGGTGCGGCTCAACGCGGCCAAGACGCTCGGCTGGCTGGGGGATGTGCGGGCCGCTGGGCCGCTCGCCAAACGGTTGGCTCAAGCCAGGCCGGAAGCCGCTTACGGCTTCAGCGGGAAGTTCAAAGATGAAGAATTTAATGACCCGGCGCCTCGCTGGCGTGAAGGGGTGGTGCGGGCGTTAGGGCAATTGGGGACCGACGACCATGCGGATTTGATTGTCCAAATCCTCAACGACGAGCATTCGGTGTTGGAAGTACGTCGCGCGGCCGCCGATGCGCTGGCCGACCTGGGTGGCGAGAAAGCGCTCGCGGCCCTGAAGAACGCGGCGGCCAGCCATGCGTTCGGTTCGGTGCGACACGTTGCTCGCGACGCCTTGCGAGCGCGCGGAATCACGCTGCCCCAGCCTGCAGGCAACCTCTCCATCGAGCCGCGGCCGCCGGAGCCGTGTTCCGCGAGGCTCGAATCGAACGAGGTAACTTCTCAACGGCCCGCCGCCGTCGTCTTTATCAAAGGGGACAACGACATCCCCAACACCAAGGGCACCGTCGAACAAGCCGACCGCTGGCGGCAGACCTACGTGGTCACCGACTCCGGACCTGTCTACCGGCCGGGAAATAATCTCTACGTCCTTCGTCCGCCGCAGCCTGACGGGAAAGTGACTCCGTTGACCCGTTTCGCCGACGGGTATGTAGGCGAGCCGGAACTGTCGTGGGACGCAACCCACGTGATCTTCACGCGCCGCGAACAGGATGATCCGTGGTGGCATCTCTATCGCGTCGCGGTCAACGGCGAGGGGTTAACTCAGTTGACCGACGGGCCATATCACGACGTGGGTCCGGCCTATCTCGCGGACGGACGAATCGTGTTTGCTTCGAGTCGCAGCGGGATTCGCGACGAGTACCACGGCTACCCCTGTACAGCGCTGTTCGTCATGAACGCCGACGGGTCGGACATGCACCAGATCGCCACGAATATCGGGCGCGACAACGAGCCGGCCGTTTTGCACGACGGGCGGATCGTATTCAGCCGGCTCGAGGTCTTCTACTCACGCAACAAAACTGAACTGACGCTGCATGCCATGCACCCCGATGGCTCGAACGACCATGTGCTCTATGGGCCACAGCGGCGAGTCTTTTGGCGAAAGCTCGATCATGGTCCCCGTACGCCGGCGGACGGCCAGGAGGCGCCGCTGACGCATCGCGTGTTGCGCATGACCCAGCCGCAGCCGATGCCCGATTGCCGGCAGATCATCGTGGCGACGCAGGGAGGCCTGACGCTCGTCGGACCCAGCCCAGACAGCGAACAAATTATCTCCCCAGACAACAAGCAGCGGGCCTACACCACGCCGTGGCCCTTGCCGAGCGGACAAATCCTGTGTGCCTCGACTCTCAAGACGCCCGATCGCAAACAGGTGGACTTGGGGTTGTACTTGCTCGATCCGGCCAGCCAGGAATTGGAGTTGATCTACAACGATCCTCACACGGCGGACTTTGAAGCGCGTCCTCTCACGCCCCGCTGGCGCCCACCGGTGCTTCCGGAGCAGACCTCGCGCGGTGAGTATAGCGGCCGATTTCTGTGCGCGTCGGTGTTTGCCACGCAAGAGGACGAAGTCCGCACGCGCGGGCGGTTAGTGCGTTTGATCGAAGGCGTGCCGGTCGTTGGCCGCCACAGTACGCAAACCAATCCCAATCCAGTCTGGCAGAACCACGGCGGCACCTTCGCGCGCGTGCTGGGGACCGCGCCGCTGGCCGCCGACGGTTCGTTCTTTGTGGAAGTACCTTCCGACCGACTCCTGCACTTTCAAGTGCTCGATAGCGACCGCCGCGTGGTGGGCAACCAGCTAACATGGATCTCCTGCCGGCCCGGCGAGACGCACTCGTGCGTCGGCTGTCATGAGCGCCCCCAAACCACCTCGCCGCCCAACCGACCGTTGGCACTGAGCCAAAAACCGCTGGCGATGCTTCCCGACGGCGACGAATTCAACTATCGTGCAAAGGCCTGGTTCAAAGGCCATTTGCCGCCAGAGATTGAAGAGCGCACGCGGACGGTTCGCGCGGTGAACCTGCTCGGCCGTTAGCGGCCGGATTGTGCGCTGGCCGAAATGCAGCCGCAGTCGCCAAGATGACGGCGGCGCTCCTCTCACGGAGCGAGATGGCTACTATTTTCGAAGTTTGGGCGACTTCGACGACGACTTATTGCAACTGCGAAGGAACACCCCCGTGATGCGCACGATACATTTCAACTGGATCTTCATCTGCCTCGCTTCGAGCATCGCCGTCGCGACTGCGGCGCCTGCGCAACAACCATCCGAACCGGCGCCAGCTAAGCTGGAACTGCGTTGGGAAAAAACGGACACATCGCTGGCGTTGCTCAATCACAACAAGGTCGTCTGGCGGTGCGTGCATGACAAGACGATCGGCAAGCCGTACATGCGGATCGGGCTGATCGACGGAACCGAGTTGACGCGCCCCTATCCGATTCCCAAAGGCTACGCCAAGGCCGATCATCCCTGGCATCGGGCGCTGTGGTGGTCGTTCAAAGCGATCAACGGAAAGAATTACTGGGAGGAGAACCAGCGGGGGACCGAGCCGGTCGCGGTGAAGCTCACAGCGCAAGAGGACGGCGCCGCCCGCATCGACTTGGAGATCGCCTATCATCTGCCCGATCAGCCGCCGGTCGTTACTGAGCGGCGCATGATCCGCATTGGCAAGCCGAGTGCGACGGGAACGTATCTGATCGACTGGCAGGCGACTTTTACTCCGGCTGGAAAAGAGGACGTGGTCTTCAATCAGAATTCCTACGGCGGCTTCGCCATCCGCATGGCGGCTGAGTTTTGTGGCGACAATCCGCAGCAGGTGGCGGCCTGGAAGTTCCTTCAGAGCGATGGCGACGCAGTCGGCGACACGCACAAGGCCCGTTGGATGGCCTATCAGGGGATCGCGCAGAACGGCCAACCCGCCGCGCTGGTCATGTTCGCGCACCCTGACAATCCGCGTTATCCCGCGTGGTGGCAATCACGAAACCAGTATCCCTATTTGAACCCGTCGCTAACCTGTAAGGAAGACTTTACGCTCGCGGCCGGAACAAGCCTCACGCTGCGCTATGGCGTACTGGTTCATCAAGGCGCGCTCGAACCCGAGGAGATCGAGCACGCCTTCCAAGCGTTTGCCGAGACTAACGCCGCCGAATAAGTTCCTGGAAACTCGCCACGCGCCCGCCCGCTCCGCTCTGCCCTGGCAGAAGTGGCCTATTGGCTCGGCGGGCCTGCTTTGAAGAAGCTGGAGACCTCTTCCTCCGAGACGGCGCGGCGAAAGATCCGCACCTTGGAGATCGCACCCCGAACCTGATACGGGGCATCGCGACCGCCGCTGTACTGCCCGATCACCAACGGCCCCGCCCAGACCGTGCGCGTGGCGGCGCCAGGCTGTTCGGCGACCAACGCTCCATCTTGATAGAGTCGAGTGGACCGGCCGTCGAAGGTTGCGACCAGGTGGGTCCAGCGATCCACGGCCTGGCGACCGCCGTCACAGTCGATTCCGCCGACGTGCCAGCGCCAGCCGGAGCCAAACCGTTGCACAAACCAGCCGGCCTCCTTCCATTTCCCGCAACTGACAAGCACCGGCATCTGTCCCCCCTCGGCCATTTTCACCCAGCATTCAACGGTGAGGGAGTAATTCAAGTCGAACGCCGGTTGATGTTCAAACGTGGCAAATCCGCCGGCCGACAGGTCGAGCACCCCGCCGGCGACGCGCGCTTTGTCACGCAACGTCCCTTGAATCACGTCTCCGGTTTCTGTGCGGGCGTCGGCATCCGTGGTGAAGGCCGCGGCGAAGACCGGTTCTTTGATCTCAGGCAGGGTCGCCGCGTGGGAAGCCTCGGAAGCCAGACTCTCAATTCCCCGGCGGCTGATTGCGCGCACTGTGTACGCATACTCAGCGCTCGGCTGGGCTTGCGCGTCGGTATAGCACCGCTCGTTTGTCGGCTCGGTGGTCAGGCGTGTAAATTGATCGGTTCCCGCCGTGGCCCGATAGACGTGGTATCGCAAGCCTGCGGGACCGTCAGCACTCCATTGGAGTTCTACACCGCCAGGAACTGACTGGGCCGACAGATCCTTGGGACGCGGCGGCGCGACGGGCTGGGGGATAGTCACCGACGCCCGCACCGGCTGGCTCCGCTCCTGGGGCGACTTCAGAATCAAGGCATAATGTTGCTCGCCTGCTGGCGCACTCTCATCCACGTAACGCGCGAGCAGCGTCTCCGTCAAGAGCGTCTCTTTTCCCGGAATGAAGTCCCGCTGATCGCTGCGATGAATCTCCGCGGTCAGTCCAATCGTACTTGCCGAACGGGGCCACGACAGTTGAGCGCCCCCCAGTTCATCCACCACCACTTTCAACTCCAGCGGCGCTGGAGGCGTCTTTGGCGGAACAAACATGCGGCACTGGCCGGCAATCGCTACCGCGCCTGGCATGTCGATCCGAGGCGTCGCCAGGACTTTCGACTGTCCACGGCGAATGATCGCGAGCAACGCCTGGTAGTGCGGGTTCTCGGTGGATGCGAAAGACACGTGCGGCTCGCCTCCCGGCTGAATCGGAGGCATCGGTTGCGGAGCGAACGCGGACAAAGGCTGCACGGCATGGGCGTAGCCTCGCAGTAGTAGGCGCGTCCGCTCGCGCTGCGGATCCATCTTGTGATTTCGGCAGATCGAGAGGCCGTGCCCCTGCTCGCCTGGGGCCAATGGCGCTCGGAGGATGCGGCTCAGTTCAGGCGTCTGGAGATTGAACCAGTCGCTGCCGACCGACTTGCCATGGCAACTGCTGCAGCCTGCCTCCGACATTTTAGCGGCCAGTTCTTCGCGGATTCCCTCCCAATCGGACAGGCCATAGCCGTGCTGCGTGTAATCCCAGGTGCCGGAATAGAGTCCGTTACTATCGATCCAGGCCATAATCAGATCACGCTCTGGGCCGCTCAGTTGTTTGGTCGCGCCGTGATGCTCGCTCATGACGACCTTGGCCAACGGCGCAACCGCGGAACCGTGACTGCGCGGCGCTCGTAGCGGCGCCGACCAATACGCCGTGCCGTTCATCGTGTCGATCCCGGCAATCAAGTGCGCCGTAAGCTGGGTTTCTCGGCGGTCGACCAGATTCTCGTAGCTGATATTGAAGTATTTGGTCCAGCCGCCGGTCAAATCCAATCGCGCCGCGATCCCCTCCTCTCCACCATGACAGGAGACGCAGTGCTTGTTCCAGATCGGCTGGATCATGGAGGGGTAATCCATAAAGCCGGTTCCCCACGACTCCGCCACGAGATCCTGAGGTCCACTACTGGGGAGCTTCATCTCTCGGGCATAGCCCTGCGTGGTCGCGCTCGACTTCTTCTCATGGCAACCGATACAAGAGCGCGTCACCCCCGGCGCGGCCTGAATGAATGTTCGCATGCTCTGGATCAGGCGTTTGTCTTCGTCCAGCACCTGGAAGTAGAGCGCCCGGCCTGCTGGCGCGTTGAAGTAGACGGAGCCATTTTCATTGATCGGCGTCACGCCGTGATAGATCTTCGTTGAGAAAGAGAGCGACGCACTGACCAGAAACGTCTGGTTGAAAGGATTAGGCGTTCCGGGGCTGGCGCTGATGCGCGAAGTCTCTTCCACCACGCGCAACCACTTGGCGTCGCCGCGCTCGATGCCTTCGAGTCCTTCATAGACATCGAGAACCAAAAAGGCTCCTTGGCTCTGGCTGCGATCGGTTCGCTGGGGGATCACGCGCGGCAGCGGCCGCGGTTTGACCAACATCGGCGAGTGCAGGCAAATTTTCGGATCGGAGAGCACGACGATGCGGTGCCCCTGGCGGTCCATCATCTCGATGGCGTTGCGGTTACCACTGGAGCGGCCACTGAAGAGAACCGTGTCGCGATCCAGCGGGTACGGTTCGCACGAGTTTCCCTGGTCGTAGTCCGGTTGGTCAGGATGTTCAAAGTTGAACAGCGCCTCCGTGCCGTTCTTGCCTTTGCTCGGATCGATAAACGCGATCGCGCCCCGCGGAGGCGCGTTGTGCTTGGCCAACGTGACCGCCAATAAACCGCTGCCGGGGACCGGGCGAACGTCCAGGATGGCTTCCGGCAAGACCATGTTATTGGCGAAAATCGCCGTCTCCTCGGTTCCGTCCGGATAGATCGACCAGAGCGACTGCATCGTGAGCGCATTTTTGTCGACATACTCCCAGCGGCCGAACGCGATGCGACCGTCAGGCAGCACGGTCGGGTCGAACTCATTTTCGGAGTTGACCGAGATTGGGTGGATATCGCTGCCGTCGGCGTGCATGACGTGCAGAATGGAAACCCCCGTGTTGTTGCACGGCACCAGGCCCGCCGGGCGCGTGGAAAGAAAGATGATGTCTCCATCCGGGAGATACGACGGAGCCAGGTCGTGCATTCCTGGCGTTTTGCCTTGGTTGCAGCCGACGAGATCCGAGGGATCGGAGACCTTTCGTAGCCCGCTGCCGTCGATATTGATCTCGTAAATCTTGGTGCAGCCGGCGGGTTCCGCCTTGTAGCAGAAGAGGAGCTTCTTACCATCCCACGAGACCTCGGGATGGGTGTAAACTCCGCTGCCGAGCGACTCAGGCGTCGTGGCGTCGATCACCGGCCGGATTTTCCACTGGTCGCGCGGGGCCGATGGATTCTCAAGCACATAAATTCCACCGCCCCCCGGCGGCCACTTGTAAAAAGTGTCGTAGATATGCGCGCCTTGATACGAATGGCGTTTCACAAACAGCAGCGGCGCGTCGAGCAGGGAGAGCAACTTCTGCTCGCTCGCCGAGGCGTCTTCGGCTTGACGTTGATTCTCTTGGGCTGCGGCTTGTCGCGCGCCGTCGGGCACGCTTGCGAGCAGCGCCGCCACCAGGCCCGCCGCTAGAAGCAGCTTCGTAGTCATGGTCGTCAGGTTCATCGCAACAGTCCTTTCCCGATCATCTGCGGGTTCTGCAAGCGCCGTGAAGCCCCGCTTCATCAGTGCTTATGGCCGGCATGAAACAGCATGTGGTGTTTGTCGCCGCGCGCGTAAACGTACGCGAGCAAATCCAAGATTTCCTCGCGCGTGAGTTTGCTCAGTAGCCCGGCCGGCATGATCGACACAGGTGACTTGACGCGCTCGTCGATTTCCGCGAGTTGAATAACGACCGGCTCCACGTTTGCGAGCGGATCGACGACGATCTTGACGATGGTCGGCGTTTCCTCGACAACCATGCCGGTGATCGTCTTCCCCGAGGTGAGCAGCACCGTGGTCGTTTGGAACTTCTCGTTGATTTCCGCGGACGGCTCGAGCATCGACCGCAAGATCTGCTCCGGCGTGAACTTCGTCGTATCGAGTTTGGACAGATCGGGGCCGAACTGTCTGCCTTCGCCGTTCAGTTGATGGCAGCTTGCGCAGTTGGCAACCGTGAAAGCGGTCTTGCCGACATCGAACGATCGTCCCGCGTCAAGCGGCCGGACGGACGCCGCGAGCTCGTCGAAGTTCCAGGCGGTGTCTCGCCCGCTGTATTTCAGCAATTCATCGCGCAGCGGTAGCGGATGCAAGGCGAGGTATGCGGCGGGGTCGGCGAGGTAGCTTTTCAGGTCGTCGACCACATACAGTGCTCCGTACATGCGTCGCCAGTGCCCTGGGTACGTGCAGACATACGGATAGACGCCGGCCGTCGCAGGCGCTTCAAAACTGAGCACCTGTGTGTCGCCAGGCTCGAGCAACCGGCTGGCCAGAAGGATTTTGTCGGACTTGGGAATGTAGTGCCGCTGCGCCGCGTCCGGCGCGGTGCCGGTGGCTTCAGCCAGGAGGCCCACTTCCTGGAGCGCGCCCGGCTGCAGAATCGCAAAATTATGGGGCATGTCGTCCGAATTGGAAAAGCGAAACTCCACCGGCCTACCGACCTGAGCGGCGATCACCTGTTGATCGTAAATCATGCGGTGGGGCACCGCGTGCAAGTCGATCACACGCACCTGTAGAGCTTCGAGCCGCGCGCGAACCGCAGCGGCCTCATCCGCTGGCAATGCGGACGCAAGTTGCGTGGCCAATTCCACGGCGCTCGTGGCGGGTGCTTGTGTGCGGCGCTGCGGAGGAATCTCCTGAAGGTATGCGATTAGACTTTCCGCCAGAGGCCGGACTCCGTCGTTCGGCCAATGCTGTGGCGCTGTGGCTCGGAGCACGTCAATAGCGCTGGCGCGGTGCGCGCCCCCCTGCTGAATCACCGCCGCCATGTCGGCGAAGATCTCCGCATCGTGGTCGGGGATGTGTTTCAAGGCTCTTAGCGCCGCGCCAGGGATATCCCTCCCGCCTCCTGCTGCGACGGCAATATCGACTTGGGGCGCAGGCTGGGGAACCTCCTGCTTGACAAACAGCACGCCGCGGTCGGCATCGAGCAGGGTCAACGTGAAACCGTCCAGTCGCTGGGCGCAGCAATCGATGCGGTTGAAAATGGATATTTGCTCGATCGGAGTTTCTTGACCAAGATCAACTTCCCACCACGGGTTGAGCTGATCGCTCGTGGCCGTACATGATCCGGCCTCCCAGTTTCCGTCGGTGCGTCCGTCAATGGCGCGCTGGGCCGCGCCGCCGGCCGTGATGCCGGACTGCGTCGCCTGGCCGTGGGGGGCGATGTTCACGCCTTGCGAGAACACCTGAACTTCGGCCAGCGTCAAAATGCTTTGGCGGGCCAGTTCGATGCGCACGTAGCGCGCGCCCCGCGAAGTGACGTCTCCGCCTTTGGTCTGGAGATGCTCTGGAAGATCGAAGAGGAGCGACCTGATCGAACCATACTGGGCGCTGCGTCGCGCGGCATTCTGGACCAAGGCAACGCTGTTGAGGTACGCCATCGCCCCCTGGTGATTGGCGCCGGCCATGGGAAACACGGCGTCGACCGGTTCGCCTGCGTCAATCAGCGCGGCCATCGCCGCGGAGCGGAGTCCGCTGTTGCCGTCGCCGCGGGCGAGCGTGGTCAGGTGCGGCTTGATCGTGGCCAGTTCCGCCGCAGGCAACGACTGCAGCAGCGGGACCAGCTCGGAATATACCGGGGACTTGAGCTGCGCCTGTTCACGAATCGTCGCGAGCAACAGTTCGCCCCGGCTCTGGTCGGTAAACTTCGCGAGTTGCGTCAACGCAGCGGTGCGATCTGGTTCTGAAATCGACGCGCGCTCCAGAATCGCGCGGCAGACCGCTGCATCGCGCGGCATGCGCAGCAAGTCGGCGTTCTGTGCACTGCGCAGCACAAACGCCTGTCCCGCAGGCGACAACGGCTGGCCGTCCTGGAGGGCTTGTTGCCAGTACTTGTCGATGCTCCGGCGGGTCTGGCTGATCGCGTATTCGAGTTGGGCGTCCAATGGCCTGCGCTGCGCCTGAAAAACAACTTCGGCCGCGCCGAGCCCTTCAAAGCCTGCGGCGGCCACGACCGCCTCATGGCGAACCAAGGGGTCGTCATCACAGGCTTGCTGTTGCAGCAGCGCCACCGCGTCTTTGATGTGCGCTCCCCAGTGCACCAGGACGCGGGTCGCGGCGGCCCGTGCTTGAGGCTGGGGCGACCGCAGCAGCAAACGGAGCAGCGGCTCATCAACGAGGTTGTGCTGCTCGTGGAGCCAGAGCGCTTCGAGTAGTTGGTGGGCGTCGCCTTTGGCGCTGGGATCGAGCGTTGCGGCCCACGCTTTGGCGGCGGCGACGACCTGTTGGCTGTCGCGGCCGCTCAACTCAATGCGAGCGCGATACCGCACGCTATCTTCCGGTGAAGCGAGTTGCGCGATCACTTCGGGGACTGGTTTGCCTGCGAGCTTGAGCGGCGGCGCGAGCGGCCGCGTGGGAACGGTGACGCGGTAAATGCGGCCGTGCGAATGGTCGCGGCTGGGGTCGCGCAGATTGTGCTGCATGTGGCCGATGATCACGTTCTGCCAGTCGAGGATGTAGAGCGCGCCGTCGCCGCCAATTTCAACATCCACCGGACGGAAGTTCCCATCGGTCGAGACGACGATCGGTTCGATTTCCTGGCTGGTGAAATCCGCCCCGTGGACGTTTAGCTTGTGTTGGAGAACGCCTAGAAAGCCGATCGTGTTGCAGATCAACAAGTTGCCGCGGTTCTCTGGCGGAAAGTGCGTGCCTGTGATCATGCCGAGTCCCGCAACCGGGCGGACGCGCTTGGGATACAACTGGTGAGGCGTTCCTTGGCCCGGATAGCCAACGTAAAAGCCATGCCCCGTCGTCGCGTCCGTGGCAAAGAGGTTCCCCCAGGCGTCGATCACGATGCCGTGCGGATTTGGCGAAATATAAAAGTGATTGGCGATTTTTCCGGTGCGCGGATTCCAGCGATACAACATCGGCGCTTGCGTCCGCAGTGGTTTGCCCCAGGGAGTCTCGACGTTGGTGTAATGAAAGATGCCTTCGGAGAAGTAGATGCAGCCGTCCGGCCCCAGCACGAAGCTGTTCGCCCCGCAATGGGTGTCA
This sequence comes from Planctomycetota bacterium, assembly GCA_963205385.1. GTDB lineage: Bacteria > Planctomycetota > Planctomycetia > Pirellulales > Pirellulaceae > JAEZGD01. Next base: position 7,534 of record CAUJKE010000206.1, on the reverse strand, counting down.
GCCGAGTCGATCCCGTGCAGCAAGTGAATGCGGACATCCGCCTTGTCATCGCCGTCGGTGTCCTTGAGAAACAGAATATCCGGCGCGCAGGCGACCAGCACGCCGCCGTTCCAAAACTCAAAGCCGGTGGGATTGTGCAATTCGTCGGCGAACACGATGCAGCGGTCCGCTTTGCCGTCCCGGTCTTCATCGGGAAAGATCAACAGTTTGTCGTTGAGTGGTTTGTCGGGGCGCCAGTGCGGATATGTATGCCACGCCGCCACCCACAGCCGCCCGTTCGTGTCGGTCGCTGCCTGCACTGGGTTGACCAGGTCGGGGAATTGTTCCTCGGAGGCGAAGAGATTGACCTGCATTCCCTGGGCGACCTTCATTTTCGCGATTGCCGCTTCGCCGCCAAGATAATCGACCGAGCCTTGCTTCAGCGCGCTCGAACTGCTGCTGCCCCCTTGGATATTGGTTTTCACGGGGAGCGGCGGCGGCACGTTGCGATCCTCGATTGGTGCATCGCGGCCCTGCGCGGCCGCCCAGATGGCTCGGTCCCGATTGGCCGTCATGACGTCGAGCATTTTCAGCTCGTGCTGCAGGACTTCGTAATTCGTTTGGCCGTCCACAAACTTCAGTTGCGAGCGTTGCCCGTAGGTGCTGTAACCATCGGTCGCACGATACCGGTTGAACCAGCGCAGGTTCTTCACCAACACCGCCTCGCGCACGTGCTCGAGTTGTTGTTCGTCGCGCTGCGGGGCTTTGCCAAACAGAGCCTCGTCGATGATCTCCGCTACCAGGCGATTGCCGCGGTTGGTCAGGTGGATGCCGTTGATGGTCAGCGGCTGTTCAGCCCCTGCGTATAACTCTTTGGTGGGCGTGAAGAGATCGATAAACCGCACTCCGTGGCGATGCGCGACCTCCGCCATGGCGGCGCTGTACATTGCCAACCGTTGGTTGTTTTCGCTACCGTCAGGCAGGTTGGGGTCATGCAGATCTTCGTGAGCGATGGGCGAGCACAGCACAATTTGCGGCGGGTTGGTGCCGTTGTACTTGTGACTTTGCGTGTCGACAATAAATTGTGTGAGGTTCTGGCGAAACGCCGCCAGGCCGGCCTCGCCGTCAAACGATTCGTTGTAGCCGAACATCGCCAAGATCACGTCCGCCTGGGAGTGCGCCAGGTGGGTGTGTGGGTCGCCGAAGTTCATCGAACGGGGCCGAATCGTCAACTCGTCGGCAGCAAACCCGAGATTGCGAAACACCAGTTTCTGTTCGGGAAACCGGCATTGCACGAGCGTCTCCAGCCACCCGAAATGCTGCATGCGATCGGCCAGCGTGTTGCCGATGTAGCAGATGCGAGCGCCGTTTTTCAACTCGAAATCCGCATGGTCTGGCTGCGGATCGACAAGTTCTGGCTCCGCGCGTTTCGGCTCCGCGCGTTTCGCCTCCGCAACTGCGTAGTCGCGCGGGAACAGCCCCTTTCTGAAACCATTGAACCCAAACGGCGACGGCTTGTACTGACCGATGACGTCGACGTTCGTCTTCTGCGCAATGGCGTCTTCCAAACCAACCGCCCAGTGGCAGGCGTTGACGATCATCCGGCGGAAGTTTTCATCCTGAAAATCCTGGGCGTCCCCCATGGTCGTCATAAACACCCGCGCGTTGCCGCTGGCGGTGGGAAAAGGCTTGATCCACGCGAGCGGCATTTGCGCCTTGGACGACGCTGGGTCGTCGGGCTTCATCCCCTGGACCACCTGACCGCTGACAAGCACCTGGCCGTCGTGGGGAATCGGTGACTGCACCGTATACACGTCGGTGGGGCCCCACATCGTTCCGACGCCGCGCAAGATCGGGTGCTCCTTCATCGCGTCAACGGGAATGCCCCGTGTACTCTCGCGGCCGTGCTGGCCATGGTGCGAGATCCAGGTGGCCCCGAGCACTTGTCGCCCGAACCCATGGGGAAAGTCGTCCCCCCGGTAGTCGCTGCTGTACTTGGCATATTTGCTGTTCGGCGGATTCCGAAACGCCACAACCGCAGGACGAATGCCGATGATCGGCTTGCCGGTTTGCAGGTACGCATCGATGTGCTGCATTTGCTCGTCGGGCAAATCACGGAATCTCGTGAAGACGATCATCAGGTCGGCCGTCTTGAGAGCCGACAGACCGGGGATGTTATCGGTCACGTTCGGGTCGATCTCGCCTGTCTCTTTGTGGATGGCGAAGAGCACCGTCGAGCGAAAGCCAAAACGCTTTGACAGGATCATGGCGAGCATCGGCAGCGCTTCCTCGCTGCGATATTCCTCATCGCCGCTGATCAACACCACCTGCTTGCCTGCTCCGATTCCCTGCTCGCTCCCCTCGATGACAATCCACGGCTCGTCCGCGGCGGCGCGTCCCGGCAATGCGAGCGCTGCGATCACCGGGATGAGACAGAAAAGGAGTCGCACCCAGTAGCGCTTGCGAAGCATGTCGTCTCTCCGTTGATCGAAGGTCAGGTGGGCGGAGCCACTTCCGCAGATTCTTCTGGCAGCTAGTCCGACTGGGGGTTGCCCACCATCGTTGACATGATACACGATAAACTAAATACCGTCTATCTAGTTAAGGCAGCGTGCAGATTGCTTATCAGTGCTCCGGCATTGTCTAATGGTGGTTTGTGCCAAATCGTGACCAGGAATGTCTGAAACGGAGAAGTCGATGCGAATCTTGTTCCTCGCGGCGTGCGTGTTGTTGTTTCAGGTCGGTGCAGCGGCGGCCGATCAGCCGCCGGCCGGCGAATCGCAGCCAACGGCTGCGGTTGCGAAGCTAGGCATCAATCTGGCCGGGCCAGCCGACTGGAACACCGAACTGCCGCTGGTCGACGTATTCCGGTTGTCGCGAACTTGGATCAGCCAGAAAAAAGGCCTGGGCTGGGGGAAAGGGCCGGCGCTGAAGTTGGACGAGCATGGCTGGGTCACAAGCCTGGACGATGATTGTTGGGCGGAGACCCCGATGTGCACCATTGAAGGCGGGCACTATCCGTCTGGGAAATACACCCTGTTGTACGACGGCCGGGGAAAGATCGAGTTCCACGGCAATGCGCAGGTTGTCCAGGACCAACCAGGCCGCCTGATCGTCGAGGTGGATTCGCAGCGCGGCGGCCTTTTTCTGCGCGTGGTGGAGACCGATCCGAACGACTACATCCGCAACATTCGCGTGATCATGCCTGGCTATGCCGAGCGTTACGTCGATAATCCGTGGCATGACGCCTTTCTCGCGCGGTGGCGCGGCGTGGCGTGCCTGCGGTATATGGACTTCATGGACACCAACGGGTCGTCGATCGCGCATTGGGACGATCGTCCGAAGATGGACGACGCCACCTGGACGCGGCGCGGCGTTCCCCTGGAGATGTTGTGCGACCTGGCGAACCGCTTGGACGCCGATCCATGGTTCTGCATGCCGCATCTGGCCGACGACGACTACGTCCGCCGCTTCGCCCAGCAGACGAAGCAGCTATTGGATCCGCAGCGGAAGGTGTATATCGAATACTCGAACGAAGTGTGGAACGGCCAGTTCGAACAAAGTCGCTACGCTGGCCGCAAAGGGCAGGAGTTGGGTTTGGCGGAGAAGCCTTGGGAGGCCGCCTGGCTGTACACCGGTCGCCGCTCGCGTGAAATCTTCGCCATTTGGGAGGAAGTGTTCGGCGGGACCGATCGCCTGGTTCGCGTGTTGGCTACGCAGTCCGCCAATCCCTACGTGTCACGCCAGGTCGTCACCAGTGCTGACGCCTTCCGGCACGCCGACGCGCTGGCCATTGCTCCCTACATCGGCATGAACGTGCCAGGCGATCAGGCGGACGAGGTTGTCAAGCTCGGACTCGACGGCATCTTGGATAAGGTGGAGCGCGAGAGTCTTCCTCGAGCGATCGAGGATATGCAGAAACAAAAAGCGCTGGCCGACGAATACAACTTGCAACTGATCGCTTACGAAGGCGGGCAACATCTGGTCGGCGTCCAGGGGGGTGAGAATAACCAGGAGCTGGAGCAACTGCTGCACGCGGCGAACAAGCATCCACGGATGGGGGACTTCTACCGCCGTTATTATAAGGCGTGGGAAGACAGCGGCGGCGGGCTACACTGCGCGTTCAGTTCTGTCAGCCGCTGGAGCAAGTGGGGAAGTTGGGGGCTAATGCAATACTACGATGAAGCTCCCGCCGACTACCCAAAGTTTCAAGCCACGCTCGATTGGATGAAGAAACAGCACGGAACGAAGCGCTGAATTAAGCGCTGAATTACGTGTGCCGGCCGCTCGCAAAAAATCGCAACGCAAGTTAGACGACGTGAAAGCCAGCTTGCTGCAGCCACTGGGTCATTTCGGCGGGGCTGCGGTGGTCGGTTACCGGGAACTGTTCGCCGGCGGTGGTTCCAGACTCACTGTAGCCTCCCGGCGCCGTCGAACTGCCGGCGCTCATTTGCGTAATGCAAATCTTCGCCAAACGATTGCGCAGCGCTACGGACTCGCGGGTGGACAACACCAAATGCGCGGCGGGAAACGCCAGGCGGAGCACGCAATAGAACCGAATCAGGTCATCATCCGTTACCGGTGACGAGATCGCGAAGCCCTCCGGCGCTTCATGGATTCGCGGCAGGCTCAGAGCGAGCGTGCAGGCGGGGAAACGGTCCTGCAAATAGAGCGCGTGCCGCATCATCGCTCGCAGATCCTGCCGCGCATCGCACAGCCCCAACAACACCCCCAATCCCAAACGCTGCACCCCCGCCTCGGCCGCGCGGTCGTGCGACTCTAGCCGGTAGTTGTAAAGGCGTTTGGGGCCGCGAAGATGATATTGCGCATACAGCGCGCGGTCGTACGTTTCCTGGTACAGCGTCAACCCGTGGACGCCGGCGGCCGCCAATTTCTGATACCCACTGAGCGGCTGGGAAGCGATCTCAATCGACGGGACGATCCCTGCTCGGACCATCAAGCGGACAACATCGCACATATAGTCGATCGTGGTCAACTGCGGGAAGTCGCCCCCGACGATCAACAGTTGCCTGAAGCCGCGCTCTTTCAGCACGGCAATCTGTTGCTCCACCTCCTCCAGCGTCAGTTGCTTGCGTTCGATGTCCAGCGGGTAACGAAAGCCGCAATAGGTGCAGAAATTCACGCAATGGCTGGAAACGTACAACGGGGCGTACAACAGCATCCGCGGCAACGGCGAACTTTGCCGCGAGTCAGTCGCCGGGTCGCTGAAGTGCGCCGTCGTGAGCTGGCGAGCGAGCTCGATCAACTCGTCAAGCGGATAGGCGGGGTCGAGCGCCGCGATGGCTGCTGGAAACCGCTGGAAGTCGAGCGACTGATCGTGGACGGCGCTGAACGTCCGCCGTGGGGCAACTGGATTCCGACCCGCCAATTGCGCGGCCGTAGCCTGGAGCGCGTCGGCGAGCGCTTGTTGCTGGGGCGACGGCGGAAAGCCACCTTCTTCCAGATGTTGATAGCGCCAACGTTCCAGCTTGTCGGCCAGCTCGCACGACTTGTCGTCCAATGCGGCGCTATTGGCCAGGCGTTCATCGACCTGGGCAATGAGCCCGAGGTGATAAGCGGCGTGAGCGTCCGTTTCCTGAAGCCAGGGGGTAAACGAGTGCAACGCGGCGACCGACCCGCCGGCGCTTGCGGCGGGCTGCTCGGAAAAAGCCGCGCCTTCATGGGCGATTCTCGACACCTCGTCCTCCGGCTTGCGCGATTCCAATACCAGACAATACCAGGTTATTTTAGCTACTTACGCCGTCTGGGAAAGATGAGGTCGTCCGAAGTAATCTCCACCAGGCTCACGCGGTCCATTGACAGACCGTAGCGGCTTCGCTCATGCAGGCGCCCGATGCGCCCGAGGATGCGCCTTCTCATAAGCCGCGCGCAAACTTGCCGTGCTGATGTGCGTGTAGATTTGCGTCGTCACGAGGCTTTTGTGGCCGAGCAGTTCTTGGACGCTGCGAATGTCGGCGCCGTTGTCGAGCAAATGGGTGGCGAAACTGTGTCGCAAGGTGTGAGGCGTGGTCCGCAGGTCGAGCCCGGTGAGTTTGAGATACTTTTCCAGCATCCGCGCAACGCTCCGCGTCGTAAGGCGGCGGCCGAACTTGTTGGTGAAGACCGGCGCCCCGGCGCCAGGCGAAACTTTGGGATGCAGGACACGCGCTTTCTGCCAGCGGCCAAGTGCCCGCAGCGCGTGCGAGCCGAGATGGCCAAAGCGCTCCTTGCGGCCTTTGCCCCGAATCCGCACCACGCCTTGGGCCGCGTCGATGTCGCCGTCGTTCATGCCGACGGTCTCGCTCACCCGGAGCCCCGCCGAGTACATCGTTTCTAAAATCGCCCGATCACGCAGTCCGAGCGGTTCGGCGGTTGGCGGCGCTGATAGCAGTTGGCCAATTTCGGTGGTCGAGAGAAAGTGCGGTAGCTTGCGATCAGGCCGCGGGTTGCGCAGCGGTTTGGCGGGGTTCGTCTTCACCAGCCCTTCGCGCTGCGCATAGCGAAAGAAACTTCGCAGCGACGCCAGGCGGCGCGCGACCGAAGTTTTCGCATAGCCGGCCTCGTGCAGCGCCGCCACATAGCCGCGTAATTCGCTGGGCGTCAACTCCGCGGGATCGCGCTGTTCACCGAAGTACTCGGCGAGCGACTTCAAGTCCTCGCCATACGACTTGAGCGTGAGCGCCGCGGCATTGCGCTCGTCGTGCATGTATTGCAGGAATCGGTTGATCGTAGTCAGCATGGTGTCACGCCTTCAGTGGCTGGTGTCGACCTCACGTGTGGTGTGAAGATTCGTCTCGCGAAACGAGAGGCCTACGATGCGCAAAAGCCCAGGAGTGGTGGCTCCTGGGCTGCGGCGTGTGGTCTTATTCGTGCGTGCTCGCTCAGCCGGCTTCGTCCCAGCCGAGTTTGTCCGAGGGAAGCGGCATTTGAAAACGAGCGCGGTTGTCGCACGTCTCGGGTTTGGTATTGCGGATTTTCTGGCTCAGCACGGCGGCGTCGTACCAACTGAAGCTGAGCTCTGGATTGGAAGCGTAGCGGCCCAAGGTCCGGAGTGTTTCCGAGCGGTTGGCGTCATTGAACAAGAAGATGTAACGCTCTTCGCCTTTGACCAGTGCCAGTACATTTATATCTTGCGTCACGTTGGGGGATCTCCTCGGTTGCAAACTCCGGGTGCGGCGGCCCCGCGAGAGGTTGGTTGGGTGGGGGGCAGTTGAATTCGCGGTCAGCGGGATGGGTTGGTGCGAGTTCACTGCGCGGGGCGGCTCTCCGTGCCGCCGCCTAACGCTCATATCGGCTAATCGGCCAGCGATACACTACTCGCGGTTTGCTAACTCCACCACGCGACGCCAACATCTCCGTCACATGCAGATGACAGCAAAACCGCGTAAAATCCTCGGAACGTTGCAGATAAGATTGCCAACCTCCGAAGCGCGCATCGTCTTGATAGTAGAAATAGCGTTCCAATTTCGCGGTGAAATCCGCATCATTGCCAAGATAGATGCGCGTATGCGTCATCACCGGTTCGCTCTGCGGCATGCCCACCGGGCGCGTCAAA
>CAUJKE010000205.1 GCA_963205385.1 Planctomycetota bacterium | reverse complement strand
GTTCGCCAGGCGAGCGAGCGGTTCCTTGAGCGATTTCATGAACCAGCCGAGGTCTTGCAGTCGTTCACGATACGCCGCGACTCGCTTGGGATGTTGCAACTGATCGTTCACCCAGGCCTGCACAAGTTTCGCGTCATTCATTTTGAGTGTGCGGGGCGGATATACGGCCAACCACCGCCGCACGACGTCTTCATCGCTCCACTCCTGCGTCGCCTTCGCATCCAATCGCGCGAGCACATGCAAGTGATTGTCCATCACCGCGAAGCCGCACACCGCCACGGCGAAACTGCCCGCCAACAGTTCAAGCCGCTCCTCAATCCACTGCTTGCGATGCTCGAACCCTTCGCCGCAAAGAAACGCCCTCCGCACGCAGCGAGAAATGCAGTGGTAATAGCGAGTGACTTGCGGATCAACGAGCAGTTTGCGAGCGATAGTCATAACGCAGTTCTCCCCTGGCCCGCGCCCAGCGCGGCATTGAAGTGCAACGAAACCGACAACGACCGAATGTAGCGAATGCGAGGGGCGGTTGTCAATAAATTATGCCTGTCCTTTTTGAGGTATCATCGGTAACTCCTCCAATCCATTCCGTCGCTGAGCGCGAGCGGCTGGCTCGCTGTAAAACTATTTTACCATCCAAGTACTCCCCGGCACAGCTTGCAATGCTGGGCATTGTGCCGTTGACGTCAGAAGCCAACACCACCTGTTTGCCAGAAACGAGGGACGGCGTGGAAGTCGGGAACTTAATGGATCGGTTGCTCCTGATCAGCTTCGAGCGCGTGCAACGTTGGGGGCTACTGCTGCGCTGCTTGCATGCTTGGGCCGATTCGCAAATCGCGGAACCATACGGCTTCGCTATGGTTTTGCAAACCCAGGAAGCCTTTGGTGATGCGCTGGGCCAGTTCGGGAGTGGTGGTGGCGTCGGCCTGAATGACGGTCACGCCGTTATGAATCACGCGGTACTGCGTGCCGCGGCAATCGATCTCCATCGTGTTCCACTCGCCGGCGGGGCGCGCGACGCGGGGATCGGCCGGGACGATGGCGTATAGGCTGCCGCTGTATTGATACGGCTTGAGATGGGCGTAACGCTCGGCGGCGTCGTCGAGCAGTTGCACCTCGATTCCTGCGTTCTCGCCGTGATGGGTTCCCGCTTCAGGCACGCGAATGAACATGCCTGAGTTGCCTCCCTGCTTGAGCTTGTAAGCGAAACGGACGTTGAAGTCGTCATACTGCTCGGCGCTGCGCAGCCATGGGCCTTTCTTGCCATCACAAATCAAGAGCCCGTCGGACACCGACCAACAAGCAGCGGCGTCTTGCCCCGCCCCTTGCCAGCCGGTGAGATCCTGGCCGTTGAAGAGCGACTTGTAGCCGAGCTCTGTGATCGAGATGTCTTTGAACTCAAACTGCCCGCCGCCGGGGACTTCCACCTGAATGGCGATGTAGCCTTCGCGCGGCGTGATGCCGGAGGTCTTCCACGCCGCCTGGCCGTTGATCTTCATCTCCGCGGAATCACCGCTGACGCGCAGTTGCAGCTTGTTCCACTCACCGGGCTTGATAAGTCCCTGGCTGCGCGCGTCCTCGAAGCCGATGAGGTTCCCTTCGTCCCCTTGCTTCAAGTTGATCTGGTACTGATCCGGCCACGGCTTGCCCTCCGGCGGCAGTTCGCAGCGAAAGTAAATGCCGGAGTCGTACTTTTCCGCGCGGCGCGGTTTGAAGCTTAGTTCGAGCACGAAATCACGGTAGCGATGATCCGCCCGCACCAGGCCGTTGCCATCCTTAATTACCAGCAGCCCGTTTTCCACGCCTGCTTCACAGCCGGTGACATGCCAGCCGGTGAGCGATTGGCCGTCGAACAGACGCGAGGTGAAGCCAGGTGAGGCTTCATCCGCGTGTGAAACAAGCGGCAGGAACCAGAGTGCGGTGAGCAAGGCGAGCGCGAGCGTGCGTACCATCGGTGTGTACCTGGGAGGGAGTGAGGGAGGTGGGAGTTGTGGTTGTGCGCGGACGCAACCGCAGTCTGGCGGCACCGGAGCGCCGCCGACCTACAAAGCAAAACTACAAAATGGCGAGCGGATTGCGACGTTCTTCCAGGGTGCCGCGGGTGACGCCGACGCGGTTCGCCGCGCGGAGCCGCGTCCATACTTCTTTACCACCGATGCGGCCGGCAATCAAATCTTGATACAGCCTGAGCAATAAATCCAGTTCTTCCGGGGCGGGGTCGTCGAGCAATTCCAGGCGAAACTGGCGGAGCCCAGCGCCAAGCAGTGCTGGGACCGCTTCGGCTGCGCTTTGTGGCACGGCGTTGAACAGCGTGTTGCGACAACCGACATCCGCCTTGAGCGGGTGCGACATTCCCTGACGATCGACCAGTTGCACGTCGTGTACGTCGCAGGGACGCCCGCAGTTGGTCTGGTTTGTCCCCGGCGACAGGACGGCGCAAAAGACGCAATGCTCCATGTGGAACATCGGCATGTGTTGGTGAATCACGACTTCGAGCCAGGCCGGCGGGACGGCGCTGACGAGGTCGTGGAGTTGATCGCGATTGAGATCGTACGACGGGGTGATCCGCTCGACGCCATGCGCGCGGAGAATCTGCGCCGTTAGTTCGTTGGTGCAGTTAAGCGAGAAGTCCGCCACGAGCGGCACGCCGGCGCGATGATAGTGCAATAGCCCGCCGAGATTGCGAACCAACATGCCGTCCGCGCCGTGCCGCTCGAGCACGCGAAAGATGCTCGCCTCCGCAGGCTTTTGAATCCGCGGCGTCGCGAGATAAATTGTGGCATCCGCGGCGTGGGCGAGTTGGACTGCCACTTTGTACTGGCGAATATCTTGAAAATCAGCATACAAGTGACGAATGCCCCGTTCAAGCAACAGGCGAACCAGGTTCACTGTGCGCGCGAGGACGTGGATCGTGGGGGAGACGTCGCGCTGCAAATCACGCTCCGGCAATTCGCTGCGGAGTCTTGCGAGCACGGACGTGGAAGCGACCGGGCGCTCCGCAGGACGCTGCGCCGCCGCGTCGAGTTCGCGCACCAGCGCATGCCGTACTTTGCCGAGTTCGCTAAACGGAATCATCGGCTCGCCTGTGATGGTGGCCGAGAGTTCCGCCAGCTCATAAGCGGTCCCGCCCAGGCGTCCCAGTTGCTCGCGCAGCGTTTGCTCGGAAAGAGGATGCTTGCTCGCCACCGCTAGCGGTTGGTCCGAAGTGACTGCGGCGCGGATGTCGCCTGCGACGGTTGCAGCGCTGACGCGGAGCCGCTCGCCGACGCGCGCCGTGACTTCGATTTGCAGCGGCAAGCGGCGCAGGGGCTTCGCGGATGTAAAACTCTTGCGGAGCCTGCTGGTCAATTCGGGGTCGTCTGTCTTCCAGACCAGTTGCCCCACCTGAAGCTGCGCGAGGTCGAGCGAACCATGTTTGAAACCGAGCGCGACGACCCCTTGCGCGACCGGCTCGTCCAGCGGGCGGCCATCGCGGAGCACTTCGTAGACGCGGCCGCCGAGTTCTTGTTGTTCTTCCGCGCCGGTGGCGAAGGTGACGCCATCGCCGCGCTTCACCTGGGCGCATAATTCGACCAGCACGCGGCCGCGCTCGACGCCGCGCACCATTCCCAGCCGCACGCCCCGTTTGTCGGAGCTTGTGCCTTCGACCAAGAGCTTGTGATTGCAACCATCGAGCCAGCCGTGTGAAAAGCCGCGCGAGAACGACAGCTCCATCTCCTCGACGTCCGCGGCCGAGAGCGCGGCCGGCTCACCGCAGGCGGCGCGGTCGAGGACGGCCCGGTAATGTCGCGTGATGTTGGCGACATATTCCGGCGTCTTCAGGCGGCCTTCGATCTTGAACGAGATCACCCCGGCGGAAATCAACTCCGGCGCGAGGTCATAGGCCGCCAGGTCTTGCGGGCTAAGCAGATATTTAACGTCGCCTAGTTCCACAGGCTGGCCGTCGCACGTTATGTCGTATGGCAAGCGGCAAGCTTGCGCGCATTGTCCACGATTCGCACTCCGGCCGCCGAGCGATTCACTGGTCAAACATTGGCCGGAATAAGCCACGCAGAGCGCGCCGTGGATGAACGCTTCCAGCGGCATGGTCGTTTTGGAAGCAATGCTGGCAATTTCCGCGACGGAGAGTTCGCGGGCGAGCACGACACGTTCCACGCCGAGCATCGCCGCGAATTCAATGCACTCCGCACTGGTCAGCGTCATTTGCGTGGAGGCATGCACGCCGAGCGTTGGGCAGATCGTCTTGATCAACCGCGCGACCCCCAGGTCTTGCACCAGCACGGCATCGGCGCCTGCGAGCGCGAGGTCGCGAATATGTTGCTCAAGCGCAGGCAATTCGCTGGGAAAGACGAGCGTGTTAAGCGTCACATACCCCTTCACGCCGCGGGCGTGCAGTTGGGCCATCACTTCGGGTAGTTCGCCCAGCGTGAAATTGGTCGCCCTGGCCCGCGCGTTAAAGCCGGTGGCCAGGCCGAAATAAACCGCGTCCGCCCCGTTCTCGATCGCCGCGCGCAAGCACTCCCGATCGCCGGCTGGCGCCAACAGTTCCGGCCGAGAACGCTGGAGGAGAGGAGGGGGGGATGACTTCATGAGCGGCGGCGCAGGGTCCATTGATACGTGATGTTTATAATCCTGCATTGTAGGCCAAGCGGTGGGATACGGAGAGTCCCCAGCTTCGTCGCCCTGCTTCGTCGCCCAGCTTCACCACCAGATTTGCCAGGTCGGATTTGAAAACCTGATTACAGGATCGCGGGACACCAGGACACCAGGTTCGCAGCGTCCCAGCGCAAAATCGCGAGTTTCTTCGTCTGGTCTTGGCGCGCCAAATTCTCTACAAGTTCGCCTTGCTCCTCTGCGCCACTGGTGCGCGTCCGCCCGTGCGCTGGCGCTACTAGCAATTTTACAGTTGCTAGCAAGTGCTCGCGCGATTGAATCGTTCGGCGGCGAAAAACTTTGGCGTTTGTAGCGATTGCTGAAAGTTTAACGATTGTCGGGTCGATAACTTAGCTACCGTTTCGTCCACCGGGATGGCTGCGCTGCGAGCGACAGTCTTTCGGCCGACGCGGTGGTCAGGGGGGCCTGACAGTGATTGTTATGCATGCACGCCAGGCGCGAGCGCCGAACGTATGTGCCCCCTGATTCATCCGCCGTATGGCCGCGAGCATGAGCCTCCACAGGATGGGACCTTCGATGAGTCGGCAATTTCGCAAGTTTTGGGCAGTGCTACTGATTGTCATCACGGCGGCGACCGGTTGTCATCCGACACAACCGTTCTACTTCCGCGAGGATGGCGATCTGTCGCACTATCTCGAATCCGCCACACAGATTGAGCATCCGGATTACGAGCACGAGCCGTTGGCGGAAGTGACGCGCACCCGCGAGCCGCTGACGCTCTCCAACAGCGAGGATTTCGAGATTTGGGATCTCACGCTGGAAGACTGCATGTCGATCGCCCTGCAAAACAGCAAGGTGATCAAGAGTTTGACGCAGGGAACGCGGCAAATCTTCGACTTCCGCACGCTCATCCCCGATGCGATTCTCGCGCGGCCTGACGCGCAGCCGACGATTTACGATCCGGCATTGTTCGAAACCAATCCGCAATCCGGCGTCGAAGCGGCCCTGTCGGAATTCGACGCGCAGTTCACGACGCAAGCGTTCTGGCAAAAGACCGATCGCCCGCAAAATATCAACACGGTTGCGTTTCCGTTCGTGCCGGTGGTGTTGATGCAAGATCTCGGCCAGACGGACATCTCCTTGTCGAAGAAGACGGCCTGGGGCGGTACGTACACGTTGCGTAGCCAGACGATCTACGACAACAACAACCGCGGTTTCGGCCGTAATCTGCCGAGCGATTGGTATGAGGCGGTTGAAGCGGAAGCCCGCTTGCCGCTGATGCGAAATCGCGGCACGCAAATCAATCGCTTGCCGGTCGTTGTCGCGCGGATCAACAACGACGTGAGCCTGGCGGAATTCGAGTCCAACGTGCGCAACTTTCTCTTTGATGTGGAAACCACCTATTGGGATTTGAACATTGCCTACCGGGCGCTGGAGACCGCCAAGACAGGGCGCGACAGCGCGCTGGGATTGTGGCGGAGCACCCGCGCCAAGCTGGCCGGCGGCACGGAATCGGCGCAGCAGGAATCGCAAGTTCGCGAGCAATATTTTTCGTTTCGCGCTCAGGTCGAATCGACGCTGCGGGACGTTTACAGCACCGAAAACAATCTGCGGTTCCTGATGGGACTCTCGTCGAGCGATGGCCGGCTCATCCGCCCCATCGACGATCCCACCACGGCCCGCGTCGCCTTCGACTGGAACGAAATCCTTCCTGAAGCCCTCTATCGCACACCGGAATTGCGCCGCCAGCAGTGGCTCATTAAACGGGGTGAAATGCAACTCATCGCTGCCCGTCACCAACTGCTGCCGCAGGTGAACTTGACATTGCTCTACCGGTGGCTCGGCTTGGGCGATGATTTCGGCCTGGGCCACGAGCGTAACGGCATCAACTTCCCCAACGCTGGTTCGCAAGCCATCGGTGAATTGACAGGCGGAAACTATCAAGAGTCGCGCGTCGGCGTGGAATTCGTGCCGACCAAGATTGGCGCCCGGCGAGAACTGGCGGGCATTCGCAATGCTCAACTCAACCTGGCCCGTCAAAGCGCGGTGCTGGAAGAAATGGAACTCTCGCTCTCGCACACCTTGGCGCAAGCCGTGCGAGACTTGGATACGCAGTATGCCCTCGCGCAAACGCACTTCAACCGCTTGAATGCTTCCGAGAAGGAAGTTGAATCGACGCTCACCCTGTTCGAAAACGGCAAAGCGACGCTCGACTTGACGCTCGACGCTCAGCGACGCCGGGCGCAAGCTCAAATCGACTACTATCGGGCCGTCGGCAATTACAACAAGAGCATTGCGAATGTCCACTTCCGCAAGGGCTCGCTGATGGAATACTGCGGCGTGCAACTCGCGGAGGGCCCCTGGCCGAAGAAAGCCTACTGGGACGCGCTCGGCCATGCTCGCGAGCGTGACGCAAGCTACTACCTGGACTACGGTTGGACGCGGCCGAACGTGATCTCGCAAGGAGCCGTGAATCAACAGCAAGGGACGGACACCGGAGCCGAAGGCGCGACGCCGTTCCCCGCGACCGGAGAGCGAACGGACGAGCCAAAAATTGAAGACGCCACGCCGGAGCCGGTCCCGCCCCCAATTACGCTGCAATCCCCCGCGGCCGGCCGCCGATTTTCCGCCGCAAAGCCAACTAGCGACGCAGTTCGCACGGCGACCAATTCCAACAGCTTCGATTGGGGGGAACTGGGCCTCAACCCGCTGCGAGCGGGGGAGACCCCGGTGCGAACCGTGGGCTTTGAGCAATAGGTTTGGAGGAGCGAGGCAGGTTGCTCTGGCGGGGACTCGCTAGGTTCAGGTGAAACGGAACACCGGGCGATGCGCATGATTTTCGATTCCAGAGGCCCCGAAACCCTCGCGCGTGCAACCCACGGCCGCCTTCGGCTTTGCCTCCTCGCTGAGCTCGGCGAGAAGGCGTTCGGAAATATCCGTAATCTCCTACATTTTCTAAAATTCGCATATTGCGTATTGCCCCTATTGTGCTTACAGTGACTTATGTGAGGGATATAGCGGCTGGCGCGGTCGTGCCTCCTCGCCAGGGATGTTGCCTTTAGTTCGTCAGAATGTTTGCATGACGACCGCTTTACCACAAACTGTTGCTGGGCGTGTTGAGCAACTGTGCTCAGAAGGGGACGCCTTCGTCTCGTCGGCTCGGTACGACGCCGCGGTATTGCGCTATACCACGGCGTTTCGCTTAATGCCTCGTCCCCAGGAGCGTTGGTCAACCACGCCGCGGGTCTTCGCGTCGATCATCGACGCTTGCTTTGCCAAAAGGGACTTTAGCACCGCGTGGGAAGCGGCGATGGCGGCTCTGGCCTGCCCCGGCGTCGATACGAACCCGGCGTTGCGGCTGAAATTGGGGGAGATTCTGTACGAGCAAGGGGAATTTTTCGCCGCTCGGGAGCAACTCCGCTTCGCCCTCGAGCATGGCGGCCGCGAGGTCTTCGACGACGAAGATCCGAAGTACTGGCTCTTTCTAGCCCGCTCGCTGCCGACTCCATAGAGTTCTACGAATCCTCCGCGCCGCGGAGTTTTTTCATTTTTGGCGTGTGCGGTATTTTCGCGGCGGGGAATTGTGAAGATTCTCATCGATCTTGAACTTCATCACGGCGCCTCTGGCAACACGACGATTCGCTCACGGGCCATTTCTGAGGCGTATCGCAGCGCCGCCTCGATGTCTTCTTGCTTGAGCGTGGGATAGCCGGCGAGAATTCGCTCCGGCGACTCGCCTGCGGCCAGATCGTCGAGGACTACCGAGACCATGATGCGTGTCCCCTTGAGGCGCCCTTGAGGCGCGCCTTGCCGTGGCAAATGTTGGGGTCAACGCTGATTCGATCTCGCCAGTCCATCGCTCGCCTCCGTAGCACTGAAAACTGACAAACTCCATCCTACACAGCTTCCGCGCGGAACATCAGGCGGGAATGAATGAGGCGGCGAGCTTTTCCTTGGCGAGTAGAACGGAACTTGTTCCGTTTTGCCCGTTTCGCGGTATGACGTCGCCGGGGAGGTGGATCGGAGGGTGAACGGAACGAGTTCCGTGCTACGGCGTGCGGAGACGGGGCGTGGATGAGCTTGTTAGTTCGGTTCCTTGGGGGGCGTGAGGCTGGTGGTGTTGATGGGGCAGTTCAGGATGTTGCCGTACCGCACGTTGCGCGTGCCGTAGCGAGGCCACGGCTTCACGTCGTCGAGTTCCGGATATTGTTCCAGCATTTCCTGCACCAGGCTATCGGCGAGCGGTTGGATGGCGGAGTCTTGCGCACGTTCTTGAATCGCGCGGATTGTTTTCATGGCGCGAATGAGATTCGCCCGCATTGCCAGGTCCGGGGCGAGTCCCGGTCGAACCTGGCCGAGGAGTTCGGCGGCTGGAATTTCCAGTGCGCGCGCCCAGGCCGTGAGGATTGAAAGGGTGATATCCAGCGACGCTTGCTCTTGCCGCTTGACCTCAGGCACGGTGACGCCGAGCCGCTTGGCCATGGTGCGGACGGTGACGTTTTCGCGCCGCCGGACGGCGCGCAACTGGTGCCAAAGCGGCTGGGAAGAGGAGTCGTGGGGGTGCGTGCGCGAATTCATGGTTGATTCCTGGTGGTTCGAAGGTTTGCGACTTGCCGAGAGGGCAGTTACCATGAATGCGTAATTTGGCTCTTTAATCCGCCAGGTTTTTGGGAATTTCTTGTGGTCGATTCGCGCGCCAAAAAGCAGCCAGCGGACTACGACGGCGACGACGCGCACGCGGCGGCGTCCTCCGCGGGCGAGCAGGGGCACGAATCCGACGTCGACCGACTGCTGCCAGGCATCTACGACGCGCTGCGGCGGATCGCGTCCAACTACATGCGCAGCGAGAAGACCGCGCACACGCTGCAGCCGACGGCGTTGGTGCATGAAGCGTATGTGCAAGCGGTGGGAGATAAAGAGCTGTCGCTCGCGGGCAAGACGCACTTGCTGGCGATTTGTGCGAAGAACATGCGGCGAATTTTGGTGGACCACGCGCGGCGCCGGAGCGCCCTCAAGCGCGGAGGTATTCGATATCGCGTGCCGCTGCTGGACGATTTGGTTGGCGAGGCGGACCAGGCTCAGGACTTGCTGATGATCGACGATTCGTTGACGAAGCTGGCGACCATCGATCCGCGCCAGGCGGATCTCGTTGAGCTGCGTGTGTTTTCCGGCCTCACCGTGGCCGAAGCCGCGCAGGCGTTGGGAATGTCGAAACGGACCGCCGAGCGTGAATGGACGTTCGCCAAAGCCTGGCTGCGCCGGGAATTCGCCACGGATGCATCGTGATGTCGGACCGCCACGCGCAAGTCAAACGCCTGTTTCTGGCCGCGAGCGAGTTGCCGCCGCCGGAGCGCGCATTGTTTCTCGCACAGGCGTGCGGCGGGGATCTCGCGCTGCGCCAAGAGCTTGACGAGTTGCTGCTCCATCATCGCCCCACGACGTGGATGGGGGCGGGAATCGACGCGGCGGATACCCAGCCACAAGCCGGAACCGATCGCGCGGAACCTGCCGACTCGCGGCCGACCAACGCGCCGCCGACCAACGCGCGAATCTCAGACCAGGCGTTGACGGCGGGAACGATCTTGATCGGCCGTTACCGGATTGTCGATCTGCTCGGTCGCGGCGGCATGGGGGTGGTGTATCGGGCGGATGATCTGGAGTTGGGGCAACCGGTGGCGCTTAAGCTGCTCACGGCGGAAATGAAGGACCATCCGGCCGCTTGGGAAACGCTGCGTAATGAAGTGCGGATGGCTCGACAAATCTCGCACGAGCATGTGGTGCGGGTGCACGACCTCACGCTCGCCGAGAATCAAATTCTGGTGTCGATGGAGTACGTCGCAGGGGAGGATCTCGACGCGCTGTTGCGCCGCGTCGGGCGATTGTCGCCGGAAAAGCTGCACGCCGTGGCGCTGGAACTGGCCGAAGGACTCGCGGCCGCGCATCGGGTTGGCGTGTTGCATCGCGACTTGAAGCCTTCCAACGTGATGCTCGATCGCCGGGGAAGCGTGCGCATTCTCGATTTCGGCATCGCGGCGGCGACGACCGACGTAGCCGCCACGCGACGACCGGCGGGAACGCCGGGGTTCATCGCGCCGGAAGTGCTCGCGGGTCAGGCGCCGACGGTCAAGAGCGATCTCTATAGCTGGGGGCTGGTCGTGCGGGCCGCGGCGAACGGGTTGCGCGACCTGGCGGAAACACAGCCGGCGCTCGAAGATTTCTCGCTGTCGCCGCAGGCCGCCATGGGCCACGACGTGGACGACGAATTGAACCGCGTCGTGCAGGAATGTCTGGAGAGCAATCCTGATTTGCGTCCCGCTTCGGCTGACGAAATCGTGGCTCGGCTCTCGCAGCGCGATCCTCTGGAAGACGCGCTCGCCGCAGGCCGCGTTCCGTCACCGGCGATTGTGGCCGCCGCGCATGCGCTGCGATTGAAGCCCGGGCAGCGCCATGCAGCCCTGGGCTTGGGGATCGTGTTCATCGTACTCATCCTCCTCCTGGCCGACCGAACGCTCTTCTTGCCGCGCTGCGGATTGGTGAAGTCGCCTGCGGTTCTGGCCGATGTCTCGCGTCAGATTCTTACGGAGCTGGGGCAGGAGGTGCGTCAGCAACCGCACTTGACCGGCATCACGCTCGACGATGAAGCCTACGAATATCTGGTGACTTCCGGCGAACCGAACGAAGTGTGGGATGACGTCCGCGCGGGACAATGGCCGGTGGTGTTCTACTGGCAGCGCGCAGGCGATCCGCGTCTGCCGCGCTGGACGCCGCTGGGCAATCCCACGCCGACCCGCTTGCCTGAGTTGGGCCCGAATTCGGCGGCGGTGCGGCTGGATGGACATGGCCGTCTGTTGACCTTTGCGACGAACGTCGAGTCGTTAAAGGCGTTCGCCGCGCCTGCGGCAGCGAGTCCCGACTGGGACAAACTGTTCGCACTGGCCGGGCTGAAGCGCGCGGAGTTCGTGGTCGATCCGCCGGCGCACGATTCCACCGGTGGCGCGCAGAACATCATTCGCTGGCGCGGACCGCATCATGCGATTCCCAACGAGGAACTGGTAGTCCATGGCCTGGCGGCGAACGGGCAAGTGGTCTTGTTCGACTTGCGGCAACCTTGGGAGGTCGACGGCGTGCCGCTTGCGGAACCGCCGGCCAATCACTGGTCGGTGTATGCGGTGGCGATGCGCACCACGCTTTGGATCGTGACGTTCTTCTGCGGCTTGTGGCTGGCATGGCTCAACCACAGCCGCGCGCTGTGCGACTGGAAAGGAGCTCGCCGCCTCGCGGCGCTCGTCGGCGCGCTGGTTAGCATCGACTGGTTGATCGGGGCGCAGCACACGTTCAACTTCGCGGAGGAGCTTAGTGCGGCGTTTGGACTTTTGACGTTTCTCGTGTTCACCGCCGTGGCGAGCGCGGTGTTGTATCTCAGCGTGGAACCGTACGCCCGCCGGCACTGGCCGCGGATGCTCACCGGTTGGTCGCGTCTGTTTCAAGGGCGTTGGCGCGATGCGGCCGTGGGGAAGGAATTGCTGCTGGGCGCCGTGGTGGGATTCGCGTGGGTCGTGCTCTTGCAACTCGACACGCTCATCCCGGCCTGGTTTGGCCTGCATCCAATTCGCCTCAAACTGCCGGAATTGGGCTACGATCTCTGCGATTTCTTTGCCTTGGAGTACAAGGGGCAAGTCGTCGTTCGCGCGGCGATTGCGGCGCTTGCTCGCGGGTTGCTGTTGTCGTTTCTGCTGTTAACGATTCGGTTCCGCTGCAAGTCGGATGGGTGGAGTTCGGCGTTGTTTGTGATCAGCGCGACGCTCCTGTTCGCGATTCCAAGCCAACTGGATAGCGCGACGCTCGGCATAACTTACGCGTTGATCTACGCCGCGACCGCGCTTCTGGTGAAGCGGGTGGGGCTGTTGTCGATCGTGGCCGCGTGGTTCGTGTCGCTGTCGATTTTGAACAGCCCCGTCACGCTCGATCGCGAAATGTGGTTCGCGCCGAGCGGCTTTGCGACGATCGCGGCGGCCTTGCTGGTGCTGGCCGTGGGCTGGGGGGTCGCCGGCTCGGGCGTGGGCGCGCCAGCGATTGCCACGCGACGCTAAAGATTGCGCCGTTTACTTCCCTGCGAGCGTTGAGATTTTCTGCATCACGTATTGCAGGATGTCGCGGACGGAGATGACGCCGGTGAGTTGGCCGTGCTCATCGACCAGCGGCACATGGCGGAAGCCGCCAAGGTCCATCCGCTGCACCGCGAAGGCGATTTTGTCATCGACCGAGAGAATTTGCGGATTGGGAGTCATGAATTCCGAGATGGGACGCGCGCCCATTTCGGCCGCTTGCGTGTTGAGCTTGAGCAGCGCGTCGCGCTCCGTGAAGATGCCGACGATCTTCCCTTCTTCGACCACCATGGCGCAGCCGGTGGTGTTGTTGACGAGGATCTTCAACACTTCGCTGACCGGCGTATGGGGCGGGACGGTGACGGGCGCGCGCGGCCAGAGCGAGCGGATGCGGTCCTTGTAAAGGCTCCGTTCCAGCCCGGAGGCCGGCTTGGGAAGTCCCAAGTCCATCAGCGATTGACCACATTGATCGCAGTGGTCCATGCCGGGAATATTTTCCGCGCCGCAGAAAGGACACTCGTGCATGAGGAGCTTCCAAATTGCTAAGGCCGGGCAAGACGGCGCGCGATAAACTTCGCGTGCGGCTTGCCCGTTGACAAGGTTGTATCAGGCGGAGGAGCCCACCGTCCAGGTGTCGCCGGTTTGGAAGAGCTTATCGAAGTCGCCAGTGCCCCGTTTTTTCCGGGAATCTTCGATCTGGCGCCGGAGTTCTTGATCGTAAATCTCACGCTGCACGTCGCGGAACACGCCGATCGGTTCGGGGAATTCCGGGTGGCGGAAGCGACTGAGCAAATAGGCCAGCGTTGGCTCTTCGGCCCGCTCGTCATGGAAGAGGAGGTCGTCTTCGCTGACGCCTTTACCCAATTCAACGATTTCCGGCACGGTGCCATTGAGGCGGATGCCTTTATCGCGGTTCTTGCCGAAGATCAGCGGCTTGCCATGCTCAAGCTGGAGCGTGTTTTCCTGCTTGGTCTGGCGATCGGTCGCGTAGTCCCAAGCGCCATCGTTGAAGATGTTGCAATTCTGATAGACCTCAATGAAGGCCGTTCCCTTGTGCATGGCGGCGCGGTGCAGCATGTCCCCCAAGTGCTTGATGTTCACGTCGATCGAACGGGCGACAAACGACGCTTCGCAGCCAATGGCGACCGAGAGCGGATTGAGCGGGCGATCGATCGAACCCAACGGGCTGCTCTTGGTGATCTTATGGATCGGCGAGGTCG
Organism: Planctomycetota bacterium; assembly: GCA_963205385.1. GTDB lineage: Bacteria > Planctomycetota > Planctomycetia > Pirellulales > Pirellulaceae > JAEZGD01. The sequence goes on along the minus strand of CAUJKE010000205.1, from coordinate 29,717 downwards.
GCGAGTATTGCCCCTTGGTCAAACCGTAAATGCGGTTGTTGAACATCACGATCTTGATGTCGATGTTGCGGCGAATGGCGTGCATGAAATGGTTGCCGCCAATCGACAAGGCGTCGCCGTCGCCTGTGATGACCCATACTTGCAGGTCGTCCCGGCAGGATTTCAGTCCCGTGGCGAACGCCGGAGCGCGGCCGTGGATGCTGTGCATGCCGTAGGTGTTGACGTAATAGGGGAAGCGGCTCGAGCAGCCGATGCCGGAGATGAAGACGATGTTCTCACGCGGCAAGCCGAGCGTGGGGAGCATCTTCTTCATCTGCGCGAGAATCGAATAGTCGCCGCAACCGGGACACCACCGAACATCCTGGTCGCTGGCGAAGTCGGAAGCCGTCAATTGAGGCAATTCACTGGACATTTTGAATCTGGGGGGTAGATGTGTTGGTTTGGCGAACGGCGCCTGGAAGCGCGCGTGTTACTTGGCTGCGATGACCTGCTGAATCTTCTCCGCGACCTCGGCCACGTCGAAGGGACGGCCTTTGATTTTATTCAAGCCGATGGTGTCGATCAGGAATTTACTGCGAATGAACATGTTGAGCTGGCCCATATTCAATTCTGGGATCAGCACCCGCTTGTAGCTGCGCAGCACTTGCTCGATGTTCTTGGGGAACGGGTTGACCCACCGCAGATGCGCGTGCGCCACGGATAGCCCTTGGCGCTGACACAGTTCGACGGCCGTCTTGCAAGCGCCGTAGGTTCCACCCCAACTGAGCACCAGCAGGTCGCCCTGCTCGGGTCCATTGACTTGGAGCGGCGGGATGACTTCCGCGACGTTCTCGACCTTCTTCGCCCGCGTGTGGGTCATGTGCTGGTGATTATCGGGATCGTAGCTGACGTTGCCGGTGACGTCTTGCTTTTCGAGCCCACCGACACGGTGCATCAAGCCAGGCGTGCCGGGAATGGCCCAGGGGCGCGCGAGCAATTCGTCGCGCTGATAGGGCATGAACGGGGGATCGTCGTCCTTGCGAGCGTCGGGATGCTTAATCGGGATGGGCGCCAGGTCTTCAAATTTTGGAATGCGCCACGGTTCGGCGCCGTTGGCGATGTAGCCATCGGACAGGATCATGACCGGCGTCATGAAACGGGTCGCAATGCGCCACGCCTCGATGGCCACGTCGAAGCAATCCGAAGGACTGCACGCGGCGACCACCGGCATCGGCGATTCACCGTTGCGGCCGAGCACGGCTTGGAACAGGTCCGCTTGTTCGGTCTTGGTGGGGAGCCCCGTGCTGGGTCCGCCGCGTTGCACATTCACGACCAAGACAGGCAGTTCCAGCATGATCGCCAGGCCGATGCCTTCGGACTTCAGCGCGATGCCGGGACCGCTGGAAGTGGTGACGCCCATGAAGCCGCCGAACGCGGCGCCAATGGCCGAGGCCATCGCGGCGATCTCGTCTTCCGCTTGGAACGAGTACACGCCAAAATGCTTGAACTTGCTGAGCACGTGCAGGATGTCGCTGGCCGGGGTGATCGGGTACGTGCCGAGAAACAATTCTTTCTGGCTTAACCGGGCGGCCGCCATCAGACCCCACGCCAGCAGCTCATTGCCCATCATGTTGCGATAGGTGCCCGGCGAGAGTTGGGCCTTATCAACCCTGTAGCTGCTGATGAAGGCTTCCGTCGTTTCGCCGTAATTCCAACCCGCATTTAGTGCTAGACGGTTAGCTTCGGCCACGGTGGGCTGGTTGCCGAACTTCGCCTCGATAAAGCGGAGCGTCGGCTCCACGTCCCGCCCGTAGAGCCAATACAACAGGCCCATCGCCAGGAAGTTACGGCAGCGAGCGCTCTCTTTGTTGCCCAGGCCGACTTCCTTCACCGCCAGGTCGGTCAGCTTGTTCATCGAGACACGAATCACCCGGTACCGCTTTTCGAGATCAGATTCATCGAGCGGATTCTTGTCGATGTGGGCCAGATCGAAGTTCTTCTTGACGAACTCATCTTCGTTGACGATGAGCGTGCCCCCTTTGCGCAAGTCGCCAATGTTGGTGACGAACGCCGCCGGGTTCATCGCGACCAGGCAGTCGAGCGTATCGCCTGGGGTGTAGATATCGTTCGAGGAAAAATGCAATTGGAAGCCGGACACTCCTGCTCGCGTCCCGCGCGGGGCGCGAATTTCGGCGGGGAAGTCCGGGAAGGTGGCAACGTCGTTGCCGGCGAGCGCGGAAGTGTTGGTGAACTGAGTACCCGCGAGTTGCATACCGTCGCCGGAATCACCGGCTAGACGTACTGTGGCTCCCGCGAGAGTCTCGACGGGCTTGGTCACTTTCGCTGGTCCTTCAAGGGACGTGGACATTTTTTTCTCGCAAGTTTAGCGATGCATGAATACGAACTGGAGTTCGTTATCGAATTATAGGAAAGCCGCCAAGAGGACAACGTTTTCCCGGCTCATAATGCCGGCGCTGGTGAACGCCCGCCGCGCTTAAGCGCCGTCGCGTTCAGTCATGGTGTGCTTAGGCTCCGGGGGCAACGTGTAAATCGCGCGGGGGAAATGTTCGACCAAAAATCGCAGGATGCCGGACACTTTCACCACGCCAATGGGCTTGCCGCTGTCATTGACCATCGGCAACCGGCGATAACCGCCGGACGCCATGCGGTTGATGGCGCTGCTAATCGTTTCGTGCATGTGAACAGTCACCGGCCGGGGCGTCATCACCGTGGCGATTGGCGCGTGGAAGTCGCATTCGGTGGCCATCAATTTGAGCGCGTCCCGCTCCGTAAAGACGCCGACCAGCACACCGTGACGACAAATCATCACGCTGCCGGTGCGCTCGGCCTTGAGCAATTCGAAAACTTCCCCGATCGTCGCTTGAGGCTCGACGCACAGTGGCTTCCCAGGATGGGTTTCCTCCACTGTATCGGTGTTCAGATTGAGTTCAAAATCCATGGGCGCCAACCTCACGTTCAACCGGCACGACTCGCGGGGCAATGAATTCTGCTGCTTGATCGCCGTGGGGCTGTTCGAGGCCGCAGGGGCAATGGGCGGGGGCTCGCGAAGCATTTCGCTCGGGCGACACCACATCGACCGACGCGCTCGCAGGTGGGAATTGACGCCACTAAGAACGCCACGGGGCTGCTCTTAGCCGCCATATGTCTAAAGAGTATCACCGGCCCGCCTATTCAACAAGGTGAACCTAATTGGAAAATATTTCCACTTTCCAATTGGGTGTAGTCCCGAAAGTTTACCACAGCAATTACGGGAATTGAACCGGAGATAATGAATATTCTGAAAGCCGCTACGTCGGACAGATCGTTCGGCCGCCATCGACCGGCAGGCAAACGCCTGTGATGTAGTCGTGCTCGGCCAGGAATAAAACTGCGGCCGCAACATGTTCCGGCCGCCCTTCCCGCCGGACGAGCGTTCCTCGAATCGCTTCCTCGCGCTCAGCCGCCGGCAAATCCAGTGGCAGCATGACCGGCCCCGGCAGGACCGCGTTGACACGAATCCGCGGATTGCGGGCCGCCAGTTCAACGGCGAAATCTCGCGTCAGCGTTGGAATCGCTCCTTTGGACGGAAAATAGGCGGCATAGTCCAAATACGGACGGGCAACCGCCCAATCGCCAAGGTTGATGATCGCTCCGCCGCGCTCCTGGCCGACCATCATGCCGCCGGCGGCTTGCGCACACAGAAACGTGGCCAACGTGTTGATCTCAAAGTACCGCCGCACATCGTCCGCGGTCACGTCCTCAAGACGTTTGGCTTGCCAAATCGCGGCCGAGTTGACGAGCACATCCAAACGGCCAAAGGCCTGCCGTACCTGGCGAAAGATGTCGTCGATCGTGGCCGCGTTCGTCAAGTCTCCCGTCACAGCCAGCGCACTGACTGGTCCCGCATTCCATTTTGCAGCCAACTTCGTGGCTTCGTCCGCCGCGCGATTGCCGTGCAAGACCACGCGGTAGCCGTGCTCGCGAAACGCCACCGCGATCGCGCGGCCCACGCGCGGCGCCGCGCTGCCGGTAATGAGCGCTACGGGGTGCGGGTCGCCGAATACTTCCAGGGGAGTGAACATCAACCATCAGCCTCGCGTGCATTCCACAGAGCGTTTTTTGAGCGGCAAGAAACGCTCTGGCGGCAGGATCATGGAGGTGATTCGCAAGCCAAACTTGTCGCCCACTTTGACTACTTCGCCGATGGCGATTTCGTGATTGTTCACTTCGAGCGAGAGTGTATCCTCGCACGATTTCTCGAACGGGATGATCGAGCCAGGCGCTAACTCGATGATGCGGTTGAGCGGTTGTTTGGAACTGGCGAGCGTCACCACGATCGGCACCCGGATTTTCAAGAGGCTCCGCGTATACGACGGCAACTGCGGCAGCGCTGCCTCGAGCGAATCGGCGTGGCCGTGCCACGGCGATTCATCCAAGATATCAGAAGACGGCGGCGCCGCGGTCTGCGACGGGGGAGCGGCGGTCTCTGTCGCTCCAGTGGCAAGCGCTTGAGGTTTCGCCACCGGCCACAGCAGCCAGGCGGTTCCCGCATGTTCAGAAGTTTCGAGCTTTAGCGACACCGTGCTCGCACGCGTCGCTAGCTCGCCGCGCGTCAGTGCGGCCGCGAGATCATCTACGTAGAACGCGGCGAAGTCATTCGGAGCGTGGGTCTCTGGCAACAGCAGCGTGCCGAGTTCTTGCGCCAGCGTCGCCAACTTGCTGGCGCCGGTCGCATCGGGAGCGGCGCACCACTTTGGGAGTAGTTGCGTCGCTTCCGGAATCGCTACGACCGCCGCGACCTCCCCCACGTTCAGCACCACCAGCAGCCCCGGTCCCCCGCAGGCGTCCGGGAGTTGTTCCAGGCTCAACTCGCTGGTTTCTGCCGGAGTGAGCGTGATCGCGGCGTCGAGCGCGCGGCTGAACGCTTGCGAAGCCTCCGCGGCGCTACGCTGGCAGGCTGCTAGCACTTCGGGTGCGATTTCGGGAGTTAAAGTCATGCGCACGACAAGAAATGCGAAAGCGAAGTAGGAAGAGCGGTATGGTTATATCGACTATTCCGGCGTTAAACTTCGCGCAGCTTTTGCAGAACATCCATAAAGGCTCAATCTCAGGGCGGCATCCGCGCCTCGATGCTGCCGATATGCTACATGTTGACAGGACTCGATTGCGGGTATTTATTCGCGCGTGGAGAAAGTCATGCAACGTATTGCGATTTTGACCGCCGGCGGCGACACGCCTGCCTTGAACGCCACGATTCACGGGGCGGTCACGCGCGCCAGCCAACTGCGGGTTGAAGCGCTGGGGCTGATCAAAGGCTTCAATTCGCTGTTTCACACGCGTACGCCGCATGTGCACTTGAACCCGCTGTTCATGCCGATTCCCGAACTCGATCCCACGCGGGGCGGAACGATCCTGGGGGCTTCGCGGGATTACGTCGATCCCAACAATCATGCCGAACTCGACAAAGTTTGCAGCCGCCTCAAGGAATTGAAAGTGGACGGCGTCGTCTGCATTGGCGGCGACGGCACGATGAATGGCCTGCAACCGCTCTGCGATCGCATCCCCACGGTGCTGGCACCCAAGACGATCGACAACGATATGGGGCTGAACTATCCCAACGAAGCCGATCAATGGCTCCGCGAACCGCGGGACGAGAAGCCCGGCTACGGCTATCGCCTGGCCGAATCGCGGAACGAGTTCGATTTAGAGCAGATGGTGAACTATGTCACGCCGGGGTACGCCACCGCGGTGTTTGTCGCGGCCAACGGCGTCGAGCGCGTGCGGAGCACCGCCGAGAGTCATCGTCGGATTGGAATTATCGAGGTCATGGGGCGACACTCCGGCTACATCGCCCTCGGCGCCGCGTACGGCCAACCCGACATCGTCCTCTTGCCGGAACAGCCACTAAACCTGGATGTGCTCGTCGACCGCATTAAGGAAATCTATGATCTGCAGGAGAACGTGGTGATTGTTTGCGGCGAGGGGATTGTCGATGAGAGCGGCCATGAACTGGGCGCCTCGCAGAAGGTCTACGATCCCTCCGGCAACGTGATGCTCACAGGCGCTTCGGAAGCGCTGCGGCAGATGCTCGTTGAGGCGATAGGGGACAAGTTCTTCCACTCGAACGGCCGCAATGATTCGGCCAAAAGCGCCATTTTTACACGTAAAGTCGGGCACACGCAGCGCGGCGGTCGCCCGCTGCAGTTCGATCGCTTTCACGCCGCGCAACTCGGCGGCAAGGCGGTCGAGATGCTGCTGGAAGGGCAGAATAACGCCGTCGCGACCTTGCAATGGAACAAACGCGACGGGTTTTACGTCGATAGCACGCCCGGCTACAAGTTTCGCGATCGCTGGGGACAGATCCACGCGCGGTATGTCCACCGGACCTTTTACGATGCGTATGCGATGCAACCTTCGCGGGTGGGGATCGACTACCTGCTGAACATCTTCACCAACGCCATTGGGCAAGACGACCTGGAGCACATGCGCGACACGATGTTCGATAGCGGCAATCTGTTCCGCCGCTACCATTCCATCAATACCGACATCAACAAGCGCATTCGCTACTTGTAAGCCAATCGTCAGCATCAGCGCCGGCGGTCTTTTTGGTTGCACGTGTGGCCGCTGCGCGCCATTTTCGTGGCGTAACCGGCGGGTGCAAAGATATTTCCAGCCGCCTGGTGGAGATTCTGTCGCACGCAATTTGACGAGTGCAGCGCCGCGACCTACGTTTTCGATTGAGTACAGGTTTCGACCTTCACGGCCCAGGTGAGAAGGCGAGAACGTGCGAATCTTTTCGGTTGCCTGGCGATGCAAATTCTTGCGCGCCAATTCTCAGCGCTGGTTTTATGTCGTGCGCGCGGCCTGCTGGCTGCTCGCAGGAGGTCAATATGCTCATGCTTCGCCCGCGCAGGCGCGATTGGTGGTTGTCGCATCTCGCCATCGCCGTCGTCGCTGTTACCAAGTCCGGAGTTGAGACTAGTCTCCCGCTCAAATGCGTCCGCGACACCTGGGACGAAGGCGACGTGCTGACCACTGACGCGCCCCGCGTGGTCCACGAACTTGACACTTGAGACTCGTGTGGCTGGGGCAAGTCGTGGAAGTTATGAGACCCCATGCACTCCATAGCTTCCGCTGGCTCGCCCCGGCCGCCTTGTTGGGATCGATTCGCCGGTCGGGCTCATTCGCTGCGCGCGAAGGCAAAAGAAACAGCCGCGCCAGCTCACGTTCGAGCCGCGCGGCCGCTGCGATTTCTGCTCGTGCAAATCAACCGATCAACGGTTAGTACGATTAACCTTTGGCTTCGTCAATCGCCGCTTGCAGCGTCGACTTCGGCTTGCCGCCGACAAACTTCGCCACCGGCTGGCCTCCTTTGAAGATCATCAACGTCGGGATGCTCTCCACGCCGTACTGCTGCGCGGAACTGGGGTTCTCGTCGATATTCACTTTCCCAATCTTCGCCGTGCCGACATTTTCCGCGGCCAATTGGTCGATCATCGGGGCAATCTGGCGGCAAGGTCCGCACCACGGCGCCCAAAAATCCACCAGCACTGGCTGTTGCGAGCCAAGCACTTCGCCTTGAAAATTGCTGTCGGTAATTTCAATCACGTTCTCGCTGGCCATGTGGACCTCCTTTTGGTCTCGCAAGCCCGGCCCCAAATTTGGAAGCGGGTTGGAAATGTCTATAATCGTCAGGCATTGTTGGTTGAATCTTAGTCGATTCGGCAAATTCTAGCGACCCGTCGAAAAGTTTGTCAACAAACGAACTACTCGACAGGGTGGCCTTACTGTGGCCTGATTCAGCTTCGCCGGGTCGCTCTAAATTTCGATGCAGTAACCGTTTGGCGAGTAAGACGCGGTTTCGCAAGCGCTCCCGCAGCGCTGGGGAGATTCTCCTTAAATGACAACCCAGACATTCCGCAGGTTCGAGGTCGATCGGCAGACCGACGGACAGATTGTCACTCGCGTTGCCGAGCAAGCTCTGACGGCGTTGGCCCCCGGCGAAGTGCGCATCCGCGTAGCCTGGTCCTCCCTTAACTACAAGGACGCTTTAGCCGCCAGCGGCAGTCCTGCGGTGATTCGCCAATTCCCCGCGGTTCCCGGAATCGACGCCGCCGGCGAGGTTCTGGAAAGCCGCTCGCCCCGGTTTTCGCCCGGCGACGAAGTGCTCGCTACGAGTTACGATCTCGGCGTGACGCGACCCGGCGGCTGGGCGGAAGTCTTGGACGCACCTGCCGACTGGATCGTGCCGCTGCCGCCGGGACTCACGCCGCGCGAGGCGATGCTCCTGGGGACCGCCGGCCTGACCGCCGGACTGTGCGTCGCCGCCTTGCTCGCGCACGAAGTCGCTCCCGACCAAGGGGACGTGCTCGTCACCGGCGCTAGTGGCGGGGTGGGAAGTTTGGCCTTACGGCTGCTCGCGCAACTCGGTTTTCGCGTCATGGCTTCGAGCGGCAAGAAGTCGTTGCATGAAACGCTGCTGCGCTGGGGCGCTGCGGAAGTGTTGACGCGCGACGGCGTGCGCGACGAGAGCGAAAAGCCGTTGCTTGCGGCGCGTTGGGCCGGCGTTGTCGATTGCGTCGGCGGCCGCACGCTGGCCACCGCCATTCGCCAAACCAGGCCAGGCGGCTGCATCGCGGCTTGCGGATTGACTGGCGGACCAGAACTCCCCCTCACCGTCATGCCGTTTATCTTGCGCGGCGTCACGCTCGCCGGCATCGACTCCGCCTATTGCCCGTATGAACGCCGCGCCAGGATCTGGAAGTTACTCGCCAGCGACTGGAAACTCGCGGCGCTGGACGAGCACGTTACCGAAGCGCGACTCGAAGACCTCGATTCCCTCGTCGCCAAAATGCTCCACGGCCAAAGCTCCGGCCGCGTGATTGTGCAGCCTGGCCAAAAGTAACCGCGACGTTATGTCTGTGAGGCAAGCCGCAGCTCGTGGGGCAGCGCGAGCTGCCGTAGCTTGTCTTTCTTGAGCGTGAAGTAGCCATCCCCCATCGATGGCGCGCCCAGGTTCGCGAACAACTGCGCCGTCGCCGCTGGCGCGTTGAGCCACGCGCAGAGTTTCGCCAGCACGGCAGCGTCGTCCTGCGCATGGAAGATGCTGAAGGTCGAAACCGCTCCCAGGCATTGCCCCTCCGCGTCGCAGTACGCTTCCAGCCGATTACATAAACCGGCGACGAGGATTTTGGGGCGCAACGATTGCCGCGCCCGCCGCTCGAGTTCCAGAGGCGCATCCTTCGCCAACGCCACCCGCGGATATGCGTATCGCTGGCCCAAGTAGCGGCACGTCTGCTTCCCCCACAAACATTCGCCTGGGTCGATCAAGCGCGTCGTCACGAGGCAAGGCGCCGTGCCGGTCAGCGAATCGACTAGCCAGGGCGGAAGTCGATAGGCTTCCGCAACCGTCAGGCTCGCTCGCACTTCAAACTCATCCGCCAGTAACACGCGACTTGACGATAGCTCTGGAGCGCGGGCCGGATTCGCCACGCCATCAACCTCGATCACTTCTCGCCACCAATCGGAACTCGCCAGCGCAAGCGGTTCCCACCGGATCAACGTCCCCTCCACAGCACGCGCAACCAGGCACTGCGCAGCCGAGCGTTGCAACGCGATGGCACACACGTAGGCGGCCGCGCCGGCAAATAATCTGTCTTCGCGGTGCAGCCACAGACGCGCCGGCGGGCGCTCACGCATTAACTTGCCGCGCAGCCCGGCGGCGGAAGGCGCACTCAAGAATGCCTTGGGAAGGATGAAGCCAACAGCCCCCTGGGGCGCTGTCAGGCGATGCGCGAGTGCCACAAAGCGATACGCGAGATCGGCGGTTCCCTTAAGTTCCGGCGCCACCGCCTGCAGCAACCGCTTCACGCGCCGGTTGCGGCTCCCCTCGATGGCGTTGCGAAACGGAGGATTTCCGAACACCACATCAAACCCGCCTGGCGACGTGGCCTGGCTCGCGAAGATTTCAGGAAACTCGTGCTGCCAATGCCACCAGCGATACTTCTCGCGCAGCCTGACAATCTCCGCGCGCAGCGCAGGCGCGAGTTTCGCCGCATCCTCTGCGATCGTCCGCAGTGTTTGATTGGTCACCACCAGCGCAACGCGCCGCTGCTGCTTCTCGCCGAGAAACGCGGCACACCACGCATCCGCCAGCAGTCGTTCGACGTCTGGACTTCGACATTTCCCCGCCAGCGCTTCAAGTTCCCCACGCGCGAGCTTATTCGTTCGCCGCAGATCGTTACACGTCGCGGTGTCGTCACTGTCGGACGGCGAATACGCGCTCGCGGGGATTCCGCAAGTCAAGAACTGCGGCGGCGCGCCCAGCAAACTGTTCCCACAACGAATGTGTGCGTTGAGGTCCGCCCACGATCCGTTCGGATCGCCACTTTCAACCCACAGATGGAACCTGGCGAGTTGCACCGCGAGCGGATCCAGATCGACGCCATAAACGCACTGGGAAATAACTTCCCGCAGCGTGCTGCGCTCATCAGCATCTCCCCGACCGTCCGTCTGCCTGAACGGCCGCAAGCGATTTGCCAGGCGACGGGCCGCCGCCACGAGAAAACTGCCGCTGCCGCAAGCCGGGTCGCAAATTCGCACCGCCAACAGCGCCGCTTCCGCCGCGCGGCCGCTGTGATCCTTTAACCTGGCGTCCAGTACAGGTTCGAGGGCTGTGTCGAGGACGACCGCGATGAGCGACGGCGGCGTGTAGTACGCGCCTTGCTGCTTGCGGCTTTTGCCTGTCACCGGCGCGAGCGTGAACGATTTGCGCGCGGCATCCAGCAGGGGATGAAAACTCAAGAGTTCTTCGTAGAGGGAACCCAACTCGCCGACGGTGAGGCGAGCTTCGTCGGCGTCATCTGCTTCGGATTGCCAGGCGTTGCGAATCGCCAGATCAGCAGCAGCTACGTCCTCCTCGGGGATGACGTCTTCAAGGGCCTGCAACTGCGGAGCGGCGGCAAAGCTATTCCATCCAGCACATGGCCACCAACCGCGGGCCTCCAACAACTGCCGCCCCAACCGGCGCAGCGCGAGCCAGATCAAGTCGCGATAGAATAGTTCCGCCTGCGGTAGCTCGGTTGCCGGCGAAGCGCGCAGCCAGCTGTCGCCCAACTGCTCAATCGCCTTCGTCAGGCGGCGGAGTCGCTCGCGGCCGCGCGCATTGCGGCGTGATGGCTTCCGCGGTGGACTCGCCTGGCTAGCCATGCAGCGATTCTTTCGCGGGGCCTAACGCATCGCTGGGAAGCGGTAACAACCACCGGCGGATGCTGCGCAGAAGCAGAAACCCGATCAGCCCCGCCACCGCGCCGACCAGCGCGCCCAGGACGTCGGCCACCCAATCTTTAACATCCATGTCACGGCCGACGAACGACTGCGTGAATTCGTCAAGCATGCCATACACGGCCGCTATTACCACCGCCACGAGCGGCCATCGCCAGCGAAAGGGCCGCAGCAGGTAAAGCGCCAACGTAAGCCAAAATGCCAGCCCCGCATACGCCGTGAAATGCGCCAGTTTGTCGTTGTAGGGAACGCGCGTCGGCAGATGCACCGGCGGCATGTGCGTCGCGGCGAAAATGGCGCCCCAATACACCACCAGCACGGCCACGACCAGGATCGTAACCAAACGCCGCCAGGGCCAGGTGGAGAAAGTCGAATTCATGAACCATCCAAGGAATATCCACGACTTGCAGGCAATATCTCAGTATACCACGCGTGCGAATGGCAATCGGGTGGACTACAATGCGCCCCTAGTCGCACGCTACTCGAAATCCAAGTAGGGAGTTTCTTATGTTCCGCAAGTTACTACTATCCGCCCTCTGCGGCGCCGGCATCATGGTCTGTTCGTTCGCGCAGGCTGCGGAAGAACCGGCCAAACCAACCGCCCAGCCGAAAGCTGACAAGAAAGCCGAGCAGGAAAAATGGCAGCCGCTGTTCAACGGCAAGAACCTCGACGGTTGGAAGAAAACCAACTTCGGCGGCGAAGGCGAAGTGGAAGTTGAGGATCACTCGCTCATCATCAACATGGGGCAGCCAATCTCCGGCATCACCTGGAGCAAGAAGGAGCCGCCCTACAAGATCGACTACGAGATTCGCCTTGAAGCCAAGCGTGTGGCGGGGACAGATTTCTTTGTTGGCCTCACGTTTCCCGTGCAGGACTCGCACTGCAGTTTCATCGTCGGCGGCTGGGGAGGCGGCGTGATCGGACTGTCGAGCATCAACGATTTCGACGCCTCGGAGAACGGCACCACGAAATATCAGGAATTCAAGAAGAACCAGTGGTACAAGTTCCGCGTGCGGGTGGAAGCCGAGCGGATTCGCTGCTGGATTGACGACCAACAAGTGGTCGATCAAGAACTCAAGGATGTCAAGGTTTCAACCCGCATCGAACTCGATGACGCGCAGCCTTTGGGGCTGTCAACCTACGAAACCAAGGCCGCCATTCGCAACTTTGAGATTCGACCGTTGAAGTGATGCGGCGCGGCGTCATGGCCGACTTCAGACGCAGATGCCACCTTGGTTCTCTGTGAATTAAGCAGCATTGAGAACGAGCCCGATTTCTGCCGCCAAGGCCATTAACTTGAAATATCGCCGCAGCGAGCGCTTCTTTCCGATGGGTTGCGTGATTTAATTCCAGAACTGCCGATCCAGCATCCGGTAATTCACCGCCTCGCTGATATGCGCCGGCAAAATCTTTTCCGCTCCGTCGAGGTCGGCGATGGTGCGGGCGACGCGGAGGACTTTGTCGTGGGCGCGGGCGGAGAGGCCGAGTTCGTTCACGGAGGCCTTGAGCAGGTTGAAGCATTCTTCGTCGAGTTTGCAGTGCTGCCGAATCTCGCGGGTGCTCATGGTCGCGTTGTAGCGCGTGCGGCTTTTGGCGAACCGCGCGCGTTGCACGGTGCGGGCGGATTCGACTTGGGCCCGCATGTCGGTGCTGCTCGTGCCGCTGCGGTCGGTCGAGAGTTCCTTGAACGGGACGGCGGGGACTTCAATATGAATGTCGATGCGATCCAGCAGCGGACCGCTGATTTTGGCGAGATACTTTTCCACCTGCGGCCCGGTGCAATTGCAGCCTCGCCGCGGATCGCCCCGATAACCGCAAGGGCACGGGTTGAGCGCGGCGACGAGCATAAAATCGGCGGGAAACGTCGTCGAATTGAGCGCTCGCGCGATGGTGACGGTGCGATCCTCCAGCGGCTGCCGCATCACTTCCAGCGTGCGGCGATTGAACTCGGGGAGTTCGTCCAGGAACAGCACGCCGTTGTGGCTCATGCTGATTTCGCCGGGGGTTGGAATGCTGCCGCCGCCAACCAGCCCCGCCTCGCTGATCGTATGGTGCGGGCTACGAAACGGTCGCCGCGCGAGCAGCGCTTGCCCCGGCGGTAAACGTCCCGTCGCGCTGTAAATGCGCGTCGTCTCGATCGACTCCGCCGCCGTGAGTTGCGGCAAAATCGTCGGAATCCGCTTCGCCAGCATTGTCTTACCGGAGCCTGGCGGACCGAGCATCAAAATATTATGCGCGCCGGCGGCGGCGATCGTAAGCGCGCGTTTGGCCATTTCCTGGCCGCGGACGTCGGCGAAGTCTTCGTCGTATTTGGCCAATGCGTCGAACAGTTCGTTGATCCGCGAAGGGGTCGGTGGGATGTCGATCTCGCCGCTGAAGAAGCCGACCGCTTGCGAGAGACTGCTGACCGGGATGACTTCGAGATCTTCGACGACGGCCGCTTCCGCCGCGTTCTCCGCCGGCACCACCATCCCGCGCAGCCCGACTTGCCGCGCCGCTGCGATGGCCATGGAGAGCGCCCCTTTGATCGGCCGCATGGAACCTTCGAGCGAAAGTTCGCCTACCACGGCATATTGCTCGAACAGATCCGAACCCACCTGCCCGCTGCCAGCGAGCATCCCCATGGTGATCGGCAAATCGAACGAAGCGGCGTTTTTTGGAAGTTCCGCCGGGGCCATGTTTATAACCACGCGATCCTGCGGGCGAACGAAGCCGCTGTTGACCATCGCGCGCTCGACCCGATGCGTGCTCTCCTTCACCGCCGCCTCGGGGAGGCCGACGAGGATCGTCTTCGGCACCGCGCCGGGCGACACATCGACTTCTACCTCCACAGGGATCGCTTCAATACCGAGCAGCGAGAACGTTTTGAGCTTCACGAACATGAGTAGGCGTCCCAGGCGGTGACAAGCGTGCGCCATTCTCGCGGGGGGAAGCGGCGACTGCAAGTGCTTGGGGTTTTGGAGAGAGCGAACCGGCAGCGCACCACGGAGCGCCGGGGGGCACAAAGAAGCAACACAAAGAAGCAACACAGACAAGCAAGAGGAAGTTCGCCAAGCCGTCTTGTGAGCTTCACCGGGCGATTGCCCAGCATTTTTTCCGCTGGCGATCCTGGGGTCTTTCCGCGCCCTCCGAGGCATCTTTTTCCCGCGGAGGCGAGCGGATAGTTGAGCTTGATTTCTCCTGGCCTGCTCAATACCATTACAGCGTTCAGGCATTTTTCTCAACGCCCAGCGCGTCGTAGGGGCGAATTCGGCGCAAGGAATGAACAACTCGAAATTGCGGCGGCAAATTGCTTATGAGGCCGCGCGGCTGATGTATCAGCGCGAGGAATCGGAATACTATCGCGCCAAACTCAAGGCGTCCAAACGCTTTTGTCATGGCTGGGTCAAACCGGCCGACCTTCCCAGCAACACCGAGATTCGCGACGAAATTCAATCGCTGGCTCGGCTGTACGAAGGGGATTCCCGGTTTGCGCAACTACGCGAGATGCGAATCCACGCGCTGACGCTGATGCGGCTGCTCGCGAAGTTTCGCCCGCGGCTGATCGGCAGCACCTACACGGGGCACATTCGCTCCGGTTCGGACATCGACATCCACCTCTTCACCGACAGCATCGAAGCGGTGACGCACATCCTGGATGATGAGGGAATGCGATATGAGCTCCAGCGGAAACGGGTCACCAAGCTGGGCGAAGAGCGGATCTTCACGCACATTCATATCCACGATTGTTATCCGATTGAGCTGACGCTCTACGCCGCCGATAAGGCGCACTACGTTTTCAAGAGCTCGATCACCGGCAAGGCGATTGAACGGGCGAGCATTGCGGAGTTGGAGCAGTTCTTGGCCCGCGAATATCCTGATTTGGACTTGGAAACGGCGGTGGCCGACGCGGAGCAGGCGGTGGACCGGTTTCAAGTGTATGAAGCGCTGCTGCTGCCGCTGGAAAATGTGAAGCAGAATCCCAAGTGGCATCCCGAAGGGGACGCGCTCTACCATAGCCTGCAGGTGTTCGATCACGCCCGCGATCAATTGCCGTATGACGAGGAGTTTTTGCTGGCGGCCCTGTTGCACGACGTCGGGAAGGGGATCGACCCGCACGATCATGTCGCGGCCGGGCTGGAAGCGCTGGAGGGATTCCTAACCGAGCGCACCGCGTGGCTGATTGAGAATCACATGCTCGCGCATCAGTGTCTCGATCAGACGATTGGCGCGCGAGCGCGACGGCGGCTCGCGGCCAATGAGAGCTATCAGGATTTGTTGTTGCTCGGCGAGTGCGATCAGGCCGGGCGACAGATCGGTGTCGTGACGCCGGAGCTCGACGAAGCGCTGACGTATATTCGTGATTTGGACGAGATGTTTGGGTAGGGAAGCTGTCTTACCATTTCAGCCCAAACTGTTCGCCGCCGGTAGGGTCGTCCTTGCCGCCGCGGAGCGTAGCGCGCTTGGGGCGAATGGCTGGCTCACGGCGGGGCTCGTCCACTTCCGGCTCCTCAGGATTGGCGGCGGCGCGCTCGGGCGCCGCCTGCGTCGCCTTGAGTGAGAGGCCGATTTTTTGCGCCTCTTTATCGACTGAGAGAACCTTGACTTCCACTTCCTGCCCTTCCTGGACGTGGTTCTGCACGCGCTGCACCCGATGATGGGCCAATTCGGAAATGTGCAAGAGCCCTTCGACACCGGGACCGATTTTGACGAACGCGCCATACTGCGCGATGCGGGTGACGACTCCCTTCACCGTGCTGCCGATCGGGTAGTTCGTATCGACCTTGTTCCACGGATCGTCGGCGTCGTTCTTCAGCGAGAGGCCGATCTTGCCTGACTCGGGGTCGATCTTCTCGATGCGGACGGAGACTTTCTCCCCTTCAGCCAGGACTTCGCTGGGGTGCTTGATGCGGTCCCAACTCATCTGGCTGATGTGGATCAAGCCATCGACGCCGCCGATATCGACGAACGCGCCGAAATCGAGGAGTTTGCGGACGACGCCTTCGCGAGTTTGGCCGACTTCCAAGGTGGACAACGTCTTGGCGCGAGATTCTTCCTTCTCGCGCTCCAGCACCGCGCGGTGGCTGAGGACGAGATTCTTGCGCTGGGGGTTCGATTCCGTCACAATGCAGACCAATTTCTGGTCGACAAATTGCGCCAGGTCTTCCACGCGGTAGAGCGAAATTTGGCTCGCGGGGATGAAGCCGCGGATGGTGTTGTTGACCGTGCATTCCAAGCCGCCGGTGTTGGCCGCTGTGACGCGAGCCTCGACCGCCGCCCCTTCGACGATGTCCGACCAATCGCTCACGTTGATCGCACCGCCGGGAATCGTGAGCTCGTAGAGGCCGTCCTCGTTGCTAAAGCCGGAGACGATCACTTCCAGATGCTCGCCAAGTTTGGGGGGAGCCGGAAATTGACGGAGTGACGCGACCCCTTCATTGCGGCCATCGAGCGCAAAGAAGACGTTATCGTCGTGAATGCGCATGACGGGGGCGTTGTAGCGGGCTTCCAGTTCGAGCGGCGTGCCGGCGGTGCTGACGGGTTCGTTTTTGAGGACTTCTTCCAGCGAGAGATCCCCCAGCGCGGCGGCGATTTCGGTTTCCAGATCGTCCGACGCGGGCCCACGTTTGGACGGGACGGCGACTTTGGAGTAATTCCGCTTCGGCGTCGGAATGTCGTCCGGGATTGGTTTATCTCCCCCTTCATCTTCCGCGGCATCGCCAGAAGCCCCGGCGTACTTTTTCGTCTCGCGTCGGGGCGCGGGAGGAGGCGGAGGCACGGCGGAAGGACGCGGCTGGGAGGCGACCGGCGCGGCCCCACTGCTGCGGCCAATCTGCATCACCAACTTGCCCTCTTTCGCCGCAGGCGCAGCGGGTGCCGCTGGTTGCTCCGCAGGCTTTTCGGCGGTAGGTTCAACCGGCGCTGGGGTGGGCTGGGAAGCGGGAACGGCCGAAGGGTTTTCTTGCGGATCAGAAGACATGAGAACCGGGAACCTCAAAGACGATACGGGCGAACGATGCTACACTGGCGAGATTCTCGCGCGTTGTATTGGCGAGCCACCGGCTCACGCGCGAGTCCAGCATTTTAACATTGCCAGCGGGTGCAAAGGTATAGGGCTTTCCCCTACGAAAAACTCGGAAAAAATCATAAGATCCTAGCGACCACGCCCCTTTCCTCGCCTCACGCCGCCCCCTTGCCATGACCGAACTGGAGCCCCTGCCGAGTCGTTACGTTGTCGGCATCGACCTCGGCACCACCAATTCGGCCGTCGCTTTCGTCGATACCCATGCGAAGCGTTGGCAGGTGAAGAACCTGGCCGTGCCGCAGTTGGTGGCGCCTGGGCAGATCGAGGCCCGCGATGCGCTGCCGTCATTTCTTTATCAGCCCACCGCCGCGGAGCAAGCGGCAGGCGCGTTGCAGTTGCCGTGGGACGCGAAAGCCGCCGAATTCGCCGTGGGCGTGTATGCGCGCGATCAAGGGGCGCTCGTGCCGGGGCGGTTGGTCGCGTCGGCCAAGTCCTGGTTGAGCCATAGCGGCGTGGATCGCATGGCGAATTTGTTGCCGTGGCACGCCGCGCCGGATGTCGAGCGGATGTCGCCCGTCGCAGCGAGCGGGCATTATTTGGCGCATTTGCGGGGGGCGTGGGACGCGCGATTCAAGAGCCATCCGTTGGCCGAACAAGATGTCGTGCTGACGCTCCCCGCGTCGTTTGACGAAGTCGCGCGGGAACTGACCATTGCCGCCGCCGCGCAAGCCGGCCTGCCGCGGGTCGTGCTCATCGAAGAACCGCAGGCGGCGTTCTATGCGTGGATCAACAACCATGCGAGCGATTGGGAAACGCACGTGTCGCCGGGGCAGAAGATTCTCGTCTGCGATATCGGCGGCGGCACGAGCGACTTCACGCTGATTCGCGTCCGTCGCGGCGATGGGGAGAAGGTGCAATTTCATCGCGTCGCCGTAGGGGAGCATTTGATTCTCGGCGGCGACAATCTCGACCTGGCGCTGGCGCATCATTTGGAAGCGAAGCTCACGAACGGCGGCAAACTCGAGCCGCGCCCGTTCGATGTGCTCGTGCGAATGTGTCGCCAGGTGAAGGAACTACTGCTCGGGGATGATCCACCGCCTGCGTACACGTTCAACTTGCCGGGGAGCGGTTCGCGACTCATCGGCGGCGGCCAGCGGGTCGAGGTCACGCGCGCCGAGGCGCAGCAGGTCTTGCTGGAAGGGTTCTTTCCGCAATGCGAATTAACGGCGCAGCCGGAGCGGCGGCGGAGCGGTTTTCAGGAGTTCGGTCTGCCCTACGCGACGGACGCGGCGATCACGCGCTATCTGGCCAGCTTTCTGACCACGCACCGCCACGCTGGCGATGACGCGCTCGAGCCGGCGCCCACGCACGATCCCGCGCGGCCAGACATTTTACTCTTCAATGGCGGCGTCTTCGAATCGGCGGAAATTCGCGCGCGGATCGTGGGCGCCTTGCGACACTGGTTTGGCGCTGAAGACCCTACTTACGCCCCCATCGTTCTCGCCAACGAACGGCTCGACCTCGCGGTGGCGCGCGGCGCGGCGTATTACGGCATGGTGCGACGCGGCGAAGGGGTGCGAATCGCCGCCGGCCTGGCGCGGACGTACTACATCGGTTTTGAAAGCGACCCGCCGGCCGCCATGTGCCTCGTCCCCGGCAATGCCGAACCAGGCCAGGCTATTGATCTCTCCTCGCGCACGTTCGATTTACTCGTGTCGCAACCGGTGGAGTTCCCGCTCTATGTTTCGAGCACGCGATTAGCGGATCGCCCCGGCGACGTCTTCCCCGTCGATCGCGAGCAGATGACCGCGCTGCCGCCGATCCGCACCGCGCTGCGGACGCGGCGCAAACAGGAAAGCCCCACGGCCAAGGTGCAGCTCCACGCGCGGCTGACCGAGATCGGAACGCTCGACTTGTGGTGCGCCGAAGTGCAAGGCGAGCGCCAGTGGCGGCTGCAGTTCGATGTCCGCAGCGCGACGCAGACCGACATCGCAGCCCACACTTCCGCCGCTGAAAGCGAGGGCTTTGTCGACGAGGCGACGTGGCAAAACGTGGCCGGTATCATTGCCAGCGTGTTTGGGCCGAGTGGGAAAGAGACCCCCGATGGAATCGTGAAGCGCCTCTCGGCGGCGCTCGACCTGGAGCGCAGCGAGTGGCCGACGTCGCTGCTCCGGCGGATGGCCGAAGCACTGCTGGAACATGAAGCAGGCCGGCGGCGGAGCGTGGCGCACGAAGCGCGGTGGCTGAACTTGCTCGGCTATTGCTTGCGTCCTGGTTATGGGCTGGCGGTGGATGATTGGCGCGTGAACGAAGTTTGGCGCGTGGTGCAAGGAAAACTTGCGCACGCCGCGGCGAACATTCGCGCCGAGTCGCTCATCCTCTGGCGACGCGTCGCTGGCGGACTCTCGCCGGGGCAACAACGGGCGGTGGCCGAGCCGCTGCTCGCGCCGGTACGCGCCTTGCATCGTCGCTTAACGTCCTCCTCCGCGCGATCCGATCTCACGCTGAGTCCGCAGGAATCCAACGAAGCCTGGCGGCTGTTAGGCTCACTCGAACTGCTGCCTGCGACGCTCAAATTGGAGATGGGAGACTTGATGGCGGAGCTGCTGCCCAAGAAAAAGCTGGAGCCGGTGCGGCCGGCGCTCGCTTGGGCTCTGGGCCGCATTGGCCAACGTGTGCCACAATATGGTCCGCTGAACACAGTCGTTCCCGCCGAACATGCCCAAGCATGGGCCGAAACGCTGATGGGTTTCCCCGGTAGCGATCCGCAACTGCTCATGGCGGTGATGCAGTTAACGCGATGCACGGGCGATCGCTACCGCGATTTGGACGAAGACACCCGCCGAGAAGTCGCCACCTGGCTCGCGGAGCGCGAGGCGCCGGCGCATTTGATCGACCTTGTCACTACCGGCGGCGAACTGGAAGCCGAGGAACAAGGCCGCGCGTTTGGCGAATCGCTGCCCCGAGGTTTACGCATCGTCTGACTCTTTGAATGTAATCCCGATGAACAACTCCTTGCATCCCACAACGCTCGAACGCTTTCGTCTGGATGGACGTCAGGCCATGGTGACAGGGGGGAGCCGCGGCATTGGGCTCGGCATTGCTCAAGGGCTGGCGGAAGCGGGGGCCGATATTGTGTTGGTCGCCCGCACCGCGGAAGAACTCGCCAAGGCGGCCGAACAGCTTGCGCCGACGGGGCGGCGAATTTCCACGGCGCATTTCGATCTCTCGAATGCGACGCTGATTGAAGCGTTCTTCCAAGACACGGTCGCCAAGTATGGCGCGATCGACATTCTCGTCAACAACGCTGGCATGTCACGCCGCGGTCCGGCCGAAGAGATATCCCTCGCCGATTGGCAGGCGGTCGTCGATTTGAACCTCACCGCGATGTTCGCCACCTGTCAGGCGTTCGCCAAGGACCGCATCGCGCGGGGCGAAAAAGGGAAGATCATCAACATCGGCTCGCTGATGAGTTCCGCGTCACGCCCCGGCACCGCGCCCTACACGGCGACCAAGGGGGGCGTGCTGCTGATGACCAAGGCGCTGGCGCTCGACTGGGCCAGGCATGGCATCTTGGTCAACGCCATCGGCCCCGGTTACATCGAGACGCCCCTCACACGCCCGCTGCGTGACGACGGCAAGTTCGATGCGTGGGTGCGTGAGCGTTGCCCGCTCGGCCGTTGGGGGACGCCGGAAGATTTAGCCAGCGTCGCGGTGTTCCTCGCGTCGCCGGCGGCCGACTTCATCACCGGGCAGATCGTCTATGTCGACGGCGGCTGGCTGGCGCATATTTGAGGCCGCAGTGAGTGAACCGTGGTTGCAGCCACGCATCGCCCCGGCGACTTAAAAAATGCCTGCTCCGAAATCTCCCTTTGGCTTCTGTGGCGGCCGCTGCTCGGGTTGCCCTGGAGCGGCGCGCGATTGAGAAGGCGGATGATGGGGGCCGTGCTGTTCGCGGGGAGGACTCGCGCTCGGTGAGCTTCCCGCCGCCGGGTGCGGCGCAGGCGTGACATGCGGCGCAGGTTGCGCAGCAGCGGCCGTATCGACGCGCGAGGTCGTTCCCGGGCGCGATTCGTGCAACTCCTCGGGGCCGGCGTCGTCGTAGTCTTCGTCGTACCGCGACATATAGCCGGGCTGTTTGGCCCGTTCGAGTTCGGTCTGATACTCGGCAATGACGCGCGTTTGGATCATCTCGCGGCAGGCCGAGTTGATGGGATGCGCGATGTCCGCGTAGAGCTTCGCTCGCCCCTCGGAATCGCGCGCCGCGCGATCGGGGTTGAGCCGCATGCCGCACTGGTTGCAAAACGCCGCCCGCAGGTGATTTTTGCAATGGCACTGCGGACAATGGGCGGTGAGCTTGCGACTGGGCATCGCCACGAACGGACCGCTCGATCCTTCGATGATCTTCAAATCGCGAACGACAAACGCATCGTCGAACGTGATCGAACAAAATGCTTGGAGTCGGTCGTCACTGTCCTCCATGAGTTTAATGCGAACCTCGGTGATTTCCATGGGAATCGATCCTCCCTGCGACTGCAAAAAGGTGGCGCAGTTTCCGCGCGAAACCGCTATGACCACATTGCAAGTTGTCTGGCATGAGTAGCCTTTTTGCCGACCGCCATTGTCAGGCGGCTTGCTGGTCTCCTTGTTCGGGGGCCAGCAGGCTTATTGTCCGGGTGCAAACAACGTAACCAATGTCCCGCGCCCGCAAGCGCGATGCAACCTGTCGGGCGTGCAAGGCATGGCGGCAGAGGCCAAAATAACTCGTGCCGCTGCCGCTCATTTGGTGTCCGTAACAGTTTTGTTCAGCAAATGCCGCTCGCAAACGGGCAATCCAGGGCGAAAGTGCCTCCGCCGCCGGCTCGAGTCGGTTGGTCATGTGCCGCGCCAAGCCTGCGATATCCCCGCGCCGCCACGCGGCCACGGCCGGATCCACGCTCGCCGGAGAATCCGCAACCTGGCAGCGACCATACACGGCCGGCGTCGATAAGCCTTCTGGCGGTCGCACAATCACCACATCCAGACGCGGCAGCGACGGTAACGGTTCAATCTGTTCTCCCCGCCCCCGACAGACAGCGGCCGAAGCGCCTAGAAAAAACGGCACATCGCTGCCCAGTTCGGCGGCCAGCAGGCTCAGTTCCGCGGTCGTCCAACGAAGATCCCAGAGGACGTTAGCGCCCAGGAGTGCGGCCGCCGCATCGCTCGAGGCGCCTCCCAGTCCCGCGGCCGATGGAATTCGCTTTCGCAAGCGAATGTTGGCGCCGAGCGAAACGCCTGCGCGCTCGCGGAGTCGCTCCAGCGCTTGCACGACGATATTGTCGTGGCCGGCGGGAACATCCCCAAGCGACGTATGGCAGGGAATTGTTGCCGCCCAGTCGGCCGCGAGATGCAGCTCGCCATCGTCCCGCGATTGGAGGGAAAGTTGGTCACAAAGATCTACGGCGACCATGAGCGTCTCGAGATCGTGATAACCATCCGCGCGGCGGGCCAGCAGTTCCAAGAACAAATTGAGCTTGGCCGGGGCTTGCACGGTGACTCGGTCTTCGTCAAAAGCGATGCGCATCGAGCGGCTCGCAAAGGGGCTAGCGCCTAGCGAGGCCGCAGCCGCCATAGGACAAGGGGCGAACGCGTAATCGTAGCGTGGAAGTTCGGCCGCCACGCAAATTTTTTTCAATAAACCCTGACAATCCAGAGGATGATTCTACAGGATGCCCCCAAAGGGTCAAGCTGGAAAGTCTCGCGTTTGGCCCTTTGGCCCGCGCCGCGGGAGGGGCGTTACTCTGCTAAATCGACGCAGACGAGTTCTTGATCGTTGCGGGCGAACAAGCAGCGCTCGGCAAACGCGGGATGCGACCAGCACACGCCGCCCCGTAGCGAAAGTTGAGCCGTCGTCGGTTCGAGCACCTTCGTCCGGCTGATTTCGTGAAAACCGTCCGGCGACAGCGTGGCGATGAGCAACTCGCCCCGCTCGTTGAACATCCAATATCGCTCGCCGTTTTTGACGAAATGAATCGTGCTCCAGCGGGCTTTGGGCACGGCGGTGAGATCCTCCCAAACGCGGTCGCCGGTCTTAAGGTCCAGACAGCGCAATTCGCCATAACTATCGACGCCGTAGATATAGTCGCCTTGAATGACCGGGGTGCTGATGATCCCTTGCAGAGCGTCCGTGTCTCGTTCCGAACGCCCGACGCGTTGCCAAAGTATCTCGGCGGCGGGATGCGTTTGCGAGAGCTTGAGTAGCGTCGTTCCGTCGTAAAACGATACGAACAGTGCGCGATCCTTAGAAATCACCGGCGTGGGGACGCCGATCGGCATATTGCGCGGCTTCCAAGCAATCCGCCAGAACACTTTGCCATCGGCAGCGCCCAGCCCGGCAATGGAATCTCCCGTCCAGACGAGCACAACATCTCGATCCCCTTGCTTGATCAGCACCGGCGACGAATATTGCCCCCGATCGTCGAGAGCTTTCCAAACCTCGTCGCCGGTCTGTTTGTTCAGCGCCACGACGCAGGCCTGCTTGCCGCCAATGTGGACGATGACGAGATCTTGATAGATGAGCGGCGCCGCGGCGATGCCCCAGATCGGCATGTCAATGTCGTAGAGATCGCCACAGTCCCGCGTCCACAGGACAACGCCGGTCTTGGCGTCGTAGCAATGCAGATGCCCCATCGAGCCCAGCGCGTACGCGCGGCCGTGATCGATGGTCACGCTCGCGCGTGGTCCCGCTTCGTAGCCAACGTTCTTGTACACGCAGTCATACGTCTGCACCCATTTCTGCGCGCCCGTCGCTGAATCAAAGCAGAGCACCCGCTCGATCTGCTTCGGCTCCGTCTGTCGATCCATGACGTACACGAGCCCGTTCGCAACCGTCGGGCCAGTATATCCCGATCCAATCGGCACGCGCCATTTTGGTTCAATCCGCTTGGCGGCGAACTTCTCGACCACGCCGGTCTCCGACCAGACCCCATCCCGATTCGGCCCCCGCCACTGCGGCCAATCTTCCGCCTGCAACAAGCTCTGGGCGGAACATACGATCGCGACAATAATCAACAGGCGGCGCAGCATAAGAACACTCCGTGAGATGCGAAAATCTGGCTATATTGTAACGCG
Source organism: Planctomycetota bacterium (assembly GCA_963205385.1). GTDB lineage: Bacteria > Planctomycetota > Planctomycetia > Pirellulales > Pirellulaceae > JAEZGD01. The sequence goes on along the minus strand of CAUJKE010000205.1, from coordinate 5,340 downwards.
CGATGAGCCAGGAGCCTACGCATGGTTCGTCAATCGCACTTCTCACGTTCGGCAGCTCGCGGTTAGAATAGGTTGTCGAGCGCGACTCGTTTTCATTGCTTACCGTTTTTTGACGCTCGCCTTTATGCTCGCCCGTCTCGCCGATAAATTCGTGCTTTGCCCCAGCCGCGATCCGCTGCCGGCGGAGAACAAGCAGCGGCAGGCGTTGCCGCTGGGGGATGGTCAGCTCGAAGTGCTGACGATGCACGCCGGCGCAGGCGAGCCGCAAGCGTTTGTGCTGAAGTTTGGCGGGACGGGGAGTCGGGCGGAACGGGCGGATTTGCATCCAGCCGAGGTTTGGCCGCAATTGCAGGCCGAAGTTTGGGCGGTGAACTATCCCGGCTACGGGGGCAGCAGCGGGCGGGCCAGCATGCCGGGGCTCGTGGCGGCGGCAAATACGGCTTATGAACACCTCGCGCGCCAGGCCCAGGGGCGGCCGATATTCGTGACCGGCAACAGCATTGGCACCACCTGCGCGTTGTATCTCGCCGCGCGCGTCCCCGTGGCGGGGCTGCTACTGCGAAATCCACCGCCGCTGAAGCAGTTGATCGTGGGACACCACGGTTGGTGGAACTTGGGTCTGGGGGCGAAGCTTATCGCGCGCCAGGTTCCTTCGGACCTGTGCAGTCTCGACAACGCGGCGCAGGCGAAAGCTCCCGCTGTTTTTCTCTCGGCGGGGCGCGACCGCGTCGTGCCGCCGCCGTATCAACAGCAAATCTTTGAGCGATACGCCGGCCCGAAGCAGGTCGTGATCGATCCCGAAGCGGATCATGCGACGCTGCTGGATGCGGCGATCGAGCCAAACTATCGCGCGGCGCTCGACTGGCTCGCGCGGCAAGCGCTTCCGCAGGCTGCTAACCATGCTGAGACAAGTTGAGCAACAGGTCCGGTAGTTGATCATCAAACTGGCAAAACGAAAACTCGCGCGAGCCGACGAGCTGTTCCTGCTTGAGACGCGCAGCCAGCAGGTCGCGCTCCTGCTCCCACGCGCGCCTGATATCTTCGGTGTAGGGCGTGAGGCGCGCGTTGATGTCGACAATCGCGTCATGCCGCGCACGCCGTTGTCCCCGCGGCAACTCCATCTCGATCCAGCGCTGCTTTTCTTGCGAAAGCTCCCGCACGACAGCGCTTGCGGAGTCACGCAGGAAAGCTTCTGGATGATAGGGAATTTCGCGCAGCGTGTGATTGGCAAAGCGCAAACTCTCGGCTGTTTCCCCAGGTCGACACGGCACGAGTTGCACGGTGGCCGTCGCGGCCAGGAAATGCGGCGGCGGAACCGCAAGCCAGCGCGTGATGATCGCGTCGGTCAGTTGATCGTAAATAGCGCCGCCGATTCCATGCACGAATAAATCGCCGAGAAATAACCGCGCGAACATCGTGGTCAGCAGCGCTCGCGGTCGAAGCTTGAGCCCCTGCCGCGCGGCCGCCCCCCAGGCTTCAACCGTGGAGGTGGTCACGCGGCCTGTTTGTAGCGGGAGTTCAATTTCGCACAGTTCGAGATCGGAAAGAGTCAGAACGTCGGGCGTGACCGCAGCATAGAGCGGACGCCGCTGCGGTTCGGCGGACGACCAGATCCAGAGCGGAACTTCATGCCAAGCCCCTTGGGTCTTCAACTCCGGCACGGGATGCGTCTGGCTGCGAATGTGATGCACGTCGCGATATTCGGCCAAGGCTGTGTTGTGGATTGCTTGGAAGCGGGGCGCCGCGCTCAGCAAATGCAAGGCAAACCGAGCGAAACCTTCGCGGTCGCAGACAGCGCTGAGCGGGGCTTCCCAATTGTGAACGCCGAACTCGGTTTCCAATTGACGCCGCGCCGCCGAGAGGGCGTAACCCAATTTGGCTTCCGCAGCGACCTTTTGCGCCGTCGGCCACATTCGCGAGACAAGCCGGTTGCCGACAGGATCAACCTGCTCCGCGAAAGCCTGAAACCTCTGGAAGTTGCGAACATGCCGTTCTTCGTAGGGAATTTCCGCGCCGGCATCATCGAATGGGACGGTCTCCACATGCGCCTGGCCTGTGTCGCCGCGCAATACGCGAATGGATGCCGCGTGCATCACATCGTTATCAATAATCAAATTGACCGGCGTCGCCCCCAGCTTTTCCGCGAGCGACGAGAGCAGAAAATTCTTGAACCACACGCCGGGATGAAACAGTTCCGGCTGATGCCCTGCGAGCAGAATGGGGGGCGCGGTTGAAAGGGCGCTTTCGCTGCGTTCGTATTGCGCGTCCGGCCGCCCGGCAAGACAATGCCGCCGAGTATGCTCGTAGGCGATGTCGAGCAAGTCCCGCCGCGCTTGTCGCGCGAGCTCTGGCCACGGCGCGCCGCCAATTTCTAGCGACGCATAAGCTGCGCGCGCGAGGGCCTGGTTCTCCGCGACCAGCCGAGGAACTTCGCCGATGCCTGGCTCGACAAGCGTCTGCCCATGCTCGCGGGGAGCACGCAGCCGGCGGTAAGCGATGGAGCTCGTCATGTGGCGCTAGCCCAAGCTCTCGCCTGCGTTCGCACAGGCGGCGAACGTGCGCCCGCGAGCCAACTCCGCGGCGATGCTCCGGTCGATGACGAGGTGATAGTATTCGAGTCGCGTGGCGGCATCGTCGAGCACACCGCCGAACGAACGCTTCTCGTCGAGATAGATCAGAGGCACCGGCAACTCAATCACATGCAGCCCCGCGGCGGCGACTTGCACCCAAACCTGCAGCGGCATGGCATAGCCGGCTTCGTCAATCTTGAGATGCTGCAGCGCTTCCACGCGATAGGCCTTGAAACCGCAAAAAGCGTCGGTGAGATTCAGTTGCAGGCGGCGATTCAATTCGGCGGTGACGCGCTGATTTACCCAGAGCCGCTGCGCCGGCGGTTCGCTGTCGCCGGGGTAATGTTTGAGATAACGACTCCCCGAGACAATATCGACGTTCCCCGTGCATGCAGTCACGAAGCGAGGGATGCGCTGCGGCTCGTGCTGGCCATCGCAATCGATAGTGACGACCACGTCGTACTTCTCACGGCGGGCAAATTCGAAGGCCGTATTGAGCGCCGCGCCGTAGCCGCGGTTCCGCTCGTGACGCGCCAGCTGCACGTCGCTCCGCGCCGCGAGAATTTCTGGCGTGCGGTCGGACGAACCGTCGTCCACGACGAGCACCTCCGGACTGTAACGACTGACCTCGTCCAACACCGCGGCGACGTGCTGCTCTTCGTTATAGACAGGCAGGGCGGTTAGAAACCGAGTGGGCATGAGGCGACTCCACTGACAAACGGGTGCGATCGGCCCCGCGGATTGTTGGCTTGCAAACTAAAAGATTTTAAGAGGGGACAGCGGCGAGTCAATCCGAAGCGCCGCATCGGCGCGCCCACGGTTGGGCCCACCCACCTTGTTGAGTGGCATTCGAGTCCGTCGAGGGCAGCCAGTTCCAGCACGCCCCTAGGGACGAATGCGGCCCACCGCAAGCGTCGGCAAGAGGAGTCCCCGCTTGGACGCAGTCCATAAAGGCAACAAAAAAACCATTATCTCGCGGATTTTGTTTGCCTTGTTGCCATTTGTATTAAGAATAATCACTAGTAGGTGGCAATGTGGCAACCGATAGAGGATAACGGGACACGAAATCTCGCAATTCGTTGTCATTCGAACTGTCACCCGCCAGGCAACAGGAACAGGCAAACAGGGGAAATCATACGTGGCCTTGGTTTTGATCGTCGACGACACTGCCGCCGATCGCAAGCGCGTCGCTGCGCTCTTGCGCGCGGACGGCGACTTCGAAGTGGAAATTGCTAAGTCAGGCGCGGAAGCGCTCGCCTGGATCGAGGCCCGCGTGCCTGATGTGGTGATTACCGATCTCACGCTCGGCGACATGGACGGCCTGGACTTCGTCACACAAGTGAAAAGGAAGCAGCCTCGACTCCCAATTATCTTGATGACGACGCGCGGCAAGGAAGATCTCGCGCTGCGCGCTTTGCATCACGGCGCTGCGAGCTACGTCCCCAAGGCGCTGTTGGCCTCAGCACTGACCATGACGCTGCGAGACGTGCTCGCTGCCTCCACGCGCGAAGGAGGTCACGCGCGGCTCTTGAAACATCTCGCACGCGATGAGTGTTCGTTCACGCTGCCGTGCGATCCCGAGCTCATTCAGCCGATGGTGTCCTACTTGCAGCATCGCTTTATCGATACCAACGCCACGCAAGAACATCAGCGCGTGCACATTGCCGTGGCCTTAGAAGAGGCGCTCGTGAACGCGCTCTATCACGGAAACCTGGAGCTCAGCTCGCACTTGCGCGATGAAGAGCCGGAAGAGTACGAGCGACTCCTTGAAGAACGCCGCAACAAAGCTCCCTATATGCAACGGCGCATTTTTGTAGACGCCAAACTGTCGCGCGAAGCGTTGGTCTTCGTCATCCGCGATGAAGGCCCCGGCTTCGATCCCCAAGGCTTACCCGACCCGACCGCACCTGCGAATCTCGAGCGGGTCAGCGGGCGGGGCGTGTTTTTGATGCGGACCTTTCTCGACGAAGTCTACTACAACAGCAGCGGGAATCAGGTGACTCTCATCAAGCAGCGCTCGCCGCAGCGGTCGCGCGCTTGCGCGGAATCCGCGTAGAAACAATTCGCGGCCAAAGCCTGGCGGAATTTGGCCGCATGGTTGTCTCACTGCCGACCGTCAACTACACCGCACGCTCCGCGGCGTCGCTGCCGTCGGTCACCGGCGGGCGAAGGGTCGTCGAGACGTTGCTGGTCCCTGGGACGACGAGCGGGCCAGGCGAAGTCTCTTCGATAATCTCCTGCAGCACGTCCGCGTCGACGGATTCGACTTCGATCAATCGCTGCGTGAGCGCTTTCAACGCGGCGAAACGCTGTTTGAGGATGTGCCGCACGCGCTCCAAGCCTTCGTCGAGAATGTGCCGCACCTCCTGATCGATTTCGCGGGCGGTCATTTCGCTATGCGAGCTTTGACGCTCGTCCATGGCCGAGGCCAAAAAGGCCGAACGGCCAGACTCGCGATAACAGACGCGCCCCAGGCGGCTCATGCCGTAATCCGTCACCATGCTCCGCGCGATCTCGGTCGCCCGTTCCAGGTCGTTTTGCGCGCCTGTGGAGATATCCGCGTAGATCATCTCCTCCGCAACGGTCCCGGCGAGGAGCACCTGAATGCGGCTTTCGAGTTCCGACTTGGTCAGCAAAAAGCGGTCCCCATCGGGGCGCTGCATGGTGTAACCTAGCGCCGCGAGTCCGCGCGGGATGATCGAGACTTTATGCACGGGATCGGTGTTGGGCAGACTATACGCGACCAGCGCGTGCCCGCTCTCGTGATAGG
>CAUJKE010000204.1 GCA_963205385.1 Planctomycetota bacterium | reverse complement strand
CAGCACCGGACAAGTATTCTCAGGTAAGTACACCTTGCTTGGCACATTGTGCCAAATCGTTTTGGGCCTGGGACCTCCGTCATTTTCTGACGGAGGTCTCGGATGTTTGGGGTTCAATTACTCGACTATTTGCCTCTCTTTTTTACCTGTCTTGGCTTCTGCCTTATTGGGGCGGTTGTCCAACTCGGCAGCGGCGAAGCCGGTGACGACGACGAAGCCGGTACGCCTCGGCGGCGCAAGTCTCGGCCGCGTGAAGAGCGCGGCTTGCCCGATCGGAAGACCCTCTACGATCTGGCAAAAACCTATCTCGAAGTTCAGTGCCGCCTGTGGCCGGAACTGGTCAAATCTGGACAACTGCGGCGGGTTACGAAGGCGGAGATTGACAAGCTGGTCGCTGACTTTGAGGGACGGTTTCGTAACCAGCTCCCGGTTGCGACATGCAACCCAATTGTCCGGCAACTCTGTGAAGCAGTCGGTGCCGCCTATCTTCGTTTTTCGTGCGACAAGTCCAATCCGCGTTCGCTTGTTCAGCAACTCAAATTGGTTTTGGAAAAGTCCGCGAGTAACCGGCACTTCATTCCCTGGTCCTTTGTCTTTGCCGACGCCGGAATTTCGGGCACGACAGATGATCGGGTTATGTATCAACTCTTGAATCGTTCCCTGGAGAACGAAGCCCACGAAGTCGACGCTCTGTATATCGACGAAGTGGGCAGGGCTAGCCGCGACTTGGTTGAGGCCCTGCGCCTTGGCACGCGGATCGTCGATGAAGGCAAGCTATTGATCGGGGTGAGCGACGGTTTCGATAGTCGCTCGCCCATGGCGAAGTTAATGTTGGCGGTTTAGGTGCTATGAGCACCTCGAAGTGCTAGTTTGTGTACAGTAACTTCAACCTTTGTGAACAGTTACGAAAGCGAGCATCCTACCCCAATTGGGGCGTTCCCTCTAGTCGCCTTCATGAAGGCGTTCAGCCGATAGAAACGCGCATCAGTTTAGTGAAAATGGCTCTTATAAAACGGCCAGTTCCAGCATCCGCGATCGCGCTTGAGCAATTGCTGAAGGACTGCGTGTGGGCGATGGACTACTGGAAGTTGCCTGCCAGCGGAGCAGGCTTCATTCACAGACGGTGACGGCCAAGATTACCGCCGCCGCCAGCGTCGAACGCCTCGGCGACGAAGCTGATTTCAAGTTGGCGACATGGTGTAAAGGTCAAACAAATATGCGGGCGGTGCTGTGACCACAATTCATTTGTGCCCGGAAACTCGTACGCCCCTCTCCAGATGGGCGTTCCGAGCGGCTAAACTACAGGGTTTGTAAACACTTCCTTGTCAATGCACCTGCAACTCGTGGTTCTCCATCAGCATGACCCCCGAACAAAAAGCCAGGCAGCAGATCGACCGCCAGCTTGAACAAGCCGGTTGGATCGTGCAGGACTATCGCCAGATGAATATCTCGGCGGGGTTGGGCGTAGCGGTTCGGGAGTTCCCGCTCACGACCGGGGATGCCGATTACATGCTCTACGCCGACGCGAAGGCTATCGGCGTGGTCGAAGCGAAGCCCAAGGGCCACACCCTTACGGGCGTCGAAACCCAGTCGGGGAAATACCTCGATGGCTTGCCGAACGCACTGCCGAACTATCGCCTCCCGCTACCGTTCGCTTACGAATCCACCGGTGAGGTCACTCAGTTCACCAACACATTGGAAGCCGACGCCCGCAGCAGGGCGGTCTTCACCTTTCACCGGCCCGAAGAGCTGATCCGCCTGGCGAAGCTCGACAAACAAGTGCGCACCTTGCTCCGCGAGATGCCGCCACTCGATACCGGGCGGCTGTGGCGTGTGCAGATCGAGAGCATCCAGAATCTGGAGCGGTCGCTCGCCCTCAACAAACCGCGTGCCCTCATCCAGATGGCGACCGGCAGCGGCAAGACCTACACCGCCGTCAACTTCTGCTACCGACTCGTCAAGCACGCCGACGCCCGGCGCATTCTGTTCCTGGTCGACCGCAACAACCTGGGCAAGCAAACGCTCAACGAGTTCCAGCAGTTCGTCAGCCCCACCAGCGGCTACAAGTTCACCGAGGAATACGGCGTCCAGCATCTCAAGAAAAACACCATCGTCCCAGCCTCGAAGGTCTGCATCACCACCATCCAGCGTCTCTATTCGATGCTCAAAGGTGAGGAAGACTTCCTGGAGGAGAACGAAGAGGGCTCGCTATTCGAGACCGACAACCCACTCATCAAGGAGCCGCTGCCGGTCGTCTACAACGCCAAGATCCCCATCGAAACCTTCGACTTCATTGTCGTCGATGAGTGCCATCGCAGCATCTACAACATCTGGCGGCAAGTGCTCGAATACTTCGATGCGTTCCTGATCGGACTCACTGCCACGCCCACGAAGCAGACGATCGGCTTCTTTGGCGGCAACCTAGTGCAGGACTACGCCCACGAACAAGCGGTGGTCGACGGCGTCAATGTCGGCTACGACGTGTACCGCATCGAAACCCAGATCACCAAGGACGGTGCCAAGCTCACTCGCGAGCCGGGCGTCTTCGTTCCGCACCGCGATCGCCGCACGAAGAGCAAGAAGTATAAGGAACTGGACGAGGACCTCACTTACACCGCCAACCAACTTGACCGCGACGTGGTGAGTGAACCGCAAATGCGTCTGGTGCTGCGCACGTTCAAAGACAAACTGCCGGAAATCTTCCCCGGCCGTACCGAAGTCCCCAAGACACTGATCTTCGCCAAGACCGACCTGCACGCCGAAGACATCGTGCGTATCGTCCGCGAAGAGTTCGGCAAGGGGAACGACTTCTGCCAGAAGATCACCTCCAAGAGCACTGGCAAGAAACCGGACGAACTACTTTCCGAGTTCCGCAACTCGTACTTCCCCCGCATCGCCGTCACCGTCGACATGATCGCCACCGGCACGGATGTGAAGCCGCTGGAGTGCCTCATCTTCATGCGCAACGTCCGCTCGCTCGGCTATTTCGAGCAGATGAAGGGGCGCGGCTGCCGCGTTGTCGATCCCGACGTACTGCAAAGCGTCACCCCCGACGCCCGGCACAAGACCCACTTCGTGATCGTCGATGCTGTCGGTGTGTGCGAGGAAGAAAAGGCGGCGACCAAGCCGATGGACCGGAAG
>CAUJKE010000203.1 GCA_963205385.1 Planctomycetota bacterium | reverse complement strand
GCCCAATCAAACAGCTTAGCGCTGATGGAAATTGGTTCAACGGCAGACGCCCACGTGGAAGCAGCGACGCCTGCGGAAGTGACAGCAAGGGCGGCAGCGAGCCACGCCATGTTGCGGCGTTTGGTCCCACGTGCCGAAGCGTTCGACCGGTCCATGATGCTTAATCTCCCTTACCCTTGGTTCACTCTGCTCAATACTCTGGGGCCGGCTCGATTCGCCTGGCCCATTTGGCTTCATACGGAGGCGTCGGCATGGCTCGCTCCACTCGTTGGCCTGTGGAGCGGGGCAACCGGCGATGGTTGGTGGAACTCGGCTTTCGCGGCGGGCATGCGCAATCGAGGCACGCGTCGGCAGAGTTCGGCCTGGATGATCGTATCGGGGGGAGCAGCGATAGGAATTGAGGAAATGTAACGATAATTCCGGTTCCTCCTAAAAAACGGGTTGTTCCGACGATAGCGGATGTATGGCGGGACGCGCAGGTTGCTAGCAAGCCGTGCCGGAAAAACTTCGCTAACCCGCAGAATCGATACCAACCGGCTGCCCTAATTAACCGATATAGATAGACGAAGCGCGGCGAGCCCGCGCGCCGAATTGCACCGGTCGTCTTGCTAGCAGGAGTAGTCGCCATGTTCCGCACTGCCAACCAAACCAAACGTCGCCGCCTGTGGCTGGTTATGGGTGGGATGGCCGCTATATCAGGCATCGTTGGCTGGCATGGGGGCTGGCGCTCGGTGAGTTGGGCGCAAGAGCCGATCGGTTGGATGTACCACCATGAGCAATCGGAATACCCGTTTGAGCATCTGGGAGACGTGCCGCCGGACCTCGTGGTTCCGCGTAGCATGGGAGATATTCGTGTGCGGCAGTTCGATGAGTTGGATCGACCTCGCATTGCCGAGCGACTGACGCATCGTGGGGCGGAACTCAAAGATGAACGGGTGACGGTTGTCGCCATGACAGGGGCGGAAGACGCCGAACTCGCGCTTGAGCAGTTCAGCCTGGCGTGGAATGAATTCGCGCGCCTGGCCGACAACTTCACCGACACGCATCGCAATCCAGATTTTGGAATCGGTCAGTTGTTAGTCGTCATCGACAACGAATACCGGCAGGATCGGCCCGGCGAGGACGAGCGGGAACAAGAGACGGTCAAGATTCAAAACGGGCAGACCATCGTTCACATTGACGTCTCCGAAAACCAGCCCCCGCTGGAAGAACAGCTCGACAAACTCCATCAAGGGGCGGTGCACGCCTTTATGCACCTCGCGGAACTTGATCGCAAGTTTCCGATTTGGGCGCAGCAAGGGCTGGCCAATTACACGGCGCTTAAATTAGAAGAGCAGGAAGCGGCCGCGAATAACGCCGCCGAACATGCTGACGACGCCCTCTATCAAATGGCGGTGGAAGAATTCGCGGCCGAACATCCCACCGACTACGAAGAGCCTGAAGAACTCCTGGATTCCCTCGACGACGAAGAAGGCTTGGCGCCGCCGCCTGCGCCAACCGTCACCGGACTAAGTCAGGTCGGCACGGAATATTGGCGACTCACGCGCGTGGAACAAGACCAGCTCGCCGAGCCGGATGAAGAGCTGGTTCCTTCGACGAGCGACGCGTACGAACGGGTCCGATTTCTGCTGGAAGGGGAAGATGCGAAGTACGCGCCGGCGTTTCTCTTAGCGCTGCGCGAACTCGCCGAGGAACCGACCGATCCCGCACTAGCCTCGCGCGAGTTTCTCCAAGGCAAACAGTTGTTGCCGGTTCCCACGGATACCATTTTGGATGAACTGGCGGACGAGCTTGAGCCTGCGTTTCGCGAGTGGCAGGCGGATCGCTTGATCGGTCAACCGTTGCTGCTGCCCGGCGGCGAACTTCCCGACCCCGAGATGTTAGTCCGCGGAAAGGAGATGGAAGTCGTACTCAAGCTCGCGCAAAAAGCGGCATTCTTAGCCGATCATGGCGCCATTCAACCGCGGATCACCGAGTTCACCGCCGAAGGACAACGCGAGGTAAGTTCTTCGACTTCCAACGCTACGGCACTGCACCCCCAGCAATTGTTCGACGAACTCACGTCGCCTGACGCCACGCCGTGGGCCACGCTCGACGACCAAGGGGAACTGCTGTTATGGACCGACCCCGATCGTCTGGCCGACGTGCTGGGCCTCGATGAGAATCGTTACACGAGCACGTACCGCGATGGCCACTGGGTCCTGGTCACGGCCTGGGATAACGCCACGCAGCTCGAGGCGTGGCTGGAGACGAATCCAAATAATCCGAGTCGCCCGCTCATGAAATTCGCTTCGCAACCGCGGGAATAAGCAGACGCCGCGGTGTTGCGCGGCGTCTGAATTAGCACTGCATGCGAAGCGCAGGTTTCAGCGCAGGCATTACTCATTCGCAGCCCCGGGGGCCGGATCCTTGAACAGATCGTCAAAGGCGTCCGGCATCGGCTTTGCCGGCGGGGTCGGCGGCGGCGGGGTCGGCGTCGGCATCGGCATTGGCTCCACACTCTCCGCGGGCGGTGGAGTTGGCGCCGGTGTCGGAGTCGGCGACGGCGCTGTCGGTGGCGTTGTCGATGGGGCAGGCTTGACTTCTGGACGCTTCTTGAGCGGCAGGCGTCGAACAGGCGGCTTCACTAAGATCGCCTTGGAGCGGTTGTTGTTCGCCGCGCGGATCGAATCGCGGAGATTGGTCCCGAGCGCGTCGCGCAGCTCGACATCGGCTTCATAGAGCATTTGTCGCAGGCCATCTTTTTCCTCGTCGGTTCCTTCCTGCATACCATCGAGCGAATCCAGCAACGAGCGCAAGATGGGGGTCTTTACTTCATCCTTGTTTTTGGGAACTTCCACCTGCTTCTTGGCTGGCCGCTTGGGGCACGCAGCCCGCGGCGTGGGCGGGATGACTCCCGGGGCGGGCGCAGGTTGAACTGCGTCAGGCGGGGGCGCGAATGGATCGACTCCCGGCTGGACCTGGGCAAGCTGCACTTCGCTTTGGCCTGCAATGGCAGGGAGGGCGTCACGAAAGTGCATCCAAGTGAGCGCCGCGGCCGCCGTTAAACCAACGGGGATCGCCAGCGAAAAATAACCGCGCAACATGTGCGTACTCCTGTTACCTGAGTGAGAAAGTGGGCACTCGGGTGGGTTCACGTTCCACGGTAATTGCCGGCGGCGCGGGTCGCAAGGATTATTCCGCGCAAACGGCGGTCTTCGGTCATTAACCCAGGCGACCGACCAGGCGATTCACGATCGGCGGGCACAAACGATCTGCCCAGACGAGAAGTTTGCCCCCCGGCGAGAGAATGACTTCGTGCCGACCGGCGCGGATCGCCTTCACGGCGGCGCGGCCGACGGCGGCGGAGGACATGCCGGGAATTTTGAGCCAGGGGAGTTTCGATGCATCCCCCTCGGCGACGTCAAAAAACTCGCTGCGCGTGGTGGTGGGGCTGATGAGGCAAACGTCGATCCCTTGCGGCGCCAGTTCGGCGCGGAGGGCGTCGCTCATGCCATGCAACGCGAATTTGCTGGCGCAATACGCGCTCTTCTTGGGAACGGCCCGGTGTCCGAGTACCGAGGAGACATTCGCGATGATCGGCTTGGTGCCCGCGCGTAGCAGCGGCAGCGCGGCACGAATCAATTCCACCGGCGCGAAGAAATTCAACTCCATGATCCGTCGTAGCGTCTCTTCCGAGGATTCGCTGAAAGCGCCAATGGCGCCTGCGCCGGCGTTGTTCACGAGGATATCGAGTTCGCCGCCGAAGCGGTCGCGCGCGTGTTGCAACAATTCGGCTCGAAACGCCGCAGAGGTAATATCGCCGGCCAGCGCGCAAGCATCCTGCTGGTGCGCGTTCAATTCAGCGACCAGTTCCGTAAGTCGCTCCTCGCGGCGCGCGGTGACGAGAACCTTAGCGCCGCGGCGCGCCAGTTCCCGCGCGATTTCGCGACCGATGCCGCTCGAGGCGCCGGTGACAAGAGCGCGGGCGTTGGCAATTTGGCGGCGCGACATGTCGTTTAAGCCACATCTTCAAGCGGCAGAATCTCGGCGGCTTCCGCTGGCGACGACTCGCCGTGGCGGCGGATAATGACGCTGGCGTCTTGAATACGCCCCAAGTGCCGGGGCGGAATGCGACAGTGGATGAACACCTTGGTGTCCGCGTAGCGCTGCGAAAGAACTTCGCCATGCGCTGCCAAAAACGCCATGAGACGTCCGTTGTCGACGCCGGTCTCGATATCGACATCGACGAACGAGCGACTGAGCGCGTCGCTCACCGCTTGCGCGAACGCCTCCAACCCCGCGCCGGTCGCGGCGCTGATCGGCGTCGCGTTGGGATATCGAGACATGAGTGCGTTCACGACGGCCGGCGATGGAGCGCGGTCAATCTTGTTGAGCACCAGGAGCGTGTCTTTTGCCTCGATGCCCAGCTCTTCGAGCACCGTGTAAACCGCCGAGATCTGTTCGAGCACGGCTGGATTGCTCGCATCCGCAACATGCAGTAGCAGATCGGCTTGCCGGGCCTCTTCGAGCGTCGCCTTAAAACTGGCGACGAGCGAGTGGGGCAAATCGCGAATGAAACCGACCGTATCGGAGAGGAGCACCGGACCCCAATTCGGCAATTGCCAACGCCGCGTCCGCGTATCGAGCGTGGCGAATAGTTTGTCTTGGGCCTTGACGCCGGCGCCGGTCAGCCGGTTCATCAATGTGCTCTTGCCAGCGTTAGTATAGCCGACCAGCGAAACCGTCATGCTGTCGTGCCGCGCTGCGACCATGCGCTCCTTGCGCTGTTCGACGCGCTTCAACTCCTCACGCAAGTCGTGAATTCGCTTTTCCACCAGACGGCGATCGACTTCGAGTTGCTTTTCGCCCGGACCACGCATGCCGACGCCTGCCTTGATGCGCGACAAGTGCGTCCACATCCGCTTAAGCCGGGGGAGCGAGTATTCCAACTGCGCCAGTTCCACGGCGAGACGCGATTCGTGGGTTTGGGCGTTGCTGGCGAAAATGTCCAGAATCAACTCGGTGCGGTCGAGCACTTTGACCTTGGTCGCCATTTCCAAGTTGCGCGTCTGCGCGGGGGAAAGGTCGTTGTCGAAGATGACCATGTCGGCGGCATGGTGCTCGACCAAGTGCACCAACTCATCGACCTTGCCGCTGCCGATGTAGGTCGCATTTTCGGGAATTTCACGACGCTGCAAGAGCGTCCCCACGACATTGGCGCCGGCCGTTTTGGCGAGTCCCTCCAGTTCAGCGAACGGATGTTCGCTGTCAAACGATTGGTCGGGGAGCACCACGCGGACGAGCACTGCCAACTCGCTACGCACACTGCCGGCACGTTCTCGATCTTGCACTTAGTTGAAACCTCGTGGGTTGTGGGTTGCGGCGACGGGAGAAAGCCGTCGCTGGTAGTCTACCGTTGATTCTGATTCGGGGGAGCGCCAAAGTATACGCCTTGGGCCCCAAAACTAGCAATGTTATGACGCAGAACGGGGCGGAAAGGTTCACTTAGGGGGAGCGACACTTAGGCCGGTGGGAGGAGCTCGCTGACGGCGAATTCGAGCGTTTTCGTCCCGTCCAAGGTCACCGGCACTGCCTGGCTTGGGCGATAAATTAGCCGCTGCGCGAAGATCGGAGATTCCCCTGCCGACTGGGGCAGCGTATGCACCTCAATCTGCCGCTCGACGAGGTTCACAATCCAGTACTCGGCAATTCCCGCGCGGGCGTAGATGCGTTGTTTGATGTCACGGTCGCGTTGCAGTGACGAATCGGAAACCTCAACGACCAGGACTACGTCTCGCGAGGTGGGATGTTGTTTGACAAACTGGGCGTGCGTTCCTCGGACAATGCAGAGATCCGGTTCAGGCTCGCTGTCGTCCGTTGTAATCGCGAGTTGCGAACGTACAATCCAAGGAGAAACCAGCGATTGATGCAGCCGTTGATTGAGCGTCGCCACCACAAAGTTATGGGAGGGGCCTTGAATCGTTTTCGGCAACAACCATCCTTCCAGCAGTTCGAAAGCATCGCCATCGACAAGCCCGCCATCCCGCAGGAGCGCATGATATTCAGCAACCGTCCAGGGTCTGGCCGGTTCCGGCGGAATGCCGACTGTAGGTAGTAACGTCGTGGACACCAGTGGCCTCCCGGCATTGTCAGGACTTGAGTTCGTGGGCAAAGATCATCGGCCTCTATAAGTCTACTGTTCGGCTTGGCTGGGCGGGAGAAGTTCACTCACGGCGATCTCGAAAACCGGCACATCCGCCAGGCGGACGACGGCGCTTTGGCCGGGGCCATAAGTCGCGCGCTGCGCATAGATCGGTGATTCACTGTCCGATTGGGGCTCGGTGTGCACTTCAATCTGCCGATCAACGAGATTGACGATCCAATATTGCTCGATCCCCGCACGGGCGTAGATCCGTTGCTTGAATCCACGGTCGCGAGCGAGAGAAGTATCCGAAACTTCGACCACCAGCGCGATGTCTTCCGCCACGGCGTATCGATGGCGGTACTGTTCGACCGGACCGCGCACGACCAGCACGTCTGGCTGCGGCATGCTATCGGCCAGCGAAATCGCCGTTGTCGGACGCACGAGCCACGGGCTGGTGAGATGCTCGTCAATACGGCAGCGGAGAATGTCCGCCACGACACCATGCTCCGGACCAATGGTCATCATTGGCAACAACCATCCTTCCAGCAGTTCATACGGATCGTCTTCCGTTAGCGTGCCCGTTTGGAGAAGCACGCGATACTCTTCGACGGTATAGCGCTTCGTCGGTTCCGGCGGATAGCCGCTCAGGGGCGACACAATGACGGACATACGGAATTCCTCGTTCATGTGCTTTGAGCAGTGCTTTTTATTCTACCAACTCAAGCGACCGTTCCCCAGCACAACCGCGGCGGCGAGTTGCTATTACTCATGACGCAACCGGCGGAAACGCGACCCCCGCCGGTAACTTCTCACGCCAGGCGACGTGCCACGGGTGTTGCAGCGCGATATCGGCGTCGCGGTTGGCGATAAGCTGAGCCTTTTGCTCCGGCGAAGCGGCGGCGAACAGTTCGTGTTCATGGAGCGGCGATTCTTCCGATTGTTTTCCGCCGGCCAAGACGTCAGCAAAGTAAAACGTGCGATCCCCGGTGGCCAGCCGCGCGAAGACCCGGCAATCGAACCACGCGACGCAGTCGGCGAGGAGCGGCGCGCCGGTAGCGGCGGTGAACGTCTCCAACCCTGCGAGCTTGTCGCGCTCGCGACCGCTCCCCAGGGCGAAGTTGAACGCCGTGGGCAATTGCTTCTTACTAATCAGATGCAATCCCAAAGCGCCGCTCGCATCGATCAACTCGGCCGTATAGTGGTTCGGGGCGATCCCGGCCAGCATCACCGGATGCGCGCGATCAATCGATGCGGACGAAACCCAAGTGGCCAACAGCCCGCCGCGACGATCCTCGGCTTGGGCCGTAACGACCCACAATTCTCGGTTCACCAACCGCAAGGCGCTATCAATCGCTTCCAAGTCCCGGGTGTGCATAGCAGATCCTTATAAGAACTCCCCATAAGCAGGGTGTCTCGTTTCGCCTCTCGATTCACGTCATGGGCGCATCTATACTCGCAGTTTGGCTATCTTCGCAACCCACACACCGCTAAGGAATCGATCCATGCCGTCCCTTCGTCGTCGTGACTTCCTCGCCCTCTCGGCAGTCGCCGCTGGCGCTGTCGCCCTCCCCGCCTTCGCTTTCGCGGCGAAAGAGAAACCAGACGTGCCTTTCAAGATCTCCCTTGCCGAATGGTCGCTCCACAAGGCCATCTTTGGCGGCCAGGTTAACCATCTCGACTTTGCGAAAATCGCGAACAAGGAATTTGGCCTGGACGGCGTGGAATACGTCAACCAATTCTTCAAGGACAAAGCCAAGGACGAGAAATATCTCGGCGAGATGAAATCCCGCGCGAGCGATCTCGGCGTCAAGAGCCTGCTGATCATGATCGACGGCGAAGGAGCACTCGGCGATCCCGACGACGCCAAACGAACCGCGGCCGTGGAAAACCATTATAAATGGGTAGACGCTGCTAAGTTCCTCGGTTGCCATTCGATTCGCGTCAATGCCCAAACGGACAACAACAAGTATGAAGAAGGCATGAAGTGGGCCGCGGATGGCCTTGGCCGCTTGAGCGAATTCGCAGGCAAGCAGGGGCTTAACGTCATCGTCGAGAATCACGGCGGGCTGTCATCCAACGGCAAATGGCTCGCGGCCACGCTTAAATTGGTGGGACGCGACAACTGCGGCGCCTTGCCGGACTTCGGCAACTTCGGCAGCTATGACCGTTATCAGGCGGTGGAAGAACTCATGCCCTACGCGAAAGCCGTCTCGGCCAAGAGCCACGACTTCGACGAACAAGGCAACGAAACGCACACCGACTACCTCAAGATGATGAAGATCGTCCTGGACGCTGGCTATCACGGTTACGTCGGTATTGAGTACGAAGGTAGTAAGCTCTCCGAGATGGAAGGGATCGCCGCTACGCTCAAACTCCTGCAGAAATGCCAACGGGAACTAGCATAATTCCCGCCAACTTCGTTTTTTTGAAAAATTCTCCCGCCCCCAAAGTCGCGCGACTTCGGGGGCGATTTTTCTGCGCAAAACGGTCGCATGGCGTTCCCGTGCACTTTCCAAAACCGCCGAAAACCCGGCCAATTTGCGCCTCAGGCGCTATTCTCACGAAAGTCTCGAAACGCGACCGTAGACCGCAACTTGTCCCCACTCGTGGCGGCACACGGCGAAGTTTCCAAAACATTTTCCCCAATCCGCACCAGGCAGTTAAGCAAATAGCCATGGACTTGCTGCGGGCCTTTTGCTGATGTCAGCAGTGCTAGCAAAACAGGCAGCAGTGCTATGAATGCAGCACCAGCAGATGGGCGATGGAAGTGCTGTCGCTGCAAGCACCTGCAAGCTGCTCTTGACTTGGCAGCAACGATTTAGGAAAACCCGCGATCATACGGGTCGCGTAGGATGCTTAGCCCGTTACTCACCAATCCGACAAGGAGGATCAGACGATCATGGAAGTTACTCAACACGCCCCTTCGATCATCCCCATGCCCCTCAACCGCAAGCAGGAAGTGTATCGCGTTGCGGGCGAACTTTGCCACGCTGCGCCGGACTGGGTGACGTTCTTCCGCGAGGTGCTCGGCGTGGACGGCGTCATTCGCAAGGTGTTCACCACTGCGGAAGAGATGGCCGACTTCGAGCAATCCGTCGAGTATGCCGAAATTCAGCAAATGCTCGCCAAGTTGCGCGAAAGGGCGGCCGCCGAAGATCCCGATCGCGAGCCCACCCGCGTCATCACGGTGCGGATGCCCAAGAGCTTGCACGAGTCGCTGCGTCACGAAGCCCACAGTCGCCGTACGAGCATGAACAAGCTGTGCATCAGCAAGCTGTTGCAAGTCATCTCCGAGGAGCTGATTCCGATCGATTGAACCGCCCGGCGGCCATTCCCGGAAGTCAACTCCACCAATGCCCTCGAAATGTAGTCGAAGTCGCCGAGACTTCGACTACGGCGAAGTGCAATTGCAGCGTCCAATCCCAATGTCTAATCGCCCGTGGTTTCCCCACCACGGGCTTTTTCCCTTCTGGCTGTTCGGACCGTGGTCCGCCCTCGCCGCGGCATTGCAAACAGCAGCCATTCTCTGATAATAGGCCTTGGCGTGCGAGCCTGGCGTTTCGCCGCGCAACCCCTCGCTATTTTGCGACCGTGGGGCATGAAACAGACGAACATCGCCCCGCCCGCCCCCTTCTTAAAAGTTATCGCCGAATTCACTTGCCCGCGTAGCTCAGGGGATAGAGCAGAGCTTTCCTAAAGTTGTGCTCTATACAATGATTCACTGGGAAAATGCACACTAAATCGTCAAATGTATCCCAAAAGTGCTTGCATTGTATCCCCTCTATGCTATAATACGTTGGAGTCGGTCGGGCGTTCTTTAGCCGCCTGCGTTTCGCCCCGATTGACCGCGTAGCCAATGGGCTACGCAACCTAACCGTATCGTTGCAGGCACAACGGTTAGGGATTCTCTGCAATGGCTACTGTTCCCCCGTCTCTTGTTCGCTTGTGCGAATCTCAGGGCGTCGATTTATACGCACTCCCTGAAAGTGAATTGCTCCCCGCCATCTTTCGGGCGGTAGTTAAGCAACACCAACAGACAAAGCAGCTATTGGCGAAGTCGGCCCTAGTGGTGCAACAGACTTGCCGCTATTGCCCCAACGAGGGCTACGAACGGGAAGAGTCTCTATCTGCCAGTGCATCGCCCGCCCCCGCTGATAACAGCGTTTTCGACTCCCTTTCACTTTTTGAGGCTGTTCGATGAAGCTGCATTTGTTTCTGGCGTTCATTCTGGACAGCCACCGCAAACCGCAGGCGGGGCCGATCCTGGCAACGGATAGCGTTCATGCCATGAGCAGAGCTATTCAGAAATGCAAAGCCGCCTATGGCCCGCGAAGCAAGGTTAGCAAGATCGTTCACCTTGCCGAAGCTGATATGCCGTTCATGCAGAGAACCGAAATGCTGCAAGTGCTTTCCGAGTTCGATCAAGTCGCGTTCGCCGCTGTTGAACTTGAAAAGCTAACCCGCCAGTCCCTGAAGCTCATTCAGGATTTACAAAGCTACGTTCAATCCCTGCAAGCTCGATTGGAGAACTAATGCCACTCGCCCCCCGCATTCCGAATCTCGCACAACTCCAAGCGTTTCGCAAAACGGGTCGATTCGATCCCCGCATTCAAGATGGCAAGTTGGATGTAATGAAATCGGCAAAAGTCGTCGGCGTGAAAGTCGGCGGGGAGCTAATCGGTTTCGGCACTGCCGAACCAGCGACCCCCGATGAAATCGCCCGACTTGTGAAATCTG
>CAUJKE010000202.1 GCA_963205385.1 Planctomycetota bacterium | reverse complement strand
GTCTGCGTGATGAGCAACTCGCGCCGTTCCCGCGCACGAAGCACGCGGTGCAAGTGCAGCGCGCGGAATACTATGCCATCATCACGCATTTGGATCAGCAAATCGGCCGCATTTTGGACGATCTGGAAGCGTCCCCCCAATCACAGAACACGTGGATCATTTTCACCGCCGATCATGGCCTGGCAGTGGGCAATCATGGCCTGATCGGTAAGCAGAACATGTACGATCACAGCGTGCGCGTGCCGTTGATCATTCAAGGGCCCGGCGTCGCCGCGGGGGAGAAGATCGACACGCCGGTCTATCTGCAAGACGTGATGCCCACCACGCTGGAACTGGCCGGCGTCGAAGTTCCCCCGCACGTGCAGTTCAAGAGCCTGCTGCCGCTCTTACGTCACGAGACCACGCAACATTACGACGCGATCTACGGCGCGTATATTAACTTGCAGCGGATGGTGACACTTGGAGACTACAAGCTCATTCTTTATCCCAAGATCAACAAAGTGCGGCTCTACAATGTGAAGCACGATCCTCATGAACTCCACGATGTCGCGCAAGATCCCGCGTCGCAAGCGACCATCAGGAAACTGTTCGCCGAACTGTTGAGGTTGCAGAAGGAAACCGGCGACGATCTCGACCTGCGCATTCGTTTTCCAGAACTCTAGGTTGGCGAGGCGCTGCGCGAAATTCCATATTCCAAGCACCAAATTCCAAGGAAATCCGAAATCCGAATATCGAAATCCGAAACAAATTCAAAATACAAATGTCGAGTCAAAGAAACGGATTTCGAAAACCCTACTTGCCTCGCAGGGCCTGCGCTATCGCGCCGACAAACTCTTGCATGAACGCCGCCAAGGCAAAGCCCCAGATGGCGCCGAGGACGGCGAAGGCGGCCGCGCCGGAAGCGACGTTGGCCACGTTCGCGTCGCGCCCGTTGACGACGAGCATCAACACCGCGCCGCCAGCGGCCCCCAGCACCGTCCAGGTAACGGTGAGGATCAGGATGAGTCGCCCCAGGCGCCGCCGCTGGCCGAGTTTGGTGGCCGGGGCGAATTCCGTCGGATCGACGCTTCGGTAACGCTCGGCCAGGCCCGGCGAGTTGCGCTCGCGGCGGCTCCCATGATCTCGGAGTATGTGTCCCAGTCGAGCCCCAATGATGTGGGCGCCCACCGCCAAAACGAACAAGATCGCCGCGAACACCCCATAGGCACTCAGGGAGGTAAGTACGGCTACCAGCACACACGCCCCCGCCACGCCCCACATTAGCGTGGCCAGGCGAAAACGCGGCGGTGACAGTGGCGGACGATGATCGTCGTGCGGTGGAAAGCGCATAAGGACCAAAAGGGTGAGAACAAGTACCACCCCCATTGTACTCGTGCCGCCAAGCCTGGCGGCGGGGCGGGAAATTCTAAGCCCCAAACTCCACCGATCAAGGACCGCCGATATTAAAACCTCGCAACGGACATGGCTGACGTCGTCGCAACTGTCGCGGCGTTCCCCACCTCCCCGTTGCGGCAGTGTGATCGTTGTGGCACGATACCAAATCACCTACTCACAAATCGCACCCCCTCCTGCTGGACTAAAACCCCATGCCTGCCTTTGCTGAAGTCGAGAAGATTCGTTACGAAGGGCCCCAATCGAAGAACCCGCTGGCATTTCGCTGGTACAACGCGGAGGAAGTGGTTGAAGGCAAGACGATGCGCGACCATCTGCGGTTCGCCGTTGTCTACTGGCACACTTTTCGCGGGACCGGCAGCGATCCGTTCGGCCCCGGCACCATGCAACGCCCTTGGGACGATGGGAGCGACTCGGTCGAAAACGCGCAGCGGCGGGCGCGCGTGGCGTTTGAGTTCATCGATAAGCTCGGCGCGCCGTATTATGCCTTTCACGACCGCGACGTCGCTCCCGAAGGAAAGACGCTCGCCGAGTCGAACAAGAATCTCGACGCCGTCGTCAAGGTGCTCAAGGAAGAACAGCAACGCACCGGCATTAAGCTGCTGTGGGGGACCGCCAACATGTTCTCCAACCCGCGTTTCATGCACGGCGCGGCCACGAGTTGCAATGCCGACGTGTTCGCCTACGCCGCGGCCCAAGTTAAGAAAGCGTTGGAAGTGACCAAGGAACTTGGGGGCGAGAACTATGTGTTTTGGGGCGGTCGTGAAGGCTACCAAAACCTGTTCAACACCAACATGCAGCGTGAGCTCGACCATTTAGGCCGCTTCTTTCACCTGGCGGTCGATTATGCCCAGGAGATTGGCTTTACCGGCACGTTCCTCATTGAACCTAAGCCCAAGGAACCAACCAAGCACCAGTACGATAGCGACGCCGCCGCGTGCATCAACTTTCTACGGACGTACGAATTGACGGATCGTTTCAAGCTCAACATTGAAACCAATCATGCGACGCTCGCCGGGCACACGATGATGCACGAACTGGAATATGCCGGCCTGCAAAATATGCTCGGTTCGATCGACGCCAATACGGGCGACTTGTTGCTCGGCTGGGACACCGACCAGTTCCCGACCAACTTCTATCTCACGACCGAGGTGATGCTGGTGCTGTTGAAATACGGTCTGGCGCCCGGCGGCGTCAATTTCGACGCGAAAGTCCGCCGCGAGAGCTTTGAGCCGCTCGATTTGTTTTACGCCCACATCGGCGGCATGGATGCGTTCGCGCGGGGGCTGAAGATTGCGGCGGCGATTCGCGCCGAGGGTGAACTGGAGAAGTTCGTCACCGCTCGTTACAGCAGTTGGGACAGCGGAATTGGCGCCGAGATTGAAGCCGGCCAGCACTCGCTCAAATCGCTGGAAGCGTACATGCTCAAGCAGGGCGAAGCCGCGCCTAATCAAAGCGGTCGGCAGGAAATGCTCGAGAACTTAATCAATCGTTACCTTTAATCCGGTCGGCGGCGTTTGGTTTCGCTGCAGGCCATTTTCGTTTCGCGAGCCCATGCGAGCGTGCCCCTTGGCATAACGATGACCCATGAGCAAGCCTGACGAAGACTCGGCCGAAATCGAACGTTTACGTGCTCGCGTGGCGGAGCTAGAAGCGCGTTCCGCCACGCAGCAAACGTTGATCCAGCGCCTGGAATCGGAAGCGCTGCACTGCCGCGCCGCGCTGCAAGCCTCGCCGGAGCACATTCTGACGGTGAGTCGGGCGGGGGAGATCCTCTTCATCAACGTCGTGGGCGAAGGTTTGACGCGCGAGCAGGTTATTGGCAGCGATCACTTGCAATTTACCGCGCCCGAACATCGCAAGGCGCTAGCCGCCGCCCGCGAGCGCACGTTCGCCACAGGCGAATCGACCTATTTGGATATCCAGGATGTCGAACGCAAGCATTGGTACGCGATCTCCATCGGCAAAATCGCGAATTTGGATGAGGTGGTCATCGTCTCTCACGTGATCGACGAGCAGAAGCGCGTGGAACTGGAATTGCTCGATGCGCGCGAGTTGTGGAAGAGCCTGACGGCGAATTCGCCGGACATCATCTTGCTGCTGGATCGAGCCGGTTATGTCTTGGCCATGAACCGCACGATCGAAGGGTATTCGCCGGAAGAGGTCATTGGACGCGACGGGATGGAGTTCGTTTTGCCGGAGTATCGTGAGGCCTTGCGGACTGCCGTGACGACGGCCGTCGACAAAGGCGCGCCGCAGTTCTTCGAAATGCGCGACGTTCGCTTGCAGGCCTGGTGGTGGGTGAACATTGTTCCGGTGCGCAACAGCGAGCGTCAAGATCTCGTGCTCGCCATTAGCAGCGACGTGACGCAGCACCGCCGCGCCGAACACGCACTCCGCGAGAGCAAAACCCGCCTGCGAATGCTGCTCGATCAAGCGCCTGCGATT
>CAUJKE010000201.1 GCA_963205385.1 Planctomycetota bacterium | reverse complement strand
CTGCTTCACCCGCAGCTTCACGGTCTGCGCGATCAGATCGTAGGGGATCGGCTCGTCGAGTGGGAACTGACAGCTGCCCTTTGGCCCGGCGTACCGCGCGATGGCCTTCTCCAGAGACTCGCCGGAACCGCTTGAGGATTTGCTCCCACCTCGCGCAACTGAGTGCTGTTAAGAGTTTTGGCGGCTGAAGGAAAAATTTGGTCTTCTTCAAGCCGAATTTGATCTGCGTAAAGATTCTTCAAAGCAGTTAGGTCGGCACGCAGCCCGGCGAGACGCTCGTCGGACAAGGACGTTTCGGAGGTCAGCCACTCGCCTAGCGTTCGATCGACCCGTGTGTGGAGATCATCGGCGGTCTGATGATCTTGCTGAAGCCGATCAAGCAAGTCGCAAGTAGCCGCCGCGGCCGTGCCGACGGAACGCATTCGGGGAAACAAGGACTGTTCTTCATCGGCCGTGTGCCTGGGGGCCGAGTGCGCAAAATACTCCCGCGACACTTCAATCGCCTGACGCCCCTCGGCGTCGAGTGGATGGCCTGCATAGCGGTCGAGCACGCGGACGAGCACATCGAGAAAGTGCTCGATACGCCGGTGGCAATCGATCAGCATGTCGATCGGCCGATCAAAACCCGCCAGCGGTTTAGCATTGATTTGGACTGTCATCACAATACCCTCAAGGATCCTCGGCCAACGAAATGTCGCCCTACGCTTACCGCGAAGTGACTGTCGGACAAGCTGAAATGCTTGGTAAGCGTCTACGATGTTGCCCGCGAAAAGCGCCTACGCCTACTAAGTAATGATAGCAGCGCGGACGACACTACGCCTCGGCGAGGACGCTTCTACCGGGATCGTGTAGATGCGGCTTCAGGTTTCCGCCTTCTCAGATGAATTGTACACGTTCCCCGCATTTGCTTCTCGAGGCCTTCATCCAACCGTTGCAAAGGCGCGTGCGCCATTTACGCCGCACGAATTGCTCGAACGGTCCTTAAGAGTGGTATTGGCGCGCAATCTGGTCGAAGATTGTTCGGCGACGACGGGCTCCATCCCATTGGAATAGCCAACAGCACCGGACGTCACCTAAAGTTTAAACGCCTGATTGCGACGCGTGGTAGCGCAAATCTCGCTGACTTCCTCTAGCCACTCTTCAATCAGATCGTCACTTGCGAATAACTCTTTAGCGGATGCATCGGATGGCAAGGCGAGTCCATCCTTGGCAAGTAACCAATCCTCATCTTCGGCGAACAACGGCGTGAGATCACGCTCTTCCCGCCGCGGGGACAGCGAACGCAAGGCTTGGAGCGTAGCGATGCCGAGCACCGCTGCAGCAAAGGCCAGCCACGGATTCTCTTCGAGCCGCGCGGTGGCGATGCCAGTATCGGCCACCGTCTCGGTCACTAACTCGGTCATAGAGTCGGCTAACGAAGTTGAGATCGCCGAAATCGCCGATGACGTATCGTCGGTCGCCCATTCTGAAGTCAACGGTGTCGTTTGCCAGACATGCAATTGGTGTACTTCGCCAACGACCGTCGTGCTGAGCGAAACACGACTGGCGGTGAGACTCGCGACGCTATCGGCGTCAAGCGAACTAGTCGCCAAGCGGTTCGCAGTCACTGGCGTCGCCATCATCGCCGACGACTCGAACACTTGCGGCGTGAATTCCATGACGTCCGGAGCGCGCACAGGCAGCGTGTTAGCTGATACAGCCACTTGCGCGGTTACCAGGATTTCTTCCCTCTTGGCTAGAGGCGCCACGGAGCTCAACCAAGGCGGGAGCAATGTAATCGACGCGCTGGCGATGTTCGTCGGTTCTGTGCTTGCGGATGATGCACTCGTGAATGACGGTACAAAAGCGCGGCTGGCGAGCAACATGTCATCGGCGAGCAACGGTTCCACATCGGCGCTTACTCCAGCGCCGCCGCCGCTCCCTTCACTCGGCGCTGCGTTATCGCGCGCGGCCCGTAGCAGCATCGCGTCGATCACCGAAGGATACTTGCGCGTTGAAGCGTATAAGACTGGCGACAACAGATCGAGTGGATAGAACTCGGGATCGAGGTGATGTCCGTCATCGGTGACCGGAATTCGTTGGCCTTCGGCGGCAAACCACACCTGTCCATCCGGCGACGTGTTGAGCTGGCTGTTGAACCCGCTAAATTGATCCGTGAGTCCCAACAAATGACCGACTTCATGCAGGATGACCGTGTAGAGATCAAAACCAGCCGGGCCGTTGGCGAATGCGTAGGCGTCTTCGGTCGTTATAAACTCACTCGCCTCGTTCGGCGTGGTATCCAGGAACCAACCGCGTCCGCTGGCATCGGTATCGATTCGCAGAATGCCCGCCGCCGGCAAGCCATTTGCAGCATAGGTCGTCAATTCGGCGAAGCCGAGATAACCGGCCGGCAGGTCTTCAGTTCGCAGATCGATTTGGATTTGAAGATTCCGCCCCGTCACTTGTCGCCAGTGCTCCAGCGCCAGCGCCGTATAACTCACTACCACCTGCGACAGTGGCGCATTGACATTGACCGTGCCGCTCGGCGCGGGATTACTTGAACCAGTTGGCGGAGGAGCACTTGGCGTTGACGGCGGGCTTGAAGGCGCCGGAGAACGCGGCGCCAGCGGCGGCAGCACCACGCCTGCTCCATTGGCGTTGGTGACGACCATCTGAATACCGTAGCCGGGACTGAAATCAAGTTCCGTCGCGCCTGCAATCGCCAACACGTAGTTGCCAGCAGGTAAACCGGCTAGGTCGAGCGTAAGCGAATCATTCGCCGATTCGGCCAGTCGTATGACTTGGCCCTGCGTCGAGAGAATTGCCGCAATGTACTTGGCATCCGAGGCATCGAAGGTCAGCACGACGCGACTGCCACTACTTGCAGCCTGCGTCAATGCGAAAACGAAGTTATCCTCGTCGTTGAAGCCGATCGTCAAACCGCTGGCCGTGTACTGGCCATTCACTAATTCGATGGGTGCGGCCACGTCGATGCTATCGTTAGGCTCCAGCAAGTCGGCAACAGGCAAAATGACCAGCGTTTCGGCGATGGTGTTGTTCGTTTCGATGCGTTCAACAACGGCGTTTGGTCCATCGACGACGATGCCGAGATACATGCTGCCCATTGCTAAACCAGCGGGAATCTGCAATTCGACGTCGCTGGTGATGCTCATGCCGGCAGCCAGGTCGAATACCTGAGGCGCGCCGAGAGGAATGTCATCGGCAAGACTCAGATTCTCATCGGTGGACAACACATACTGCACGCTGACGTCCGTGGCATCGACGTTGCCTTGGTTCTTAATCGTGCCGGTGACGACGAGCGGCTTACCGGGTTCGACGAAGAACAGATCGAGCAATAATTTCGTGGGGACGAGATCACTTCCCGACACCGCCGCCGGCGCCGTGATGGCCAGCGTATAGGGAACGGACGCTGGTTCCGCGTCGTCGCGATAGATGAACAAATCAAAGTCGCCCGCAGGCAAGCCAGCCAGATCAATCGACAGTGTGTTGCCCACAAGCGTGGCAGTGAGGAGTTGTCCGTCAGGCGCTACCAGGAAGGCGGAAACAGGAAGGTCGATGGCATCCAGAGTAATTTGCACTTGATTGCCCGCAACCGGTGGCGTTGCGGCATGGAAGTGATAGCGATCCTGATCTTGTCCATTTGCCAGAACGGCAGCTATCGCGGGAGTTGGGCCATCAAGAACGCCCATTTCATAACTGCCTGTCTCCTGTTCGGCAAGTTCGGCGTCATCCACTAGCGGCGTAACTTGAATTGTGCGTGTAAGTACATTGTCGGCGGGATTCAAGTCGCCTGCGCCTACATCCACGATGATGCGCATCGTCACGTTTTCGCCAGCGAAATCGGCAGGCGGCATGACGTCAAGCGCGACCGTAACCCGTTCATCGAATTCGAGCGAGTCGAAGTAGAACTTGTCGCCTACATAAACGCGACCATCGGCAGTTTCCAATTCGACATAGGCGGTCGCATCGTACGTTGGCAGGCCGCTGTAATGCACGAAAGTCGCATTGACGTAGCTTTGCACTCCAGGGCTGAGCGTCGCCGGCGCGTTGGACGTGAGCATGATGGCGTCGGTATCGTAGCGCGGCGCGGACGTGATTTCGAGTTGATAGAACTCGGGATTGCCAATGGTGAAAGTCCTCAGCAGATAGCTGCCCGGTTGCAGGCCTGCGAGATCGATGCTGACGAAGCTATTTCCGCCCAAAGCGTCGGGAGTGATCTCGGCCACGATATTGCCGTTGGAATCGTAAATTTGCACCGCATATTGAACCGATCCGTCGAGGGCCGTCAACGTGATGCGATCGTCTGCGGTACCTGTCGTGAGCATACGGAAGACAAAGTTATCCTCGTCGACCGAAGAATCGAAGTTCAAGAGCGGGAGGGCGATGGTGTCGCCATTGAGACTGCCGAGCCAGGTCGCGTCGCTGATGGTGTCGTTGCTTTCGAATTTGTCGAGTGGCAGAACGACTTCAATCGGGAACAGGATTTGATTGTCGAACTCCGCCGACTCATTGGTGACCTTGTCGCCCCAATCGGCGTAAAGTCCTAGCACGTGGAAGCCGGTTGCTTGCTCGGGAATCTTCACGATAAATGTCTTCGTGAACGATTCGCCGGGAGCGAGCGATGGAATTTGCAATTCATTGGCGGGAATCAGGCTAGCGTCACCGGCGTCGAGTTCCGCGTCGCGCGAGAACAGAAGTCGCGCTTGCGACGCAGGCGCGATCTGAGTACCCGTGTTGGCGATGGTGACGGTTAGCGGTAGCAAATCGCCTAGCGTGATCGCGCTCGGTGGCACGGAGAGATCCGCCACGAGATTGGGCTTATCGACTTGAGGACCACTCACGCTCAGCGTGTAAGGCGCGGGGGCGTCAGCCGGACCGCGCAGGACTAGCGCGTAATACAACCCAGGCGGGAGATCCTCCAGATCGATCGCGAGTCCCGTTATTGTCGGTTCGCCCACGAGTAGAACTTGATCGGCTGGTCCGACGAGCGCTAATTCAAAGTATTCATTGGGCGCGAAATCGATCCGAAGCTCGTCGCCTGCGGCGCCAAAATCGTTCAGGCGGAATTTGATGTAGTCGGTATCGAGCGAGTTGGCGACTTGCGATGTGGTAACTAATTGATCGACAACGCCCAAGCCCAAGGCGGACTCGCGATCATCCGCCAGAAGCGCCGCCCCCAATCCTAACGCATTGCCTACGCCCAACGCTGCGCCATTCTGGAATTCACCAGACAGTCCCGCGGTAGCGTAGTCTGGGCCATAGCCGTCGCCGCCGGCCAACAAGGGAGAGCCACCGTGAAGAAGCGACTTTGCATACGCGACCTTGTTGTCAATCCACTTATAGAAGTTCTCGCGAATCTTGTCGTTGGGCGGGATCCTGAACCAGTCCTGTTTATTGGCATCGGGGCCGTACAGGTTCAACTCAAACTCAGGTAGCGTAAAGGGAGGTGTCTGCCCAAGGGTAATACCACCGCCAAGGGGCGTGTTGATCAGCGCGGAGACTTGAAAGAACGACGACAGTGTCGCCCTGACGCGCGTTTCTTCCGGAATCGTCGCCAGTTGTAGTGATAGCGAGGCCGCCGTGGTAAACGAGGCCTTGGCTTCCAAGATATTGGCCAGTGCGCGTATGAAGGCCGCGAGTTCGAATTGTACGCTCCCTTCGAGCGCCGCCGTGGCATAGCCATCCAGAGTCCGACCGGAACCGCTGCCTTTGGCCTCCGCGAAGCACTTATTGTCACCAAAATTACAATCGCCGTATTGAAATGTAAATTTGGCGGCGACTTTAGCCGACAGTGTTGCCTCGACGCCGACGTTTACTCCACCGGCGATAGGAGGCGCGGGTATTGGAAAAGCGGCGAGCGTGCCACCAGCTTGCCAGGTGATCCCAGGTATTTCGATGCTGGCTTGAATGTCGGCGTTGATGATGTCCAGCGTTGCCGGATCGAGCTTGAGTTTCGACGCGGTCAACAGGACACTTGTTTTTGACAGCGACGTGAAAAAATCGTCTTTCTTACCGTTGCCGAAGTGGTCGTTCAAGCGTTTTCGTTTGGCGTCGATGGACTCCTTCAAACTGCGAGGCTTGACATCACGACTGTCTTCGATCTCCTTGCGAAGCTCGGCGAGCGTCTTCTCCTTGTGTTCCTTCGTGCGCTTCGTCCGTGCTTCCTCGATTTGCTGTCGTGCTGCCTTGACCTTCTCTTCGCTGTCCGCATAGCTCTCCGTGTTTTTGTTGATAATCTCCAGTGATTGTTGCTTTCGCCTGTCATACGATTGGAGTGTCTCCGCACGTAGTTCGCTATTTTGGGCTAGTTTTTGGGACTTCGCGGCATCAATTTCACTAAGGACAGAATTAGCATAGTCAGCGTCCGCTTGCGTGGTCGCGGCATCGGCCTTTTCCGCCCAGAATTGTCGTTTCGCTTCCGATTGAGCAATAATGTCCTGCTCGCGTTGATTAAAGTCTGCATTGACTTTCGAAACGTCCGAATCGATTTCGCCGATGCGAAGTCTTTCGACGTATGTTTCGTTGGTAAGTTTGAGGCTTTTTGCCTCCAATTCTCGCACCAGTTTTTGCAGTGCCACTTCGCTTTCGGCCAGCGACTTGGACTCGGCTTGAACTTTCTTGGCATCGAGCGCCAACGTACTTCCCGCATCCAAGGCCTTCTGCAGACTTTGGGACTTTGTCAAGGTCCGATCCAACTCCTGTTGAGCAGCAACTCGCCGCTTTTCGACATCGCCCAATCGAGCATCGATCGTCGTCTCCTCTACGGCTAAGTTGCGACCGTTCAATTCATACTGCCGCTCAGCATAGGCATCCACCTTAGCTAATTCCTCGTTTAGCTTCGCTTGCGTAATATTTCCAGCAGCGAACTGACCGTTCAAAAATTGACGCTCCTCGTTCAGACTGGCGCTGATCGCGTCGTCTTCCGCGATGTACCTATCAACAATTGCGATGTGCTCCTGCTCAATCGATGCTCTTTCATTGGCGATCTTGGTGAGCTGCGCTTGTTGAGCTTGTGACACAACATGGAGTTCACTGAGTCGCGTTTGCGCTTTAGACTTGTCGGAGGCGAATTGCTGTTGCAATTGCTGTCGAGATTTTGAGTCGAGCCCCAGTTCGGCCAATTGTTCCTCGGTTACTTTCTCCTTACCCGTAAGAAAATCGAGATAACTCTCACTACCACTGGCTTGTTGCTTCAAAAGGTCGAATTCGGCCTGGCTGTACTTAGGATCCTTTGCTTCTACGCCCAAGGTTTTTGCAAGTAAGACCCCCGAACTGCTGGTCAGGAGTTGCGAGGGATTGAACTCGCGTTGCCGCTTACGAGAACTCGATATCGACGAATCGTTTGAGAACGTTTGCAGAAGCCCAGTCTGTGCGAGTTCGCCAAAGACGGGCACTTCATTACGTGTAAGTTTTATTCTGCCGAAGCTGAGTCCGGAGAGAAATGTTAGCTTTTCTTCGGTCAGTCTCTGCGCCACGTCATACGCAAATGACATGCGGGTACCCATGTCGAAGGTAAGCGCAGGAAGTCCACTATAAATCGAGAAGCCGACTTTGGCCAAGATATGGTCGCGCGTGACATGGTACACGCCGTTGGGCGCCGCGGAACCATCGAACTCAATCTTGACTTCCACCTGATCATCGATTACCGGAAAACTGCTGCCGATGAGATACGTGGAATTGACCCGATCCTGTACGAGTTTCTTGTCGTCTGGACCAGCACCTGCTGTCTTGACCCAATCTGGCAGGGCCAAGATGCGAAATGAATAGACGTCGTCGCGGAGGATGTCGTCCTCGTCGAGCGATGGCTGGGTGGTGGCATAAGCGGTGATCGTCAAATCATTGAGGCCGTCTGAAGTCGGGGGGACATCCATCATGTTGATTTCCGCGCTCCACTTGCGCGGATCTTCCTGGTCTTGCACAAATCTTACATCGCAAGCAGTGCCGGTGCCCTGCGCAGTGCAGTTCGTCGCTTCCCATTTGCCCCATAGGCTCTTTACCTGATCGACATTCTCATCGATGGTGATGGTGAGTTTGTTCTGGACTGGAACGTCTTCGAGAAAAGTGCCGATAATCTTGCCTTCGAGCTTTTCGTCGTAATATCTAGCCTTGAGAGAAAGCTGACTCACTTCCGTCGTAACCGGGTTATCGTCGCGAACCAGTTCATTCAACTGGTTGTAGGGATCAGCGAACACTCCCAAGAACTTGCCCAGATCGGCTCTGGGTTGTTTGAGGTTAGTCGATGCGGTTTGCACACCGTTGCGCCGTTTGACATCGACCGCGACAGCGAACTCCTGCAACTGGATATCGATGTTGCCCGTTCGGGCTGCTGCGCCTTGGAGAGGCGCGCCGCCGGAATTAGGTAAATCGACAAACTCATCGTCCGAAGCGTAAACTCCCGCGACGAATGAATCGGTTAACTTCCCAGTGACGATGTAATCGAAGGCGAGTTCACGTCCGGCGCCTTCGGTCACTTGGGGCTTCAGTGTGGCTTTCAGCGCAATAATGTTCGGAGGCGCCTCGGGACTGCTGGCGATGCCGGAAGGGAGCCGACCGGATTCAATCTTGGCCACCAGGATCGAACCGCCCAATCTTCGCATTGTTGTTACTCGCTCGGTGAATTCATCTTCAGTCATCGTGTTCGGATTGTCTGGGGAGGGTTCGCCGTTGCCTCCCACGGGACCATGCTGTTCCAGGTATCTCTCGAGCGAACCACTTTGCACCAGATCAAAAATTAGCTCATCCAGCGAACGATAAGGGTTCTCCAAGGCGGCGGGATTGATCTCGCTCAGAAGCTCGATGCCTTCTTCCAAGATGTTCAGGTCATACACCCAAATCTGATTGAGGCCTTTATAGGCGACCATCAGGAACTGGTTGTAGGGATCGATCGTCATCTCGTCCGGGAACGAGAAGGGCGCTTGCAGCGTTGCGCCGATGAAGTGTGGATTGGTCAGCGGGTCGCGGAGGATGCCGACGTTGCCCCCCATGCCGTTGTGCGCGTCGCGCGACAGGTCTTTTTCCTTGAAGGTGTTATTGAACAGCACGAAGGCGTTCTTGGGTGTCTCGGTGCGGGGGAAGACAATCTGTTCCGCCGAGTTAATGTCGAAGAAGTTGCGTTGAATGGAATCGGAAAAGGTCACGAAGCAAAAACTAGTACCGTCGGCGCGTTGTCCTGCTGGTACTTTGCCTGGCGGGCAATCGGTCTTGCGCGTTTGCACCAGCACGTACTCTGGCAGCGTTGGTTCGTAGCCACGGAGATTGGTGGGGATGCGTTCGGTAATCGCGCCGGTTTCGGAATTGAAGTACTTAACACCGGCCGCCTCCGAACCGCGCACCGCGACCGCAATGGTGGGATCTTTGGGATTGGGGCTGCGCGTGATGCCGAAGGGTTTGGAGCCAATACTAATCGCGCCATCGATTTCCCAGAACTTGGAATTGAACCAGTCGTAGTAGGTGTTGGTTCGCACCGGAATAACGTATCCCTGAATGGGTAAATCCTGCCCGGCGAAACTCTGCTCGCCGGGCGTGGTGACGAAGAAACGGTTGCCGTCGGCGCTGAACTCGATGCCGGTCAGACCAGTGAGATGCAGGCTGTCGTAGGGATCGACATCGAACGTGAAATCATTGAGGTAGGTCAAGTCGTCATAATTGAAGAAGTAAACTTTGTCGTCGTCGCGATCGATGACCGCCGCCATCGTCAGATGCTCGTTTGGATTGAGCACAATGCGATACGGGTGACTGCCGGCGAACGTGATGCGATCGATCTCAGGCGTTTCTGGCTTGATATCGATCTCTTGTAGTGCGATCAGGTCGATAATGGAGATCGTCCCCTCCGCCATGTTGGTGACGAGCGCCCGCATGCCGTCGGGCGTCACGACCACATCGGTCGGA
Source organism: Planctomycetota bacterium (assembly GCA_963205385.1). GTDB lineage: Bacteria > Planctomycetota > Planctomycetia > Pirellulales > Pirellulaceae > JAEZGD01. Next base: position 11,515 of record CAUJKE010000201.1, on the reverse strand, counting down.
TTGAGACCGACCGGAATGCGCGCCACGACGCCGGCATCGCCGGAAGATGCGGTATAGACGTTGGTGGTAAGCGACACCCCTTCTTCGTTGATAGTGTTGGGCTGAATCTGGATCGGGTCGATGCCACGTAGTGCGATGGGATTGATGACGGTGACGTTATTGCTGGCTTCATTCGCCGCCAATACGTAATACGGAATGCCAAACTCCAGTTCGGCGATGCGGCCTTCGGCGATGGTGGTGGCGTCGTCGACATTGTCACCGCCTGGTTCGAAATCGAGACTTGGCACGATCTTGTCCACGCGCACGCTGCCGCCGGCCAGTTCAAAGGCTTTGGGCACCACGACTTTGAGTTCGGTCGCGCTCACGGAGACGTATTGCAATGTCTCGCTTCGCGCGCGGGCCTTGGCGATGGTCGTGTCGAAACCGGGAACCCCGTCGGAAGGCGCGAACAAAAGCACGACGTTGTTGGCAATATTCTCTGTATCAAACCCATTGCCGGTGAGCGTGAGCACCGACGCCAAGGCCTCACCTGCGGACTCGATGGCGACGCTCGCGCCGAGCAACGTAATGCCGCGATCATCCGGCGGAGGCGCGTTGATATTGACTTTGATATTTGGTTGTTCGCCGGGACCGACCTCGACATCGAAGAGTGTTTCTGTGAACTCCCCCGCGCCGTTGAAGAGTTTGCCGCGTCCGCCCACCTTCTGATTCAAAATCGGCACGAAGAAATTGAAGAACAGCCCCGGCATGGCGAAGAAGGGCTGGCCGCTCTCCGGTTCAATTTCAACTCGCGCAAGTCGCGCTTGCGACAGTTGGACCGTTCCCACCACACCGAGCGATAGTGCGGTAAAGGCGAGACTGCCACTGAAAGCGGAAGCCATCAGGAACATGCCTTCGGCCGCGATTTCCGGATTAGGTGGCGAGGTGGAACGCGCGACGCCGCCGGGTTGCACCTTCATCGTATCGACGAGTTGCCAACGATCCTCGAACACGCCCGGTTCGACCAGGAACTTGCTCAGACGGAAGAGCGCGAACGTGTCGCCGATCTGACTTCCCGCAGGCGCCGGCACGATCGCCGCCAAGCCACCGTCGGGCTTAACGCCACCAAGGTCAAGTTGAAATGCGCCTGCGAAGACCAGGTCGCCAGGGAGCGGCGCGGTGACTTCCGCGGCACTGAGCGTGGTGACTTGGACCGTCGTCAATTGCTCGAACGTTCCCGGCGGGATACCGACGCCGTAGCCATCGGTGTTGGTGACAATCGCCCCTTCCGCGCTGACAATCGTCGCACCCACACTGGGACTGACGAGGCGTAATTCGGCGACCGCGCTTTGACCGTTGTGAATCATCGTCACATAGGTGACACTGCCCGCCGGCGCGCTTTGTGTGGTGAGCAAGCCATCGGCGGAAATTGTGGCGATGGATGGATCGGCGACGTAGTAGCTCGTTCCACTCGCCGCGCTGGACACGTCCAGCACCGCACCGTCGGCCTGTAGTTCGCGCACGATGTATTGGCGGGTGTCGCCGCTAGTCGCCAGCACGTAGGAAAGTGGAAAGAATTCGAGCGACGTTGGCGCCGGGGTCGTTCCCACGGCGACGGGAGTTGCCGCTGTAAGTCCGCCGGCGGATACGATGATGGTGGCAAAACCATCGACCTGACCGTAGATCGTTCCCAGATCGGTCACGACTAGCCTGGTCGGGTCGGACGATTGATAAGTCGCATAGGAGAGCGGCAGCGGCAACTTTGTGCCATCGGCAAAAGTGCCGATGACATGCAATTGCAGCGACTCGCCCAGCGGCAGCGACGGGTCGCGTTCGGCGATTTCGAGTTTGGTCAACGTCGCGGCACTGACAGCAATGCGCACGGTCGCGGCTGGGGAGGAGGAAGTGTCGTCGGCTGCGGAAAACTGGAAGCTTGCTTCGCCGCTGAAGCCTACTGCCGGCGTGAAGCGAACGGTGTGGCCGTCGCCAACCAAGGCCACCGTGCCGTGACTGGCTCCCATGATCGCGAACGTGAGCGGGTCGCGATCGAGATCGGCGGCGAGTTGCGACAAGTCAATATCGAGCGGAATGCCGGCGATCGTGTCGAAGTCGCCATCGCTGGCTGTCGGCGATTGATTGACGATGAATCCAAAGCTGCGCGTCAGAAGTTCGCGATCGATCGCGTCAATGACGCCATCGCGGTTGGCATCCGCGCTGCGCACATAGCCTGAGTCCTCGGCGGACAAGCCGAGCAGCGGAATGAGCAAGCCTTCATCGACGCCATCGACGCGCCCATCAAGATTGACATCGCCGGCAATGTAGATGCTGAGTTCATAGCTGCCGGCGCTGGCGGCGGTTTGGCCCAAGACTTCAATCGTGCGGATGCCGGCGCTGTTCACGGAGGCCAATCCGACGGCGCGATTAGGCTCCAGCGCGCCGGTTTGGAGAGTGAGGCCGTTGATGCGCGGCACGGCAGGCTCCAGCGGATCGGCGCCGACACCGACAACTTCCACGCCCACGATGACCGTGCCGGATTGCGTCGCGGCCAGTTCGCGCGGGCCGATCGTAAACGACGCGCGCTGCGCGCCTGCTGGCGCAATCGATCCGGCGAACGTCGCGCCCAGGAATTGCTGCGTCGAGCCAGCAATCTGGGTGATCGCATAAATACCATCCAGATGGCCGGCACTGTCGTAGCGGATTTCGCGGCTATTGGCTCCGGCCACAATCGTGATGAGCAAATGCTGATCGTCATAACCAAATTGCGAGCGTTGGCCGTTGACGATAACGCTAGTCAATTGTCCGGCCGCGTCGTATTGATAGCCGACCTGCGTTCCATCGGCACTATCGATCAGGCTGAGTTGGCCTGTGATCGAGGACTCGAAACGTAGGCGACTGCCATCGGCAGCGATCAAACCGCTATCGCTGACGACGATCCGCTCGCCGGCGCTGCCGACGATCGCGGTCAAGCCTTCGTTAGCCTCGTATTCGTAACACACGCCTGCGGCGGTGGTAACGGTATAATCCGGCCCTTGCCAACCGCCAGCGAGAGGATGATAGGGCCGCCCGCCGACCGCGAAGAAAGCTCCTTCTTGAGCTTGCAAGACGAGCGCCGGTGTCGAGAAGCTAAAGTCGACGCCTGCGTCAGCGGTCCATTGCGGGGTGACAAATGTGTTGCCGAGCGTGGGATGCGGTTGGGGTGTAAACGTGAATCCGCCGCGCGAGCCATCTGGCAGATCGATATAGACACGCGTGCCGGCGCGCAGCGGCGGCACAAGCTCGCCGGCATGCACCGGAACGGAGAATTCGAGACGCGGCTCCAGCGCCGCCAGGCGCCAGCCGTAGCCGATTTTGCTGGGCAGGTCGCGATCGGTGCTGCGATAGACGCGTGTGATTGGGATCTGCACGCCGCCGAGTGTGAAGGTTGCATCGGTGACGCGCTCTTCAAACGCACCGGACTTGTTCGTCGAGTTGATTTCGATATTTTGCCTGGCGACGCTTTGCCGCCCGCTGATATCACGCGCGGTGAGCACGAGTTCATAGATGCCGTTGGCCAATTCTCCGGGACGCAACGTCGTCAACACGGCGTCTGCGAAGTTGGTCGTGCCGCGTGCCAATTCCATCGTCGCGGCGGAACTGAGCGGTCGAAGCGTGAGCGCGTAGGATGCGAGATTCGTATCGAACACAGAGACGCGCACGTCGGTGTTCGTGTTCAGGATATTGGTCGCGCCATCGAGCGCGAGCGTGACCACGGGGGCGAAGCGATCGGCCGGATCGCGGACGAGTAATTGCGAGTGCGTCGTGCCGATCGTCCCTTGAATATCGGTGGCGGTGGCGACGACGTCGTAAATGCCAGGCGCCGGCGGCAAGAAGACGGCGCGCCGCAGGTTGTCGAGCGGCAAGTTTTGCCCCGCGACGGAGATGCTCAGTTGCGTTACCGGAGCGATGCCGGCCGCCAGCACTTCGAGCGTTACCTTTTGCCCTGGAATACCGACGAAACTTGGCGTTTGCTGAATGACCACATGGGGCGGAACCGGCGTTTGCGAGGCAACCAGATGCAAGCTGTTGACTCGACGGGCGGCGCCATCAGTGGCACTAATTCTGACGTCATACGCGCCTGCTTCAAAGGCGGCCGGTGTCCATTGAATGACGCCGGTGTGAGGATCGAGCGTGGCTAACGCAGGCAAGCCCGTCGCGGTATAGGTCAACGCATCGCCGTCTGCGTCTTCCGCTTCAATCGCCAAGGTAAAGGGTTGGCCGATGAGCGCCACTCGTCCTTGCATGTCAGTCAATACAGGCGGGCGATTGACGTTGCGAACCTCAATGTTGACATCGCGAGTGGTAATCAAACCACCAGGATCGCTCGCCGCAAAACGGACCGTGTAATTGCCCTGTTGATCGGAATCGGGCGTCCAACTGAAGAGCGCGGTTTGCGGATCGAAGGTCGCGCCGGTCGGCATGCCGGATTCGACATACAGCGTGACGGGATCGGCGTCCGGATCGCTCGCGGCGACCGTGAATTGCAGTGGAGCGCCCTCCTGCGCGAGCAAGTTCGGGACGCGAACGATGATCGGCGGCTGATTGGAATTGACGATTGAAATGCGGACTGATTCCTGGCTGCTGCGATTGCCGTCGCTGACTCCAAAGATAACGGTACGAGGACCGATGTCGGCGGCGACAAAGCTCGGCGTCCAGCGGAACTCGCCGGTCACGGGGTCGAAGGTCGCGCCTGCGGGTACGCCAGCGGCGTTGTACCGGAGGGGGTCGCCGTCGGCATCCGTTGCCGCCAGGTTGACGACCAACTCCTCCCCTTCCGTGACGGTTCGATTGCCAATGGGAGCGAGCACCGGCGCCGTGTTGAATTCACGCACCACGATCGCAAAGGATTGACTATCGGAGCCGGATTCTAGCAGGTCGCCATTGCCGCTATCGATGACATTCACGGTCACCGGATGCGTGCCGAGATCGGACAATTGCGGCGTCCACCGCAACTCCGCCTGGCCATAAATATTACCAGGCAGGACGATGGCCTCTGCCGGAAGTTGGCTGCCATAGAACGTGAGCGGGTCTTGATCCGGATCTCGTGCCTTAAGTAGCAACACCAATTCTTCACCCACGACGGCAATGGGATTGCCGATCGTTTCTAGTCGGGGAGCGATGTTGTCGGCAACGACGTTGAGAATGAATTGCTGCGTACCGGTCAACTTTGCGCTCGCAACGCCATCTCCTTGATCCGTGGCAGAGACGGTAATGAGGAAATTGCCGCGATCGAAGAGTGTTGGCTGCACTTGAATATGTCGCCTGCCGCCCCCCAAATTCGTCACCGTTGCGTAGCTCGGCAAGCCGGTAATCGCGATGTCGAGCATCTCGCCGTCAGGGTCGGTCGCTTCGATGTTAAACGTCAACGACTCGCCGGCTCGAACGGATTGCGTGGCGACACTGGTCACGACGGGTTCGCCGTTATCGTTGACCACTTCCAGGTTCAAGACGGTCGTATCCGAGGTCGTCGTACCTGTTCCATCGCCATCGTCCATGACGGTAAACGAGATCGAGTACTCACCTGCCTGTTGATAGGTCGGTGTCCAAGTTAACAGTTGGCTATCGGGATCGAACGACGCGCCTGCTGGCAACGCGGTGTGTTGCCAGACTAACGTCGGCGCGAACAGTCCGGTGCTCTCGCTCGAGCCATCCGGCAAGTAGTTGGCGGGGGCGTAGCGATGATCGGGATCGTTGGCGGCGATGCGGAGCGAGATGGATTGGCCTTCAATGTAACGGAAGTCGCCCAAGCGCTCGAATTTCACCGGCCCATTCACGTTCAGCACCGTCAAGGTGACGGCCTGCGTCACCGTTTGATGGCCATCCGTGACACCAAACGTCACCACATGCGCACCATGTTGGGAATAAGTCGGCGTCCACGCCAACTCGCCCGTATTGGGATTGAGTAGCGCACCGGGAGGTAGCGAAGAAGCGGTGAAGGTTAGCTTGTCGTGATCGGGATCGGTCGCGGCGAGTTGGAAGGCCAACGTGCCGCCTTCTTGCGTCGTTCGATCAGCGATCGGCGCGAGCACCGGTGGTTGATTGGCGTTCGTGACAAGGATTTCAAACTTCCGCACGACGGTCGAACTGCCATCGGAAACATGTAACTCGAGATCGGAGTAGCGGCCCGCCGCGGTTGGTCCCGGCGTCCAGCGGAAGGTGCGAGTGGCGGCATCGAAACTGCTGCCGGCCGGCAACTTGTTCATCCAGTACACCAACGGATCGCCTTCGGCATCAAACGCGCCAAAGGGAATCTCGATGCGTTCCCCTTCCGCGATCGTACGATTGGTGATCGGCAAGACGACAGGCGGAGCGTTCGAGTTGGTGACATTCACCGTCCACGTCTGCCGTGAATAGCCGCCGCGCAAATCGTACGCGCGCAGTTCAAACAAGCCTTGGGCATCCGCATACGTCGGTGTCCAACTCACCTCGCCGGCGCCGTTGTCGACCGTTGCACCCCGCGGGGCGCGAATGAGAACGTACTGCACCGCGGGACCATCGGGATCGACAGCGTCCGCATCATAGACATAAGGCGTTTGGGACGTGGCGTTGACGCCAGGCGTGGTGCTGAACTGTGGGCGGAGGTTGGTCGACGGCAAAGCGGCGATGATTGGCGCAGGCGTGAACATCCGCGACGTGGGACTGCCGAAACTGAGCGTGACGAGGGATGTCGTTTCGCTGCTCGGCAACATGCCGGAGGTCTGAATGTTATAGACGGCGCGATCGCTGGGATCGACGAAACTGGCGTCTTGGCGTTGATCGCCACTGCGCAGGCCATCGAAGATGAGTTGAATTGGCGCGTCGAGATCGACCGGGCTGGTGTTGGTAATCCGCGTATCGAACGACAATTTGTTCGCCGCGCGATTATACCGCGTGCGCAGATAGTCCGCGCTGACATTGCTGGTGACATTCTCAAGCACTTGGAATTGCGAGGCAGTTCCTGCATCTAACTGTGCGCCAAAGTTACTGCGAACAGTATCGAGCACTTCGAGTTGGTAAGTGCCCGCCAACAACGGCTCAAACTGGAAAATCGCCAGACGTTGCACCGGCAGATAAATCAGCGTGTCGATGTCGATCGCTTCGCCTGTGGTCACATCGAGCAAACGATAGTTGGCGGCGCTCGTGACCGATCCTGCTGCCGAACCAGTAAGCATGTCTGTGCTGAAAAGTACCGTCGCAGTGTTGAGCAGCGGCGCGAGACTGGAACCATCATTGGGCGTGATACCGAGGACTCGCGGCACGACTATTGGACTGAGAACATCGACCTGGCTCGATTGCGTCACAAAGAGGCGGCCGTCTGGTCCCACATGCAGGAAATCACCGCGCGTCCCCCCGCGAGCAACCGCCAGCGTTTGCAGCGATGCCAGGTCGACCATCACGAGTTCGCCACCGCGGTCATGGCTCACAAACAACAAGCCTTCCAGCGGCGTGCCGGGCTGGCCAAACGCGAGCGCTTCCGCCGGATGGTCAAGCGTCAGCATCGTGGTTGCCTGACCGCGCGAATCGAAGCGGATCACTTCTCCGCCTGCGGGCCAACGCGCGCCCCACAGGGACCCATCGGGTGCGAGCGCCAGGCCATCGACGCGCGTGGAGGAGAAGGGGCGCAAGGTGTGCGTGAGCGTATCAAAAGTGCCGACCCCGGAGGCGGTCGCCACATAGAGTTGCGGCGCGGTGGGATCGGCAGCCATGCCCAGCGTGACGCCGGCGGCGAAACGTTCGAGAATCAAGCCGGTTTCCGGATCGAGAAGCAGCAATTCCTCGCCGCCCGAGGTTGCCCACAACTGGCCAACGGCATCGAAGGCCATGTCGTAGATCGGAGTATCGAGGCGAGCGAGCGGCGCACCCGCCGCGCCACCGGCCAGCGTGAAGCGATACAACTCGTTGCGGCCTGCGCCACCGCTGATATAAATCGCCTCGCCATCGGGCGCGAAGGCGATGCCCAAGGGGCCAATGCCGGCGCCGGAGCCTGGAATACTGGAAACGAAACTCTCCATCACAAACGGCTCGAGCGTGACGGTAAAGGACGCGGGACGAACAACGGACGGGAGAGACGGGACGCCGAGCTGCGCTTGCACGAACAACGCGTTGGCAGGTGTGGACGCGGGAATGAAATCGGTCGGAGGCGGCGACTCAGGCGTGGGATTGATAACCGTCGGGAACGAGCCGAGATTGACCGCAGGAATCAGCGGCGGCAACAGCAAGCCGGTTGGTGCTGCTTCGATGTTGCCGGCGGCATCTTGCGCACGCACGACGAACCGCACCGTCTCGCCAGGAACGCCGTCGTAGAGCCACTCGAGTTCGGTCGTGCGATGTGCGAGGGTGGAGAACGAACCTTCATTGCGTTGCACGTAAACGGAATACTGTGCGACACCCGAGCCAAACGGATCGTCCGTGCCTTGCCACTGCAGGCGGTAGTCGCCATCGCCTAGACTGACAACATCGAGCGTCGTGACCGGCGCGGCGGCGTCGAGAATGTTGCGGACCACATTCGTATCGAGCGGTGTGCTGGTGGCGCCAACGAATACACGTGCAGAAGCATCGATTTGCACGCCGGTGGTGGCATTGAGTTCTGGTCGAATGGAGTATCCCAGTTCCGCCTTTTCGCCGGGGAGCAGGAAACCGAGATCGACATCCTCTACCAGTCGTCCGGTGAACGGATCGATAGCGCGGAACAGCCAGGTAACGGTGCCAGTGCTTGTTTCGTAGCCGGCGGTGACTTGCAACACGAAGCCCCGCTCGTCGACGAAGTCATATTCGGCCGTATGCGCAGCGCGACCATCGGGAATCGCGAATTCCAGTGTTCCCAAACGAATATCGCTGAGAGCGAATGAACGTGGGTTCAGATCGGAGTCGAGTTGGGAGACGATGCGCAGTTCGCGCACCGCGCTGCTCGCGGACGCTGGCTGCTCGACTGTCAAGCTATAGGGCAGCGGCACATTGGCGGGCGCCATATTCTGATTACCGAAGCCGCTGGGGCCCACGATGGAAACCAGATCCGACGTACCGCCGCTGGCGCCAAATAAACCGCTGAAGTCGAGGCCTTCCACCGGCGCGGCGATCACTTCTTCAGGTTCGCCCGCCTGGATGATGAAGGTCTCAAAATGCGTAGGATTCTTGAGTTGCAAATCAAACGAAGAGGCATCAGGAATGCCGGCCAGGCCGAACCCACCGTAGGCATTGGGCGTGTGCCCCAGCCACCTCTTCACTCGCTCAAAGAAGGCAACCGTGCCGGTCAGATCGTCATCATGATTGCCATCCCCATCAGGATCAGGGAAGGGAGGCGGGTTCGCGATGACATTGCGGCCGGCGACGCCATTGAGCAGGCCGGTGTTAATCGTTGCCAGCGCGCTGATAAATTCGGGACGCTCGCGAATCTCCGGCGGTTCGTCTTCCGCGCGCAACACGCCGGCGTCGGTCAGCGCGGCGAGATACAAGTCGCCAAAGAGTGTGGCGTTGGAGGTTAAGACCGTCAGCGAACTTGGCGCGGCCGGATCGTTAAGGATCGCCAAACGCATTTGCTCGGCGTAGTTCCGCTGGAACGCGATGAACTCGTCCCGGTCCATCGCGGTAGCCGAGGCCAGGATATGGAATTCGAAGGACAGCGTTTCAAGTTCGCCTGGGAGCAGGTCATCGAGGTAGGTCGGCTCTTGCTCCAGGATTTCTCGCAAGCCGGGATAGATATCGATCGTGAACGACAGGGACGCATTGCCGCTCGCGACCAGGTCATAGGTAAAGCCTTGGCCGAGATACTCGCCATTAACATTGCGAACCGGGTCGAGTTCGCCCCACGGCAAGCCTGGTTTATCGGCGGCTCCGCGTAGATTCGTGTCGAAGTTGAGCGCGTCGGGCGAAACGTCGTAGGCGCCGGGGACGATCGCTTGATTCTTACTCAGCAGGTGCGGAGCGCCTAGTTGAATGAAGACATAAGGGACATCGCGATTCGTCAGGCTCTGCACCGTGACTTGATAGACTCCCTGCTCGCCGAGCGCCAACTGGCTCTTGCCGCCAATGCCGATGGTGACGTCATACGGCAGGGCCGGCTGCACGAGAAAGCGATAGGGTTCGATCGCCTGAGCGCCGGTGGGATTGGTAACGACGACATCGTAAAGCCCTTCGCGGGCGCCGGTCAAATCGAACGTGGCGATGATGCGCGTGGCGTCAATGACCTTGAAGTTGACAGGCGCCAGTTCTTCGAACTGTGGCCGAATGAGTTTGACGGAGGCGGCGGGGCTGAACTTCGCGCCGCGAATCGTCATTGTGACTAAGCCTTCGTCGCCGCCTGCATCGGGACTGACATCAGTGATCTCGAAGGGGCGTAGCCTCGCGTGGAGCTGGATCGATTGCGCCGCACCGCTAGGCGTATCTTGGCCGCTGGGAGCGGGACGAGCGAGGATATAGTAGGTGCCGGCCTTGGTGGCGGGAACGATTGCCTTTTGATCGGCCTGTAAGCCTCCCGCGAACGCGGCGTCGTACGCGATGGAGTTGGGAAGTTCCTCATAGCGCACGTAGAGTTCATTCGCCGCGCCGTCGCTAGCACTATCCAGCGAGATTTCCAGCGTTTCTCCGGAGTTGACCGTGACTTGATAAAGTTGCTGTCCACCAGCGGCCAGGGTATCGGCCAACGTCACGCCGAGCTGCAATTCCCGGACAGTGACCTCGAGTTGATCGGTCGAGACGCCAATGTTGTTATCGTTTTGCGCGCCTTCGTAAATGTCGTCGCGCACGTCCGTCCGGACAATCACGCGGTAGGTTTCCGGTAGCGCAGGCGGCAACGTGAACGTTGCTTGGCGTTGGTAGGACGCGCCAGGAGCCAAAGTGAATTGGTTGTTGCCGCCTGGCGCGAAGCGACCTAGGAACGGATCGCCATAATCCCAAACGCCATCCAGCGACAAGAACACACCGTCTTCCCAGCGACCGACCGCGGGTTCCGTGCCGTAGTTTTTCACAGTCCAGTCGACGGTAATGGGTTGCCCACTGGCGATGGGATCGGTGGGAACCACGATCGCTTCCACTCGCAAGTCCGATGGCGGCGGCAACACCATAATCAATGGAATCGCCGAATAGCCGATGTTGTTGAGTTCCTGCACTTCGGTCACGTTGCCGTTGGGGCGCCCGCCTTGTGGTACGTCTGTTACGACAATGATGTAGAAGTTGCCAAGCAGGCCGCGCGGCGCCGTGAAGCTGCGCGTAATGTCGTAAGAAGCGCCAGCGGCCAGTTGATCATCTCGTCGCCGCACGTTGCCCAGGTAATAGTCGCTGCGCACGTCCAGGAATGGATCGCGCGAGAGATAGATGTAGTCGGTCCAATCCGTTTCGCGATCAGGGACAATGCCGGGGCCTTGATTGACGACGGTATAGGTCACATCGAAGGGACGCCCCACGGTGACGAGGTCGTCGGAATCGACAGAACTTACTTTGAGGTCAGGCTGGGGAACGAATTGCACGGTCAAAGGCGACGCCGTGATGTCGTTGCCTTCATCTTGGAATTCATGAACCGCTCCCA
>CAUJKE010000200.1 GCA_963205385.1 Planctomycetota bacterium | reverse complement strand
TTGCGAAGTGTTTGAATCCGGCGACGACTTCCTCCGCTATCTCGAAGGTCGCGAGACGCCGGCCGGCTGCGCGAGCGTCGACGTCAAGCTGCCGGGTCTGAGCGGCATCGAGCTTCTCCAGCGTCTCAACAAGCGCGGCATCCAGTTGCCGGTCATCATCATCACCGGCTATGCCGATGTGCCGCTGGCCGTGGAAGCGATGCGCGCGGGGGCGGTCACGTTTCTCGAAAAGCCGTTTGAAGACCAGGATCTCTGGACGCACATTCAGGCGGCACTGGAGCAAGGGGAACAACTGCGGCAAGACCAGGCCCGCAAATCGATCATTGAAACGCGCTTCACCGAACTGACCAGCGACGAAGTGGCGGTGATGTTGAAGATGCTGCGCGGCCTCCCCAATAAGCGCATCGCCGCGGAACTGGACATTGGCCTGCGGACCGTCGAGTTGCGCCGCGCCAACGTGCTCAAGAAAATGCAGGTCGATTCGCTGGCCGAGCTTGTTCGCCTGGCGATGATCGCGGACAAGATGCCGGAATTTGACGAACCGTAAGCCACATCGCGGCGCGTCCGCTTCGCGCCGGCGCATGAATTCCGCCTGAGTGCTTGTAGACTCCCACCCAGGAGCCGCGCGTTGGAAGTCGTTCCGAATTCGCCTGAGGAACTGCTGGCGGAGTTGCGCTTAGCGTTGACGCCCGGTGTGGGTCCGCTCACGCATCGCCGCTTGCTCGATTATTTCTCGTCCGCCGCCGCGGCGATGGCGGCGACCGAAAGCGAACTTCGCGACGTCGAAGGGGTTGGCCCCAAGTTGGCGAAAGCGATTCGCGACTCCGCCCGCTCCAGCGACGCCGAGCGCGAACTCGCGTTTTGCAAAGCACACGGCATTTCGCTGCTAGTGGACTCCGATCCGCGCTATCCCCGCGACCTCCGCGAGATTCCCGATCCGCCAGGCATTTTGTTCGCGCGGGGCGAACTGATTCCGCAAGACGCGCTCGGTATCGCGATTGTAGGCACGCGCCACGCCACCACTTTCGGGCTCGACCAGGCGGAGAAACTGGCCGGCGGACTGTCGCGGGCCGGGCTGACCATCATCAGCGGGCTAGCCCGCGGCATCGATGCTTGCGCCCATCGCGCGGCGCTAGCCGCCGCCGGACGGACCGTCGCCATCTTGGGAAGCGGCGTCATGAACATCTACCCGCCGGAACACGACCGCCTGGCCGAGGAAGTCATCGCGCGCGGCGCGTTGCTCAGCGAGCATCCGCCCCAAAGTCCGCCGCTGGCCGGCGCGTTTCCGCAGCGCAACCGCATCATCACGGGGATGTCGCTAGGCGTGATCGTCGTCGAAGCTAACCTGCGTTCCGGGGCGCTGATCTCCGCGCGGCACGCGATGGAGCAAGGCCGCGAGGTGTTTGCCGTGCCGGGGCGTGTGGATAGCCGCACCTCGCAAGGCTGCCACCGGCTGATTCGGGACGGGGCGAAACTTGTGGAATGCGTCGACGACGTCCTCGAGGAGCTCGGCCCCCTCTCCGCCGCGGTGCCAGCAGGTGCGGGCGATGGCGAAGTCCGCCACCCTGGTGAACTGGTGCTCAACGATCAAGAACAAGTCGTGCTCCAGGCGATTGAGAGCAGTCCCACGACGATCGAGCAGGTCATCGCGGCGTGTGAATTGCCGGTGCAGCGCGTGCTGGCGACCATCAGCGTGCTGGAGATGCGGAAGCTCGTTCGCCGCCTCGGCGCCAATACCGTCCAGCGCCGTTAAACGCGCGTCAAGAAACAACTGAAGCAGAACGACTTGGTCGCCGATGCCTGCGCTGGCCGATTCCCAGTCTTCGGCGAAGGAAGCGACGCCCCGCCTGCCATGCACAGTAATTGACTAAGCCGTCCTGCTTCAGATTGTTCGCGCCGCGGCATCCCCACGATGCAGGCGGCGCACTCTTCACCCCAGGAGACACCAGGCTTTACGGCGTCCCTTGTAAGTGGATTTATCGTTACTTCATGCTATCACTCTCGACCCCTGGGCTTGCGTAAGTCGCAGGATATGCACAATCGGTCGCGGTCGTAACGAAAGTACCGCTTGCGCGCTGCGAATGTTGCAGCGGATGCCCTCGATGACGGCGGCCCAAGGCGATGATTCAGGCTCCGCAGCGGGGGAAGGCGAGGTCGTTGGCAACGTCGTCGGCGAAGTCGCCAGAAAAGCGGCCAGGAAAGTCGTCAGAATCAGGCCCGCGGGGGGCTTGCGCTCTGGTTGACCTTGCGCAAACCTTTCTATAGGTTACAGTTACACCGACTTGCCCGACTTGCCCCTCGCAGGTCTTCGTCTCCCTTATCTCACGCGCGAGGTTGGAGCCCCATGACAACGCAACGCTGGCCACTTGCTCTCGTCTGTTTGGTGATGTTCACCGTCGCCGGTTGCTTTCCTCCAGAAGTGGAGCAGCAAGCCGGGAAAGAGCAGACGAAGTCAGCCGAAACGTCGGCCACCGAAGACGAAACGATCGAAGCGACCGATGCGACCAAGGCGTCCGGGGCGACGGATGTGGACGCATCCGGCCCCCTGGTCCCCATCACAGAATTTGGGTCCAGTGATACGAAGAAAGCGGACCAACCGCCGGCCGTCACGGACGAAGGCCCGCAGATCGACCCCAAAGCGCCGTTCAAGCTTGGCGACATGATCGCCCCGTTCACGCCGCCGACGATCGATGAGGTCGATGCGACCGCGGGGTGGATCGATCGCCCCGTGGTGGATTCGCTGCAACTGCTGCGCGATGCGCAGGAGCAGGAGAAGCCGTTGGTCTCCGTCGAGGAAGCCCTCAAATTGAGGAACGATTCCAAAGAGGCGAACGAGAAGATTCTCACCGCGCTTGGTCGCCTGCCTGTCGCGGAAGGGGACGCCAATTTCAACGCCGAGATCAATCGTCATGCCTATGGCGACGTGAACAGCACGAATCCCATCCTGATCAGTTCCGTCGTGGAGTTTGACGTGAATAGCCTGATCGGGTTTGGGCTCTTTGGTTTTGATTGGAAGATGCAACCGTTCGCGTCGGCGGATTCGGTGAAGTCCTGGCAAACGAGCAAGGACGGCCTGCTGGACAAGGTCGTCATGCGTGACGACTTGACCTGGTCGGACGGGAAGCCGATCACCGCGCACGACGTCGTCTGGAGCTTCAAGGCGATCATGACTTCCAAAGTGCCCGTTCCGGCCGTGCGCAGCGGGACGGACAAGCTCAAATGGATCGAAGCCTACGACGACTACACGCTCGTTTTCTTTCACAAGGAAGCGCTGCCGATCAATGTGTGGAACTTGAACTTTCCGATCATTCCCAAGCACGTCTATGAAGATTCCATCGCTGAAGATCCCCTGCTCGTGAATATCGACAAGCATGTGCAATTGGAAAACAAGCCGGTCAGCGGTGGGCCCTACGTCATCGAATCGCGCACGCGCGGGCAAGAAATTTTGCTGAAACGCCGCGAAAGCTACTACAAGCATAACGGCGAGTATGTCCGGGCAATTCCTTTCTTCGAAACGATTCGCTTTCGCATTCGGCCGGATCTGTCCGTCTCGCTGCTCGCGCTCAAGTCGGGGGATATCGACGAAATGCAGTTGGCGCCTGAGCAGTGGACCACCCAAACCACCGACGACGCTTTCTATCAATACAACACGAAGGTCTTTGGCTTGGAATGGACGGAGTTCCACTTCCTCTG
>CAUJKE010000199.1 GCA_963205385.1 Planctomycetota bacterium | reverse complement strand
TTCGACCTTGCCAATCGTCTTTGCGCCCGTCTTGACATCGGCGACTCGCGAGGTAATTGCGATGCGATCGCCGGTTTGGAAGGATTCCGGGGCGACCTCATCTCTTGGTAAAGGCTGTATTGCCGAGGCGGTTTCGGCAAGTTTGACGCCCTGGGTATCCTCCAGCACTTTCGGTGCGGCATTGTTCGCGATGGAAGGCTTATAGTCTCCGCTACGCAAATCCCATCCGCCGTTTGCCGCAATAAAATGGTAACGATTGGCGTCGGCAATCGTATACTCCGCGTCTCCTTGACCTTCACCCTTATTGAACGAGATGCGATAGGTGGCCGCCGAATTGAATGTCTGCATGTACCCAGGCTGCAGCACATAGGGCTTGCCTGCGACCACGTATGAAATTGTTCCATTGTTGGCCGCCGGATTGACGATGGTCAGCCCTACGCCTTTGAAAGGCGCCACGTTGGGCGCCGGACGAACATAGGATTGTTGCGGGCGATAATAGTTGTATTGCGGTGTGTAGTGATAGTCATCATCGTAATCGTCATAAACACCAAACGGCCCAGTATGATTACCGTGGTTGTCGATATGGTGCCCCCAGTCGTCTATGCGATGTCCCGCTGCATCGTGATGATGGTGATCGGTCCCGAAGATTCCGCCCCATTGGGCATTGGCGTTGCTCGCGCACAACACGAATGCCATCCCCAAAAGCAGTGAAAAGCGCCATTGAAAATGCATTGTAATTCTCCCCCTGAATAGAAAAGACGTGCAGAGAATCGGACTGGTCGATAGGCCAAGCCCCAACGTGCGGTCATCCTATAACTTATTTTAGGTCGCTGTCAATTATGGGGGGGGCTATTTCGAGGGTAGTCGCGCAGCAGGGAATTGGAGCAAGTGACGATGGGACGCTCGAATCTCCGCCGTCATGTTTGTTTTTGCTTGCAATTTGCCTCTTTTTGGGCGCGCTCTTGACCGCCGCACTGGCAGCCACCAAGATCAGGTTTGGCGCAACCTACCCCCCGTTTGAATTTGGAGACCCTCCGATGATGCGACGACTTGGTTTGACTTTGGCGATCCTCTTGGTGGCGGCTGTTGTCAATACGCTCTCTGCCGCGCCCCCTGAAGGCGATGGTTGGGTGGCGCTCTTTAATGGGAAGAATCTGGACGGCTGGGAGCAGCGCAACGGGACGGCGACGTACAAGGTGGAGGATGGCTGCGTGGTGGGGACGACGAGCGAAGGGAGCCCGAACTCGTTTATGTGTACGAAGAAGACCTACGGCGACTTCGAGTTGGTGTTCGAGGTGAAGGTCGACGACGAGCTCAACTCCGGCGTGCAGTTCCGCTCCCGCACGAAGGACGATAAGCCGTCCGAGCGCGTGCATGGCCCGCAAGTCGAGATCGCCACCAACGGCAGCGCCGGTTGCGTCTATGGCGAAGGAACCAGCTTCGGTTGGCTCTCCGGCCCCACGGACGACGCCACGAAGACCGGCGCGTTCAAGAAGGGCCAGTGGAACAAATACCGCGTACTCGCCAAAGGCAAGCACATTCAAACCTGGGTCAACGGCATCCCGATCGTCGACTTCGAAGAAGACAAAACCAACATGCCGGACGGCTTCATCGGCTTGCAGGTACACGGCATTGGCAAGGGCGCCGGGCCGTACTCGGTGCGCTGGAAGGAGATTTATTTGAGGGAGTTGAAGTAGGGCTTACTTCCTGCAGGTCCGGTAAAATGAACCGTTCGGCGAGTGACAGTACGCGAAGTTGGCGACTCCGATTTGTTCTCGGCGCCGCCCTCATGATTGTGTTGAACCTGCTTCCGTTCTGGGCAACGTGGGGCGCGCACGGCACAGACGGTCTTGAGCGAGTTGGCTTTCCATTGAGCTTCTTAGAGCGCGGAGGTATCTCAGAGCAACAAGCATTTTATCGTGCATGGCTCGTCACTGACTTAGTCATCGTTCTGATTGCCGCGAAGGTATTCGCCGATGTTACGCATGGGGGCTTCAAGGCGACCATCCACCGACTACGAACCTGGGGCACGCCTAATTGAAGTTGTGCCTTCTTAGTTCACCGTTTGAGGATAGAGCGACAGCGGATGTTTTCCCGAGGGCCGTTCACGGCTCTTCTCCGCCGTGAGGCGGTATTAGGCCCGTGCTTTAGCACGGGTCGTCGTGACGTACGGTACTCGGATTCCAGGGCCGTTCACGGTCGTTCTCGCTGGGTGGCCTTGGCCCAAAGATGCTCGCGCGCTGCTCGTCGATCTGCGAAGCGTTGCTAACCGGTGGGTAAACCCGCGCAGCGAGAAGACCCGTAAACGGGCCTCTGATCACTCTCGAGTTGTGGGAAGTTGTAAGGCGTGACAGGCCAAGAAACCCGTGCTAAAGCACGGGCCTATTACCGCTGCGCGGAGAAGGACCGTAAACGGCCCTGTTATGCGCCGCTTCCAAAGCCTAACCGAAATATCAAGACAGGCGCACAGCACACAGGTGTGTGACGGCTACTTTTCATCCGTTATACTGAGTGGCTGTTTCCCACCTCGCTGGCGGCCGTGGCGTGCATTCGCGCGCTTGCACTGGCGACCACTTCCCCCCTAGTTCCGCGGCATCCGCCGTGGTGATTTTCACAGGAGCCGCACCTGCATGCGACGCACATTCCTTTCGTATTCCCTCCTCGCGCTGCTGCTGCTCGGCGTAGCGGCGTGGTTGGCCTCGCCTGAGACGAGCGCCTGGCAAAAGAAGAACAAGAGCGACGCGGGCCCGGTCGCCAATTGGATTTGGGCCCCTGGCAATGCGACGGACGGCCAGGTGGTGCTGTTCCGCAAGACGATCGACGTGCCGGAAAACCTCAAGTCGGCGACGTTCACCGGCGCGGCCGATAATGGCATGACGCTGTACGTCAACGGCGAGCGCGTCGCCGAGCATGGCGCATGGGATACCCCCTTCCGCGAAGAGATCACCAAGCGTTTGCAGACAGGCAAGAACTCCGTGGCGATCCGCGGCACGAACGAAGGGGGCATCGCGGCGCTCATCGGGCGGATTGTGCTCGAAACCAAAGACGGCGAAAAGCAAATCATCGTGACCGACGACGCCTGGCTGCAAAACAGCGGCGCGATCGACGGTTTCCAGAAGCCGGACTTCGACGATTCCCAGTGGGCCAAGGCGAAGATCATTGGCAAGCAAGGGACCGGGCCGTGGGCCGCGACGCGCGTCGATGGCCTGGCCGGCAAAGCGCAAGCAACGACGACCGATCAAATCACCGCCGTGGCGGATTTCGAAGTGGAACTGCTCTACTCCGTTCCCAAGGGGACCGAAGGGAGCTGGGTTTCGCTCACCAACGATCCCCAAGGGCGTTTGCTGGCTTCCGATCAAGGCCGCGCCGGCTTGTATCGCATCACCCCGGGGGCGACGCCGGAGGAGACGAAGGTCGAGAAGCTCAAAGTTGAAATCAGCGAAATTCAAGGCATGCTGTTTGCGTTCGATGCCCTGTATGTCGTCGTCAACGGCGGCAGTCAACAAGGCTCAGGCTTGTATCGCTTGAGGGACACCACCGGCGACGATCAATTCGACGAGGTCACGCTGCTCAAGAGATTCGCAGGAGGGGGCGAACATGGCCCGCATGCAGTGCGCCTTTCGCCGGACGGAAAGAGCTTGTACGTGATCGCCGGCAACCATACGAAAACGCCGGACGGGCTCAATCCCAATTCGCCGAACAAGAACTGGGCCGAAGACTTGTTGCTGCCGCGCAATCCCGACGGCAACGGCCATGCCACCGGAGTAATGGCGCCAGGCGGCTGGATCTGCAATACCGACCCCGAAGGCAAAGAGTTCACGCTCGTCGCCGCCGGTTTCCGCAACGCGTATGACATCGACTTCAACCAAGACGGCGAGCTGTTCGCCTACGATGCGGACATGGAATGGGACACCGGCGCGCCGTGGTATCGCCCCACGCGGGTGAACCACGCCATTAGCGGCGCGGAGTTCGGCTGGCGCTATGGAACCGGCAAGTGGCCTGATTATTACGCCGATAGTTTTGGCAGCGTCGTCGATATCGGCCTCGGCTCCCCCACCGGTATCTGCTTTGGCGCCGGGGCGAAGTTCCCGGCGGCCTATCAGCGAGCGCTGTTCATCAACGATTGGACCTACGGCAAGATTTACGCCGTGCACATGCGGCCGGAAGGGGCGAGCTACACCGGCACGTTCGAAACGTTCGTGCAAGGTCGCCCGCTGCCGGTGACCGATATCTGCGTCAACACCGACGGCAACTTGTACTTCACCGTCGGCGGCCGCGGGACGCAGTCCGGCTTGTATCGCGTGACCTACACCGGCGACGAATCGACGGCGCCCGTCGGCGCGCTCGAAAACGCCCAGGCGACCGAAGCGCGCCAGCTGCGCCATCAACTTGAAGCGTTTCATGGCGCACCCAATGCGGAGGCGATCGAGTTCGCGTGGCCGCATTTGAACTCGCCGGATCGCGCGCTCCGCTTCGCCGCCCGCGTCGCGATTGAGCATCAACCGGTCGAGTCGTGGCAAGCCAAAGCGCTGGCCGAGACGCGCACCACCGCTTCGATCTACGCGATGATTGCGCTCGCTCGCTACGGTGACAAGTCGCTCGCGCCGCAGATCATCCAGAAGCTCAACGGCCTGCCGTGGAAGAGCCTCTCGCCCGATCAGGCCAACGCCGCGCTGCGGGCGTACGGCCTCACGTTCATTCGCCTGGGAGAACCGACGGCGACGGAGCGACAGTCGGTTATTTCAACGCTCAAGCCGCTGTGGCCCAATGCTGATCCGACCGTGAACCGCGAACTGTTCAATGTCCTGGTCTACCTCAACGCCCCCGGCGTGGTGGAGCTGGGAATGCAACAACTGGCCGCGGCGCAAACGCAGCAAGATCAGATGTTCTACGCGTTCGTGCTGCGGAATGTGAAAGACGGCTGGAGCAAGCAACAACGCCTCGCGTACTTCAGTTGGATCGGCCTGGCCGAATCGAGCTACCGCGGCGGCAACAGCTTCAAAAAGTTTTGCCAGCAAATTCGCAATGACGCCGTCGCCAAGTTGACCGAGGCGGAAAAGGCGGAGTTCAAGGACGCGATCGCCGGTAGCGAAAAGGTGGACGTCGTCGGCCTCGAAACGACCCGCCAGTTCATGCACAACTGGCAAATGGACGACTTGCTCCCGCTCTTGGACGAGGTCGAGCAAGGCCGCTCGTTCGAGCAAGGCAAGGCCGCTTATGAAGCGACGCAGTGCGCCAAGTGCCATCGCTTCGATGGCGATGGAGGTTCGACCGGGCCGGACATCACCGGCGTCGGCGCGCGGTTCAATCCGCAGTATCTCGCGGAGTCGTTGATTCTGCCCTCGAAGGTCGTCAGCGATCAGTACATGACCGCGACGATCGTCACTACCGATGGCGATGTCCTGACCGGCCGCGTGATTGAAGAGACCGACGACGTGATCCGGATTCGCACCAACCCCTTCGCACTCGATTTGACCGAGGTGCCGAAGAAGAACATCGAAGAGCGCAGCCAATCGCCCCTCTCGGAGATGCCGCAAGGGTTGATCAACGTGCTGAGCAAGGAAGAAGTGCTCGACTTGATCGCGTACTTGCGTTCCGCAGGCAACGCGAACGATCCGGCGTTCAAGTAAACGTCACTTACCCGCCGTCGCCAGACCGCGGTTGTCAACACATTGCGGCGAGCCACCCTATTCGGCGGCTCGCTGCTTTTTTTGTTTGATTGCGCGCACGCCATAAATCCGCGCACTGGCGGCATACGTGTTGAGGTCGTACTTCTCCGCCAGGCGGGTGAGTTCTTGATGCACGCCGGGCGGGATCTCGGTTTCGCAACACGCGCTCGCCACCGGCAGGCTGTGCGCGTCGTCGCTCATCACCGGCGAACAACAGGCGGCTTGCCCCTCGATGAGCGTGTAAGCGTTCAAGTCCGCGCCGGTGTCGACGACCTCCACGTGCTCCAAGCCGGCGGCCAGGAGTCCAACGCGATATTCATCCGCCTGAATCGCCCCGGCGATGCAACCGATGTAGGCCATCAGGTCGGCTGCGAGTTCCGGCGGCAGGGGTTGTTTCAGCACGATATCGCTAATCGCCACGCGCCCGCCTGGTTTGAGCACCCGCGCGATCTCGCGAAAGACGGCCGGCTTATCGACCGCCAGGTTGATGACGCAGTTGCTGATGATGCAATCGACGGTGGCATCGGCGAGCGGCAGCCGATCGATGGCCGCTTTATAAAACTCGCAGTTCGTTTGTGCATGGCGACCGGCGTTGCGCCGCGCGAGCTCGATCATCTCCGGCGTCATATCGATGCCGATCGCGCGGCCTGTCGGGCCAATCTTGCGGGCCGCGAGAAAAACATCAAGCCCGCCGCCGCAACCCAGATCCACCACGACTTCGCCCGGCTGGAGGCTGGCGAACGCCGTCGGATTGCCGCACGAGAGCCCCAAGTTGGCTTCCGCAGGAATCGAGGTCAACTCCTCCGCGCTATAGCCAAACGCCTCCGCGACAGCGCTAACGCTGGCTTGCGCACTGGAAAGTCCCGAGCGGGCCGCGCGGCCGTAGTTGGTTTGGATTTCGCGTTGGATGGGTTGGGTCATGGGAGGGGAGGGGAGAGTGAGTCGGTTACGGGATTTCAACCGCCGCCCAGTCGAGGCCGCGTTCCCGCGCTGACGCATTCAGCTTCGTTCAGCGGGCACTTCATTGTTGCCTCTTTGCTAGCATCGTCAACAGTGAGCGGCTTGAAATCTTCGCGGGATTGCTCTGGCCTCGAGCGGCGGCAAGGTTTATGATCCCCGCGCTTGTTGGGTTATGTCGCGGGCAGGATGCGCGCGGAGTTGCGTCAAGGAGGACGAGCGTGGAAAACCTGAAGACTGCCGTCATCGTGTTGTTGTTGATGGGCGTGCTCTATGGCGCGTACCAGTTTCTCAATCAACGGGATGTTCCCCCGCCGCGCGAAGTGCAATTGCAACTTGAGCAGGGGATCGCGCCCCCTCAAATTGAATTCGGCAGCCCCAGCGGCGAATTCTCCGCGGCCCCCGTCGCTCTGCCCCCTGCGGACGGAGCGAGCGGTTTTTCGCCGGTTCCACTGACTCCCCCTTCGCCGGAAAATCAGTTTCCGCCGGTGGCCGAAAGCGGGGGAGCCTTGAGTCCGCCTTCGTTCGCGGTCGTGCCGGACACCGACGCCGAAGGCCACGCGACATCTCCTCGCGCCTCGGCGCTGGCGCCTGTCGCGACGATGTCGGCCCCGCAGGTTTCCCTGGGGAATAGTCCCGAAGTTGCGCCGGTCGGTCACGCCGCTCCACCGGAATCGGCCTATCAAACGCTCGCCAATAACACGGCCACGAATAGCCCCGCGCCAAACTCCGCAACCAACAATATCGCGAACAACACCACGAACAACACCGCCGTGAATAGTTCTCGCCTGGGCGATCCGTTTCAAGGCATTCAAAGCAATCCGTTCTATCGCGCCGGCGAGCAGCCGGAAAATCAGGCCGCGCCGGCCGCTTCGCCTGCGGCTAGAAACCTGGGGCACGATGCGTTCGTGCGCACCTGGTCGGAGGTGCGGAGCCTGGTCGAGCAAGGCAAGATCGCGCCGGCGCTGGGCATGCTCACCGTGTTTTATGACAGCCCGGACTTGTCGCGCAATGAGCGTGAGCAACTGCTGAAAACGCTCGACTCGCTGGCAGGGCGCGTGATCTATTCAACAGAGCATTACTTGGAGCCCGCCTACGAGGTGCGCAACGCCGAAACCCTGATGGACATTGCCGCGCAGTACAATGTCGATTGGCGGCTATTGCAGAACATCAACGGCATTCGCGATCCGCTCGTGCTCGTTCCCAAGACCAAGCTGAAGGTCGTGCGCGGCCCGTTCCGCGCGGAAGTGAATCTGACCACCAGCGAGTTGACGCTGTTTGTGGACAAGTACTACGCCGGCCGCTTTCCGGTCAGCATCGGCCGCGATCCGGTGCCGGAAGTGCAGCAGTACACGGTGCGGGATAAGCGCGACGGCAAGGACTACTATCTAACCGACGGCCGCACGGTTCCCGCGCGCTCGCCGGCCAATCCGTTTGGCGCGCATTGGATCGACCTGGGGCACGAGGTCTCGATCCACGGCAGCGCGCAGCGCGATGTCTCTGCGGAACTGGGTTGCATCAGCCTGAGCCCGCTGGATGCCGCCGATGTGTATGGCATTCTCACGACCGGTTCAACGGTGTCGATTCGCCGATAATGGTTCGAAAACAGAGCTCGCTACGCTAGGGTTAAGCCAGGTGGCGTTTGCGTAGCGCGGTCAGCGTGGCGACCAGCGGCTTGACCGCGCCGGCGGCGTCGAGCAGTCCGCTGTGCGGCCAACGATGTGGATCGCTATCTGCGAACTGATTCCACAACACGCCGTGCATGCATTGCTTGGCCAGGAGCATCTCCAGCCGCGGCGCAAGCCACTGCGTCTGGGCGGCCGGCGAGAGCGCGTCATCCACGGTGGCTGTCTTGTTCATTGCGAGCGGATCGGGACCGGAAGCGCTCGGCGAACAGAATTGCACCAACAGCGGCACGCCTAGCATGCTCCAGCGATCGACCAGGCGTCCCAGTTCCAGCACGTCGCGCGGCAGCGAACCGCCGGGCCAATAGCCCATGTTGATCTCCAGCCCCACGCCGGAAAGCCCAAGGTCCGCGCGCACTAGCGCGTCGGCGAAGTGGTACGGGGGGAGATCCATTTCTTCTTGTTGCAGATACTCCCCCCAGGGTTGATCGAAGCTAATCACCACCGGGGTGCGCGGGTCCGCACGACGCACCGTATCGACCGCCAGTACGGCCAGGCGAAGCTTCTGCTCTTCATTGAGCGAAAGTCCGCCGGGGAGATTCAAGCCGGCCGCGCAGTTCCAGACCTGCACTTGCCCCTTGTACCGATTGACGACCGCCGTGAGATACTCGTGGATGTAGCCTTGGAGCGCTTCAAAGTCTTCCTCCCAGAGATAAATCCAATCGGGAAGGGAACTCGTATCCAGGCGCAGCAGCGGGCCGGCGACAACCTTTAGCGGCTTGCCGCGGAGCCATTGGAACTGGCGGTCGGGCAACGTCCAATCGAATTCGCCTTCGGTCGGTTCGATGCCCCGCCAGAGCAGCGGTGCGATGGCCGCGTTGAAGGCCGTTTGAAACATCCGCGTCCCCTGGTCGTTGAGCGCTTGCGTAGGCAACTCGGCCCCTAACAGCGTGGCGAGCGCCGGCGATTGTTCGTGCCGCAAGGCCAGCACCTGTTCGACATAAGCGCCGCCGAGCAGTTGCATGGCCGCGAATGTATGCGCAAGCGACTGCTCGGCATACGCGGCCGCTTCCAGCGGATTCGACTGATGGGTGGCGGCTTGCGCGAACGCGGCGAGGGCTGGTGAAATGTGCGTTTTATAGTCCGGCGGCGTCGTCAAACCCATCGACTGCCACACCGCTTGTTGCTGCCGCAAACGGTTGAGCGTCCCCCGCGCGAGCTCCACCGGCAAGAGATACGGGCGCTCGCGCTCCATCAGGCTCGCCGTCGAAAGCAAGAGCGGAGCTTGTCCCGGCAGCCGCCACAGGATGTGCAAATTGCCGGACTCGCGCACCTCGCGCTCGATAACCAGTTGGTCGCCGTGCCAGTAGTTGCGACTCGGAAAAGGGACCGCCTCCATGCCGGTCAGATACGCCTGTTCGACAGCGCCAGGCACAAGGCGGTCGCGCTGGGGGGCGACAAATCGCAACTGACCCATGAATTGCCGCCCTTCTCGCCCGCAAAATGAAAGAACGCAGGCCCCCACGACTGCCTGCCTTAACTGCCTGTCCCGACTTAATAATTTCGGCGAGTCTACCGAAGTCCACCCCAGGAAACAACATCGCCTGCATTTTCCGCCTGCGGACGACCGCTGGACATTACGCGATTTTGATCGGTCAAACTCCCATGAACCTGGCGCCAGGCATCTACTCGCTGCGCCCCTCAAAATGCTATAAACACCGCATGAACACCGCCTTGCTGAAGACCGACTTGCCATTTCCTTGCCGCCGGGGCAAGGTTCGCGACGTGTATGACTTAGGCGACCGGCTGCTGCTGATCAGCACCGACCGGATCAGCGCCTTTGACTGGATTATGCCTAATGGCGTCCCCGATAAGGGGCGCGTCCTCACGCAAATTAGCGCGTTCTGGTTTGCGCAACTGCAAGTCCCCCATCATGTGCTCTCCCAAGATTTGGACGGCATCGAACTTTCCGCAGCCCAGCGCGCGCCGCTCGTCGGCCGCAGCATGGTCGTCAAGAATGCAGAGATTGTCCCGATCGAGTGTGTCGTGCGCGGCTATTTGGAAGGCAGCGGTTGGAAGGAGTACCGCGCTAGCGGCACGGTTTGCGGACTCCCGTTGCCGACGGGGCTCTTGCAGGGTTCAGCACTGCCGGCGCCGATCTTCACACCGGCCACCAAAGCGGAGAGTGGCCACGACGAGAATATCAGCTTCGAGCGGATGATCGACATCGTGGGGCGCGAGACCGCCGAGGAGTTGCGCGCCAAGAGCCTGGAAGTCTATTTACACGGCGCGGCGCAAGCCCGCGAGGTCGGCATCATCATTGCCGATACGAAGTTTGAATGGGGGCGCCACGAGGGCCAACTGATTCTCTGCGACGAAGTCCTCACGCCAGACAGTTCGCGTTTCTGGCCTGCCGAACGGTATCAACCCGGCCGGAGCCAGCCTTCGTTTGATAAGCAGTTCGTCCGCGACTGGCTCGAAACGACCACGTGGGACAAGAACAGTCCCCCGCCGGAACTCCCCGCCGAAGTCATCGCCGGCACGCGGGCAAAATACATCGAAGCCTTCGAGCTCCTGACCGGGCAAACATTTGCCTGGCGCTAACACGCATGCTTCGTGCAACGGCGTCACCAAGTCGTTTAACGGCCAGCCGAAGGCGTCGGCGTTGACATAAGTCGCTTCGCATCGATGCCGCGCAGTCGCCTTCGGCTGGCCGTTAAACGAAAAACCGTCCACGCAATGGGATTTCCCTGGAATTTGGTGCTTGAAGCTTGGAATTTCAATTTCCCTACTCGCCACCAACCAATCACCCCCACACCATAAAATACAACGCCGCCGCAGCCAGCCCTAACAACACGCAGAGCACAAACACGCCGAGTGCCCCAAGCACCATGCCGACCGTGCCCCAGTGGATTCTTTGGCTCCGGCGGCCCCGCTCGATGTCGGCGATGACTTCGCTCATCGATTGATAACGCTGGGCGGGATTCTTGACCATCATCTTGAGATAGACGTCGTCGAGCCACTCGGGGACGTCAGGCCGTTGCGAACGCAAATTCGCGACCGGCTTGCTCTTGTGGGCCAGGAGTTTTTGCACGAGCCCTTTCTCGGGAAACGGCGGCGCGCCGATGAGGAGCTCGTGCAGCGTGCAGCCGAGCGAGTAGATATCCGCGCGGCCATCCGCCTTGGCTGCGTCCACCGCTTGCTCCGGCGCGAGGTAGTCGCCAGTCCCCATCATGTAGCCCGGCGAGGTCAAGCCTTCCACGAGGCTCATGTACGCTTCGGAGGCGTCCTCGACGCGGGCCATGATCATATTGGAGACGCGGAGCGCTCCGGCGTCATCGACGAGCATGTTCGCCGGCTTCACATTGCGATGATAGATGGTGCGTTGGTGTGCGTATTCCAACCCCCGCGCGGCTTGCAGCGTCAGATCGACCGCTTTCGCCACGGGGAGCGGACCGGTTTCCTTCAGCACATCCGCGAGTTCGCGCCCTTCAAAATAATCCTGCACCAGATAATGGATGCCGTTGGCGACGCCGGCGTAGATCGCGCTCACGAGGTTGGGATGGTTGAGCTTCGCGGTGATTTTGACTTCGCGTTGCAAACGCTTGATCCACTCGGGAAACTTCGCCGAGTCCTCCGGCATGATCTTGATGGCTACGATGCGTCCGAGCAGCCGATGCTTCGCCTTCCAGATGACGCCGGTCTTGCCGCCCCCCATGCGCTCGATGAGGGTGAAGTCGTCGAGTTGATCGCCGGCGGCAAGTTTGCGCGCCGTCTCGCGACTAGCGATCCCCGCCTGACTCGGCGGTGGGTACTTCGCGCGCAGGTTACTATCGTAGCCGGCCTTGAGCCGCGGGTTGAGGAGCGTGACGCGCGCCGCGGCCGTTTCGTTCAGCAGTTGTTCGGCCAGGTCGCGATGCTGGCTGGTCGCAAACGTCCGCAAGTGCGCCATCCGCTGATCGCACGCGTTGGCGATTACATCAAAGTCCTTCTCAAACATCTGCACGCCGACCAATTGGTACAAGTTCGGCGGCCGTTGTTCGACGGGAATCCCCAGCCACTTGTAATAGGGGTCAAACTGCTGATCTTTTTCCTGCGTTTCGCTGCTCATGCCAAAACTTCCCCCACTTGCAGTGTTCGTCTCTCAGATTGTAATTCGTGAGGAGGTGGATCGCACTAGCAATCCTTACAATCGCCACACCTACAGTTGGGGGCGAGAGTTTGCTATTCTATCGCGGGACGGCTCTTTCTGGCCGCACGGCACATTTCTCCAACCATACGAGCAGCATGGCTGACACGCGAAAGGAATCTCACTGGGTTGGGTTTGATCTCGGCGGCACCAAAATGATGGCCGTGGCGTTCGATGCCCAGTTTCGCCCTCTGGGACGCAAGCGGCGGCGCACCAAAGGCAATGAAGGGGCCAAAGCGGGCCTCGAGCGGATCGTGCAGACCATCCAGCAAGCCCTCGAGGAAGCGAAACTCACGCCGGACCAAATCAGCGGCATCGGCGTTGGTTGCCCGGGAACGGTCGACTTGGATGACGGCGTCATTCTGGAAGCGGCCAATCTCGGCTGGAAGAACGTCAAATTGCGGGACTTTCTCGAAAAACAATTCGGTTGCCGCGCGATTATCGTCAATGATGTCGATGCCGGCATTTACGGTGAATTTCGCTTTGGAGCGGCCAAGTCGGCGCGGTGCGCGATCGGCGTCTTTCCAGGCACGGGAATCGGCGGCGGTTGCGTGTACGAAGGACGCATCCTGCGCGGCAAGAAGCACTCGTGCATGGAAATTGGCCATCTCGAAGTCGTGCCCGGCGGCGCGCTCTGCGGTTGCGGCCAGCGCGGCTGTTTAGAAGCGGAAGCAAGTCGCCTGGCAATCTCGGCCCAAGTTGCGATGGCCGCTTATCGGGGCGAAGCGCCGTATATTTTCAATACTACCGGCGCCGACCTGACGAAAATTCGCAGCAGCACCTTGGCCGATGCGATCAAGGCCGGCGATGCGATTGTCGAGCAGATTATTCGTCATGCCTGCGGTTACATTGGCGTCGCGGTCGCCAATCTGGTGACGCTCCTCACGCCTGAAGTTATCGTCCTGGGAGGCGGACTTGTCGAGGCGATGCCGGACTTGTTCGTCGAGGCGGTCGGCCAGGCCGCGCGCGCGCGGGCCATGCCGTCGCTAGCAAAATCGTTTAAGGTCGTCGCCGCCAAGCTGGGCGATGACGCCGGCGCGATGGGCGCCGCGGCATGGATTGAGCGCCACGTCCTGCCTTCCGAGGCCGCCATGAATTGACGCGCGGCGCTTTCGCCGCCTGGAATCGAGTTCTGCAAAGATTTTATGCCTACTAGCATTGCTCCTCCACGTCCGGCCGAACCAGCGCGCCAGGTGAAACCGGTGGCGGTGGTCGATGTCGGCGCGACCTCGATCCGCATGGCCATCGCCGAGATCGACGATGCCGGCGACGTCCGCATCCTGGAAACGCTCTCGCAAGCCGTGAATTTGGGCCGCGACACGTTCACCAAAGGCGCCATCGAGCGGGCGACCATCGAGGAATGCGTGCGCGTCTTGCGCAGTTATGGGCGGCTGCTAAAAGAGTATCAAATCAACAAGCCGGAGCAGGTTCGCGTGGTCGCAACCAGCGCCGTGCGTGAAGCCAGCAACCGCCTGGCCTTCGTCGACCGCGTCTACATCGCCACGCAGATGCAGATCGAACCGCTCGACGAGGCGGAGGTCAACCGCATCACCTACCTCGGCATGCAGCCCTATCTGAAAGCCGAGCCTGCGCTCGCCCAGGCATCCACGCTCGTTTTGGAAGTGGGCGGGGGCAGCACGGAGTTGCTGCTCGTCAAAGACGGGAACGTGATCCATTCGCACACCTATCGCCTGGGTTCCTTGCGACTCCGCAAGCAACTGGAGACGTTCCGCACGCCTGCGGTCAAGGCCCGCAATATCATGGAGAGCCAGATCTCCCGGTTCGTCGAACAAATTGTGGAGTCGCTCCCGCCCCAGACGCAAGACTTTGAAGTTGTGGCGATGGGCGGGGATGTCCGTTTCGCCGCGGCCGAACTCTTGCCAGATTGGTCCCCTCAATCGCTTGCCAAGCTCGACTTGGCCCGGCTCGATCGCTTTACCGATCGCTTGCTGGACATGACCGATGACGAGATCGTGCAGAAGTATCATCTCTCCTTTCCCGCGGCGGAGACGGTTGGCTCGGCCCTGCTGGGGTATGTCAAGATCGCGAAGGCCTTGAAGCTCGATCACATCCTCGTCACCAATGTTACGCTCCGTGACGGCTTATTGCGCGAGGTCGCCGGTCAGGCGGCGCTGACGGAAGAATTCAGCTCGCAAATTGTCCGTTCGGCGATCGACCTGGGCCAGCGTTTCGGCTTCGACGAAGCGCACGCGCGGCACGTCGCCCAGCTCTGCCGCATGTTGTTTCGCATGCTCAAGGACGAACATCAGCTCGACGCGCGCTACGAGACGGTGCTGGTGATCGCGGCGCTGTTGCACGAGATCGGCCTCTTTGTCGGCACGCGCAGCTATCACAAGCATTCCATGTATCTCATCAAGAACAGCGAACTGTTCGGTCTGAGTAAGCAGGATGTCCTGTTGGTGTCGCTCGTCGCCCGTTATCATCGGCGGGCCTCGCCGCAGCCTGAGCACGAAGGCTATGACACGCTGGGCCGCGAGCATCGCATCGCGGTGGCCAAGATGGCCGCCATGCTCCGCATCGCGCTGGCGCTCGACGATTCCCGCAGCGGGCGCATTAGCGAATTTCACTGCGAAATCGAGGACAACCGCCTGGTGCTTTCCATTCCGCGCGTGGATGACCTCTCGCTCGAACAGTTGGCCATCCGCCAGAACAGTACACTTTTTGAAGAGGTTTTTGGCATGAAAGTGCTCCTCCGCAAGTCGCGTCTATAATTCTGTCTCGCCGCTATTCGCAACCCACAACTATCCCCGCACCCGCCGAGCGCTATGTCCTCGAAATTCATCAACCGTGAACTTTCCTGGTTGGAATTCAACCAGCGCGTCCTCGATGAGTCGTGCGATCCCGAGATCCCGCTGCTGGAACGACTGAAGTTCCTGGCCATCACGGCGTCCAACCTCGACGAGTTCTTCATGGTCCGCGTGGGCGGGTTGCAAATGGTGGCCGAGCGGCCCAGTTCCAAACAAGACGCCTCCGGCCTGACGCCGCAGGAACAGCTCACCGCCATCAGCCAGCGCACGCGGCAAATGCTGGCCGATCAATACGCTTGTTTCATGGCGGACCTCGAGCCCAAACTGGCCGCCAGCGGCATCAAGCGAATTCGCACCCAGGATTTGTCCGAGCGGCAATCGCGCAGCTTGGAGCAAGTCTTCGCCGAAGAAATCTTTCCCGTTCTCTCGCCCGTCGCGGTCACAGGCGTGGATGACTTTCCGCTGCTCAGCAACCAGTCGTTGAACATCCTCGTGCAACTTGCGCCCGCGGTGGGCAGCGAGCAGCCTCGCTTCGCCGTGATCAGTTTGCGCCGCTCGTCGTCGCGGTTCATTACATTGCACGTTGATGGCGGCTACGGCTATACGTTGATCGAAGACGTCATCCGGCTCTACGTCGAGCGTTTCTTCCCCGGTGAGAAGATCGTCGAGGCCGTGCCGTTTCGCCTGACGCGCAACGCAGATCTCAGCGTGCGGGACGACCTCGCGGCCGACTTGATGACCGAAATCGAGGAAATCCTCGACGCCCGCAAGCAAAGCGCCTGCGTGCGTCTCGAAATCGCCGCCGGCGCGAGCGACGCGGCGCTCGCGTTTCTCAAGCAGGTTCTCAGCGTCCACACCGACGACGTCTTCTCGACGCCGGGCCCGCTCGACCTCTCGGCCTTCATGCAACTGACCGACCTCCCCGGCTTCGACAACCTCAAGTATGAAGCCTGGCCGCCGCAGCCTTCGCCGCAAGTCGATCCGCGGAAGAGCATCTTCGATGTCCTCACACAGCAAGACGTGCTGTTGATTCATCCGTATGACAGCTTTGAACCGGTCATGCGGTTGGTGGAATCGGCGGCCGACGATCCGGACGTGCTGGCCATCAAGATGACGCTCTATCGCACCAGCCGCAACAGTCCCATCGTCGCCGCCCTGCGCCGCGCCGCGGAGCGGGGCAAGTACGTCACGGCGGTGGTTGAGCTAAAAGCCCGCTTCGACGAAGCCCGCAATATCGAATGGGCCAAGAATCTCGAACACGCCGGCGTGCAGGTTATTTACGGCGTGAAGGGACTCAAGACCCACTCCAAGATTTGCCTGGTCGTGCGGCGCGAGCCGCAAGGCATTCAGCGCTATCTGCATTTTGGCACCGGGAACTACAACGAGAATACGTCGCGGCTCTATACCGATGTCAGCTTTATGACGTGCAATGAAGAACTCGGCGCCGACGGCACGAACTTCTTTAACGCGATTACCGGCTATTCACAGCCTCAGCAGTTTCGCAAACTCGAAGCCGCGCCGATCGGGCTGCGCGAGAAGTTGATCGAAATGATCGACATCGAAACCCAGCGCCGCCAGCAGGGCCAGGACGCGGAGATCGTCGCCAAGGTCAACGCGCTCGTCGATCCGAAGATTATCGAGGCGCTCTACGCCGCGTCCCAGGCAGGGGTGCGAATCCGGCTCAATGTGCGCGGCATCTGCTGCTTGCGCCCCGGAGTGCCCGGATTGAGCGAGAACATCCACGTCGTGAGCATCGTCGACCGCTTCCTCGAACACGCGCGGATCATGTACTTTCTGCACGGCGGCGACAAGCGGGTGTTTATCTCGAGCGCCGACTGGATGTCGCGCAACCTCGATCGGCGCGTGGAACTCTTGATTCCCATCGAAGACGCCGCGCTGCGGAATCGGCTCATCAGCACGCTGGAGACGTACTTTCAAGACAATGTCAAGGCCCACATCCTCACGGCCGACGGCACGTACGTGCGCGCCACGCCGGGGGATAGTGAGCCATTGCGCTGCCAGGAGTATTTCTATCGCGAAGCTCGCCAGGCCGTGAAGCAAGCCGAACAATCCCGCCGCACCGTGTTCGAACC
Organism: Planctomycetota bacterium; assembly: GCA_963205385.1. Classification (GTDB taxonomy): domain Bacteria; phylum Planctomycetota; class Planctomycetia; order Pirellulales; family Pirellulaceae; genus JAEZGD01. The sequence continues at coordinate 4,725 of CAUJKE010000199.1, read as the reverse complement.
GCACCGCGCCCCCGGGGCGGAAGTGCATTAGGATCCGAACGGCGCGCGTCACGAACTCAGACAAACTCAGGCAATCGCCGCGCAACGCACACTTCAGAATCTGCTACGCTAGATCAAAGTCTCGTCGCCCCCGTCATTCCGGTATTGGGCCATGAAAACGCTCCTCATCATGCGGCACGCCAAGGCGATTCCGGCCGCGCCGAACCAGGCGGATATCGATCGCGCGCTCGCGGCGCGGGGTGAATCCGACGCGCCAAGGATCGGCAGATTGCTCGCCGCGCAGCATCTCGTGCCTGACCTCATCCTCTCGTCCGCCGCGCTCCGCGCGAAGCAAACGGCGGAGCTGGTCGCGGAGGCCGTGGATTTCACCGGGCGGTTGGAACTGCTCGGCGAACTCTACATGGCGCTCCCCAATACCTATCTCAAGGCACTTCATCGTGAAGGTAATTCGCAATCGCGCGCGCTCGTCGTCGGCCACAATCCGACACTCGACGACCTGTTGTATCTCCTCACCGGCGAGCACGAATCGTTTCCCACTGCGGGGCTCGCCGTCGTCGCTTTGAACATCGAGGACTGGAGCGAATTGGCGCTCCCCGGCCAGCATCGGTTGGTGGAGTTTTATCGGCCCAAACATATCGCCTGAGCCGTGGACGATCTCAATCCCTATGCCTCGCCTGTGCTTCCTACGGAACCGTCGCCCCGGATGCTCGATGAGCTCGTGGCCAGCGGAGGTTGTTGGCGGGATAACAGCGATGTGGTCGCGCCGCTGCAAGCGAATTTGCCAAACCGCTGCGCGAAAACCAACGAACCGGCGATTGGCTATTACCAGGTGCGGCTGACCTGGTTCCCCTGGTGGACGATCTTGTTCTTGCTACTCGGGCCGCTGATTTTCGTCGCCATGCTGTTTTCCGCAAGGACGGTCTCGGTCCGCGTCCCGTGCGGCGCGACGGTTCGCAAACGTCGGTGGGCGCACGTTCGCAACAGTTGGATTTCCGCCGCTGCCTGCGCGGTTTTGAGTGTCGGCTACGGTTGGGCGGTGGGAAATCTTGCAGGTTACGGCGCCGCCGGGGCGGTCGCGGTCTTCGTTTGTTTGATCGTCGCCGCGAGCGATTTGCAACGTCTCCGCATCCGCAAGGCGACCCGGCGGTTCGTGTGGCTCGCAGGCGCCGGCGCGCCGTTCTTGAATTCGCTTCCCATCTGGCCGGGTAAGGAAGCGCTGGTCGAGCAACCTTGCGTGGAACGAGCGGCCCAGTCGGTTTCCGGGGCTTCTGAATTCGCGGAGTAAGGCCGTTCCTTTCGCGCGGTTGATTGCCACCCTTTGCCGCCGATGGTATGATCGAAACTGCGGTCCATGGTGACACGCCCCCTCTGGTACGGCAGTTTCCTTCCGTAAGCTCTCAGGCGGGATCGTTTGCCCGTCGACCAACCCTGGGCTCGAGCTCGAGCCCCCACCATTTTGGGGTTGGCTATTAGCTTCCGCTCCGTTTGCTGGAGACCGCTTCAGCCATGGCAAAATTCAAGAATCCCAACGACGACCTGTTTCACGAAAAGAGCACCATGTCCTTCGGGGATCACCTGGAGGAACTGCGGGCGGCGTTGTTTCGCGCCGTCGTGGGGCTGTTGGTCGGTTTTGCGATTGGCCTAGTCATCGCCGATTATGTCGTGGATCTGATCAAAGCGCCGCTAGTGGCATCGCTCGAGGATTTTTTCATCGAGCGCTCGCTGGAAAAAATCAAGCTCGAGCATCCGGATGATCCGAACCTGGTCACGCCGGAGGTCAAGAAGTTCGTCGAGCAGCGCCGCCTCGTTTTTGAAAGTATTTACTTGGAAGCGGGCGAAATCGAGCGGCTCAGCGCGCTCCTCCCGGATGCCAAGGCCGCGAACGGTTCCAGCGAAGAACCGCTCGCGCCGGCCAAGGCGGACACCGCCGGCAATGAAAGCGAGTTGAAGCTCACCCCAACGGCGGGAACGCCCCCAGAGTCGGAATCGCCATCGGAATCGCAATCCGTGGCGCAGCCAAAAGGCAAGACGGTGCGCGTCCTTGGCGAACCGCTGCCGGCGCCCGGCAATGTTCTGCTGGCGACGCGCATCTGGCGGCCCATTCAGTACGTCGTCAAATCGCTCTCCGCCCACGAAGTGTTCATGGTCTGGGTGAAAGCGGCGCTGGTCTCCGGCGCGTTGATCGCGAGTCCGTACATCTTCTTCCAGATTTGGAATTTTGTCGCCGCGGGTCTCTACGTCCACGAGAAAAAATATGTCTACATGTATTTGCCGATCAGCCTGGGCCTGTTTTTGTTCGGCGCTTTCCTGGCGTTCAAGTGGGTGATTCCCTCGGTGCTGGTCTGGCTCTTTCAGTTCAACCGCTCGCTCAACATCGACCCCGATCCGCGGATCAGCGAGTGGATCGGCTTTGCGCTGTTCTTGCCGCTGGGGTTTGGCATCAGCTTCCAATTGCCGCTCGTGATGCTCTTGCTCAACCGCATCGGCCTGTTTAGCATCGAACTCTATCTCTCCAAGTGGCGGATCGCCATTTTGATCATCTTCGTCCTCTCCATGGTCCTCACCCCGGCCGACCCGGTCAGCATGTTGATGATGGCCATCCCGCTCACCGTGCTCTACTTCGGCGGCATCGGCCTCTGCAAGTGGATGCCGCGCGGGCGAAACCCGTTTGATGAAGGGTATGAGCCGTCGTAAGAGATAATATCGAATTTCGAATATCGAAATCCGAAACAAATTCAACGGCTCGAAACGATAGGGCGTCCTTCGTTTTGAGCCTTTGATTATTGGAAGCTCGTGCTTGGAGCGGCTATGTGATCGGCGGGTTTCCGTCAGATCGCCTCCGGTCCTCGCTCTCCGGTTCGAATCCGCACGCAGTCTTCCATCGGCAGGACGAAGATCTTGCCGTCGCCGATTTCCCCTTTTTCGCCGGTGCGGCCCCCTTGGACGATGGCGTCGATCGTCGGCTGCACGAAATCCTCGTTTACGGCAATCATCAACTGCACCTTGCGGAGCAGGTTTACCGTGAACTCGTGGCCGCGGTAGACCTCGGTCTGCCCTTTCTGCCGCCCAAAGCCTTGGCAGTCCATGACGGTCAGCCGAAAGACTTCTACGTCGGTCAGCGCGGCTTTCACCGCTTCCAGTTTATTCGGTTGAATGATGGCGATAATCAGTTTCATCGCGGCGGCAATCGCAGAGGGGAGAAGAAAGCTGTCGCGTTGAATCTAGCCCCGGCAAGCGCGCGAGACAAGAGTAGACCGCGCATAGCATAGGCCGCGCGCGGAGTAGGCATCCAGCGATCCGTGCGTTATTCCAGCAGAAGAGGCCGGACGCCTTCATCATCCCGGCGTTCCCATTCGCGCCGAATTTCGCCCAGGCCATACACGCACATTTCGAATTGGCGACTGAGTCGTTCGAGGACGTCGCCACGCGCGTTTTCCTCGCGCTCGGTTTCGATTGTCGCGGCAATGTGATACGCCCGCTTCCCTTGTGCGCAATAGTCGACAAAGTAATCCTTCTTGGCCGGCCCGCGCATTTCGCGAATCGCCTCGGGATACATGCCGGTCCAGAACAACGTGAAGTCGCCAATGTGGCGATGAACTTCGCGGCGCGCGTCGCCGATTCGCTGTTCCGCTTCCGCGACAAGGTCCGCCACTTCATGCACCGGGCGGCCGTTGAGCGCGCGGACGCGATACACCTGGTCGCTCCGTGAAAAACGAACCAGTAGCTCGGTCACGTAGTCGATCAGTGGCGGATCGGCCACGCCGAGTTGCACTTCAAACGTTTGCTCGGCCAGGCCGGCAAAAAATCGCCGTAGAACAGAACCCGCATTTCCCTGCGTCATCGCGCTGGCCTCCACACAAGCACTCTCAGCACCGGTAGCTTCACCGTCAATGGCGGCTACACAACAAAGGGAGCAGCTCGGGGCTGAGGGAAGCACGGCCTCGCGGCGTGCCTTACCCCGCGAGAAACGGGATCGGCAGCACCGCAGCGCGGAGGAACGAAGCACCGCCTAGACTCGCCGGGCGTCGCATTCGTTGGACCGCCCTGGCCCTGCAAGCGGCCACAAGCGATTCCCCAACCTAATCGTGGAACAGGCGCCGCGACGTTACAGCCGCGCTCCTCTTCCATCTCAACTCTACTTACGCAATTCGCCTAAGGTCAAGGGACATTTTTTCAAAGCACGGCAATCCGCGTGTCTTATAGGCGCTTTCGCGCGCAAAACGTGACGGATTGGACGCTCTGCCTGTTACAGGCATTACAGTCGGTCTGGCACCGGCACACCAACCAGGCAGACACCTGGGCAGATGGGGGAAGCCAATTACCCGCACTCCGCCAGCGCGGCGAGGAGCGTGGCGGCGTAGTCGCCGGTCGATTTCAAGACCTGGGCGCGGGGCTTAGTCGCGGCTTCCGCAATGCGGCGGACGATCGCCGAGCCGACGATCAGCCCGTCCGCGACGGGCGCCAAGAGCTTCACATGCTCCGGCTGGCTGATGCCGAAGCCGATGCAAATAGGCAGCGGCGTTTGCTCGCGCAGCCACGAAACGTTTTCGAGCAGGGCAGGGGGGAGTTGGGTCCGCTCGCCCGTGATGCCGGTGACGGAGACGTAGTACAAGAAGCCGGTCGAGGAATTCGCGATGCGCACCGCCCGCTCGCGCGGCGTGGTCGGCGTCACGAGTTGAATGAGGCTGAAGTCTTCCTGGCGGCAAATTTTCGCCAGCGCGTCCG
>CAUJKE010000198.1 GCA_963205385.1 Planctomycetota bacterium | reverse complement strand
AAGAGATCAAACAGCACTTCCTCAGGTATGGCCAGGAGGTGCAGGTGGGTTTGCCGTGGCCGTGGTTGATCGAACCGCCGACTGCAGAGACCTGGGACTTTTTAACACGCACCGCCGCGCCGAGTTTGACCGCCCGCGAGTCCGCCGCGTATCTAGCCCAACCCGCCGCGAAGGGTCCGCAGCGTTGGATGACGCTGGAACCACTCAGTCGCCGCGCGTATGACCTGGAGACGCGCACGCGCGATCTCATCGAGCGGATGTTGGCGTCCAAGATAAACCAGGAGCAAGCGGTCTTCGTTCCCGATCCGTTCTCCGCCGAGCATGGCTTGCTGCAAGCCGACGGTACGCCGGATGAACTGCTCCTCCCCTGGCGCACCACCGCGCTTGTCTTGGGAGGCGCGCGCTATCTCGGCAGCATCCACTTGCCCAGCGGAAGCACCAATCACCTGTTTCAGCGCAAACAAGACGTGGTGCTGGTGGTTTGGAATACGCAGCCGTGTGTTGAAACGCTCTATCTCGGCGACCAGATCGAACACTTCGATGCTTGGGGGCAGACGCTAACTTACGAGCAGCAGCAGGCCGAAGGGGGCGCGACGCAGTCGATCCACGTCAGCCGCACGCCGACGTTTGTCACCGGCCTGAGCTTGCCTGTCGCGGCGTGGCGCGTGAGCCTGGCTTTCGAGCAAACGCACTTGCCGAGCGTCTTTGGGCGCGAGCAAACCGTGAGCTATCAATTTCGCAATCCGTTCGAGCAAGGGGTCGGAGGTGAAGTTCGCATCGTCGGTCCGGACGATTGGGAGATCGGCACGCTGCCGATGGGCTTCAAGGTCGCTGGTCAAGAAAAATCACGGGGGCGATTCAATGTACGCTTCAAGGCCGATACACAAACCGGGCCGCAAACCGTGCGTTTCGATTTCAAGGTCACGGCGGATCGCAACTATGCTTTCAGCGTGTTTCACCCGCTGCAAGTCGGAACCGACGAAATCGCCATCGAGACCCGCTCACGGCTGGGTGAAGCAGGCGAATTGATCGTGGAGCAGACGTTCGAAAATCGGAGCGACAACCCCGTGAGCTTCAATTGCCTGTTGTTTGCGCCGGGGCGTCGCCGCGAGCGCAACCAGGTCATCGAGCTTGGCCACGGCCGCCATGTTTCGCACTTCGTGCTTCCCAACGGCGAAGAGCTATTAGGGCAAACGCTGTTGCTGCGGGCCGAGGAAATCGCTGGCGACCGGATCTTGAATTACCGCATCGTGCCGACGCGCTAACGCTAAATGTACTGCTCGATCGCGCGGCGACCGTAGAGATCGAGCTGGCGAGTGTCGCGGATCAAATAGCGCACGCCTTGCGCGTCGATCACGATGCCGCTGTAGGGGCCAGTGCGGCGCACGTCGTCTTCATTCTTGAGCACGAACCGCGTTGGCCCGCGATCTGTGATGACTTCCCAGTCACACGGTTCAATGATGCTACTGACGTAGACGATACGGAGAATCTCCGGCAGGAACTCCCGCTGCGACAATTCCAGTTCGATCACTTCGCGAACCGGCGGCGGGCAAGCGGCGAGGTCTTCAATCATCAAGAGTTCTCGTCCCTGGGCGTCCACGAGCGCGATCCAATGCTGGGGATCGGTGGCCGGAAAGACGCGCAGCGGAACCACGCCGACATACCGCTCGCCGGCGGCGTCCGTCAGCACGAGCCTGCCCCAGGCGTCGTGCGTCAGTTCAAAGGGCAAGGGGATGGGCGTTGACATAGCGAATTACTTTTGGGCGAGTTCCAATTGGGCCTTATGCAGCCGGGCATAAGCGCCGTCTTGGTCTAGCAACGCATCGTGCTTGCCGACTTCGACGATGCGCCCCGCCTCGAGCACCACGAGCCGATCAGCGCGGCGCAACGTGCTCAGGCGATGCGCGATCGCGATTGTCGTGCGGCCGCGGGTGAGATTATCGAGCGCTTCTTGAATTTCAAGTTCGGTCTCGGTATCGACGGAACTGGTCGCTTCGTCGAGGATCAGGATGCGGGGGTCGGTGAGGAGCGCGCGGGCGATGGAGATGCGTTGCCGTTCGCCGCCGGAGAGCGACTGGCCGCGCTCGCCTACGAGCGAATCGTAACCGTCAGGCAAGCGGAGGATGAAGTCATGGGCCATGGCCGCGCGCGACGCGGCAATGATTTCGCCCCGTGTCGCCTCGGGTCGCCCGTAAGCGACGTTCTCGGCCACCGTGCCATAAAACAAGAATGGTTCTTGCAGCACGATGCCGATGTTGCGGCGATATTCCTCGACGGGATAGGAGCGAATGTCGTGCCCATCGACAAAGATCGCGCCGCTGGCGACGTCGTAAAAGCGGCAGACCAGGTTCACGAGCGTGCTCTTGCCGGCGCCGCTGGGCCCGACCAGCCCAATCATTTCGCCCGGCTGAATGTGCAGCGAGACGTTGTGAATCACCCGCCGGGCGCCGTATTGAAACGAGATGTCGCGGATCTCGATTTGGCCTTCGATCCGGCCGGGATGAATCGGGTTCGTAGGCTCAGGCACGCTGGGGACGCGGTCGAGGATCTCGAAGATGCGATGCGTGGCCGCCGCGGCGCGCTGCGTGGAGGCGATCATGCGGCTCATCGATTCCAGGCGAACGTAGAACCGGCCGATATACGCCGAGAACGCGAGCAGCGTCCCCACGGTGACGCTCCCTTGATAAATCAGCCAGGCGCCGAAGATCCAGACCGCCAGGCCCCCTAACTCCGTAAGCATGGTGACGGTGGGGTTGAAAAACGCGAACAGCCAGTTGACGCGATCATTGGAATCGACCACGTGGCGATCGGCCATTTGGAAGCGGCTGATCTCGCGCGACTCTTGAGCGAACGCCTTGACCACCCGCACGCCGGGGATGGTATCCGCCAGGACGCTAATCATCTCCGCCCACGCGCGATTGCCGCGCGCGTAGCCCATCCGCAAGCGGCCGCGCAACCGCTGTATGAGCCAGGCAATGAACGGGAACGGAATCAAGGTCGCCAGCGCCAGGCGGGGGTTGATTGAGAGCAGAATGACCGAGGTCATCACGATCATCAGGACGTCGGTCAGAAAGTCGAGCAGATTGACAGACAGGAAGCTGCAGAGCCGATCGGTATCGCTGCCGATGCGGGACATCAGGTCGCCGGTGCGCTTGCCGCCGAAGTATTCCAGCGAGAGCCGCTGCAAGTGGGAGTAGGTCGCGCTGCGAATATCCGAACTGATCCGCTCGCCGGCCTTGGCAACCACCCAGTTCCGCGCGTTGGCCAGCATCCACGCGACAACCGCCGCCGCGAGTAGCCCGACGAAGTACCAAGCGCCGTCGGACCATCTCGGCTTCACGGCGGCGCTTTGCAGCGGAATCAAGAAGCGATCGACCAGCGGCATCGTCAAATAGGGCGGAATCAAGCCAATGGCCGTGCTGCCAATCGTGAGCGCAAAGCCGGTGGCGATCAGGCTGGCGCGCGGGCGAGCAAAACGGGCGAGTCGTATGAGCGAGTGCGTGGAGACAGTCGCCGGAGGCGCCTGGCAAAGCGGGCAATCGCTCTCGCCGGGGGGAAGCATCGCGCCGCACGACGGACAGACCGACGCGCTCGCAATCACGGCGTCTTCGCCCCGCTGCACGCGGAGCGCGGCTTGATACTGTTGCACGAAGCGATTCACCGCCGCGGTCTTCGCCGCCGTGAATCGCCACACCCCTAAACGGCGATCCGGCCCCAGAAGTTCCAAACTCCCGATGCCTGTGAGCAACGCGACGCGCAGCGCGGCGGTGTTCAACAGCGGCCAGGCTTCCCATGCCGGCTCCGCGGGAATGGGATGGGCGGCCAGGCTTGTGAGCGGTGTCGGCGCGGTGGACAGTAGCCGTTGATTGGTGAGCAGCAGCAACGACCGCGCGTAGTGCAGTTGGGCGTCCAGATCCGGCTCGCACCATGCCAGCACTTCCTCGCCGGGACGAAGTGTCGCCTGGACAGCATGCCGCCACGCGGCGGGGAGTTCGCTTTGAGGAAGGGAAGCGTCAGCCACGAGGTGCCATCCGCGAATTCATAAAGAGCAGCCTGCGAAAGCGATAGGCCTGGGGAGCGCCGAGAAGTTACGAACAGCATTTAACGCCCCTAGTTTGAGGGGCGTTCAGGTGGCAGTGGATCGTCGGGAGGAATTGTATAAACGCTATCAGTGCTAGCGTTTACAGCGTCAGCAGGCAATTTTCGTTACCGTACAGTATACCCCGCTACGAAACAATTGGCCGTCCAGTTTCGTCAAGCTAGGCGAATTGGATAAATTCTAGAATGCTGTCCCTAGATTTTTTACGGATGAACACGATAATAGACCGGAATTGGTTCGATCCAACGCACGCCCTGTGCGTAAGAAGACGAGCCGTCAGTTGTCGCTAAGCGTTAGCTGCTGGTTGTTCGTCCGTCTGCGAATGTCGCCACTGGAATCTTGAACGCTCACGTCAAGTCCCAGCACGCGACAGGCGATGAGATATCGAACTGTCACGGACGTGTCTCTTGCACGAGTCGCTTTCTTAGCCCCGAAAAGACCACAGCGGCAACGCACAATGCGTGCTCCTAGGCACGCAAGGATGCCAAAACGTGGGCTTGAGGTTTGCTAGCTTCCAACCATGGTGAGTGGTCGTCCGTCAAAGTTTTCACTACTAAGCATTTATGAATATTCGCAAGCTCTTGGCCCTTCGCGGCCCGAATCTGTGGGCGAACTTTCCGGTTCTCGAAGCGTGGATCGACCTGGGAGAGTATCGAGATTTACCTACGCGCGAAATTGCCGGCTTCAACGACCGGCTGCTGACGCTGCTTCCCAAAATTGGCGACATGATCGCCCAGCGCAACGCAGGCTCGTTGGCGGAGCAACTCGCGCAGGGAAGTTCGCTGGCGTATGTGCTGGAATGCGTCACGCTGCACCTGCAACGCCAGTCAGGGAGTGCCGTGAACTTTGGCCGCGCGGTCGCTGCGAAAGAGCCCGGCATCTACAAAGTGGTCGTTGAATATCTCGATGAACAAGTCGGACGGGCGGCCCTCACAGAGGCGCAGGCCATCATCTTGGCCGCGATCCAGGGAGTCCCGAGCGACGCGGCGGCGGCGATCGAGCGCTTGCGCGCGCTGACCTACGATGTTTGCCTGGGGCCGAGCACGGCGTCGATTGTGCGGGCCGCGACGAACCGGGGGATTCCGTTTCGCCGGTTGAACACAGGCAGCCTCGTGCAGTTTGGCCATGGCCATCAGCAGCGCCGCATCTTGACCGCGGAAACGGATCGCACCAGCGCGATCGCGGAGTCCGTCGCGCAAGACAAACAGTTAACCCGCCAATTGCTCAAGAGCGTCGGCGTGCCGGTTCCCGAAGGACAGATCGTGACCAGCGCCGAGGAGGCGGTCGCAGCCGCGGACGAGATTGGCTATCCTGTGGTCGTCAAACCGCAATATGGAAATCATGGCCGCGGCGTCGCGACCAATTTGCAAACCCGCGAGCAAGTGCTCTCCGCGTATGCCGCGGCCCTTGAAGAGGAAAGCACGATCGTCGTCGAGCGCTTCGCCCCCGGCGACGACTATCGCGTGCTGGTCATTGGGCAGCGCGTGGTCGCCGCCGCGAAGCGCGAGCCTGCCAAGGTCATTGGCGACGGCGTCTCGACCGTGGTGCAGTTGATCGAGCAGGTGAACCAAGACCCCCGCCGCAGCGCTGGGCATTCGACCGTGCTGAGCCAAATCAAGATCGACGCGGTGGCGCTCAACGTGCTCGCCGATCAGGATCTCACGCCGGGCTCGATTCCCGCGGCAGGTCAAAGCGTGTTGATTCGGCGGAACGCCAATCTCAGCACCGGCGGCACCGCGGCCGACGTCACCGATCTGATTCACCCGACCGTCGCCGAACAAGCCGTGGACGCCGCGCGCGTCATCGGCCTGGATATTGCCGGCATCGACATTGTCTGCCTTGATATCTCTCGGCCGCTCGATGAACAACGGGGCGTGGTGGTGGAGGTGAATGCGGGGCCGGGCCTGCGGATGCACTTGGAGCCTTCCGCCGGTAAAGGTCGCGCTGTAGGCGAAGCGATCGTCGACATGATGTTCGCGCCTGAAGACAACGCCCGCATCCCGATCGTAGCGGTTTCCGGGACCAACGGAAAAACGACCACCACGCGGATGATCGCCAACATCCTGGCCGCGAGCGGCAAGCAGGTCGGCTTTACTTGCACCGACGGCATCTACATTGGTTCGCGCCGCGTGGATGCAGGCGATTGCAGCGGTCCCAAGAGCGCGACCGCCGTGCTGTTGAATCCGCGTGTGGAAGCGGCAGTGTTCGAGACCGCCCGTGGCGGCATCTTGCGCGAAGGCCTGGCGTTCGATCGCTGCGATGTCGCGGTGATCACCAACATCGGCGAAGGGGACCATCTCGGGCTCAACGACATCGACACCGTCCAAGAGCTGGCCGACGTCAAAGCGACCATCGTCCGCGCCGTGTCGCCCAGCGGCGCCGCCGTGCTCAACGCCGACGATCCGCTCGTCGCGGCCATGGCTGCGCAATGCCCAGGGCAAGTCGTGTTTTATGCCCTGCAAGGGGAGCAGCCGCTGCTCGAGACGCGGCGTCGCGCAGGAGGGCGCGTGGTCTTTGTGCGCGACAACGCGATCATCCTGGCGGAAGGAGTGCACGAATTCCCGCTCATTTCTCTCGACCGCATTCCCGTCACGCACAGCGGCAAGATCGGCTTCCAAGTCTATAACGTCCTTGCCGCGACGGCTGCGACGTGGGCGTTGGGAACGCCGGCCGAAGTGATTCGCGTGGGACTCGAGGCGTTTTCGGCTTCGCTGGAAAAAGCCCCAGGGCGGTTCAATTTGCTCGAAATCAACGGCGCGACCGTCGTGGTGGACTACGGCCACAACCCGTCCGCGCTCGTCGCCTTGCTCGATGCTTTGGAGCAATTTCCGCATCAGCGCCGCGTGGTGGTTTACTCCGCGGCCGGTGATCGCCGCGATTGCGACATCATTCGCCAAGGCGAATTGCTGGGGCAACAGTTCGATAGCGTGATCCTCTATGAAGACCAATATCTCCGCGGGCGAACGGCCGGTGAAATCAGCAGACTCTTTCGCCAAGGGATCGAAGCCGTAGGCCAGCGCGCGCGCCAGGTGCA
>CAUJKE010000197.1 GCA_963205385.1 Planctomycetota bacterium | reverse complement strand
CATGCCGGCCAAGCTGTCGAACGAGAAACTGGTTGAGCTGGACGCGGCCTTCGGATTCACCGCCTCGCAGAACGGGGAAATCCTGATGCGCTGGTTCCCGCTGACGGTGCGCAGCGGCTACTTCGAGGCGCGCCCGGCGATGGCGGAGTTCCTGCAGCACGTCGGCCGCCGCAAGCTCATCCTGCCGATCTATGCCGCACTGGCCACCAGTCGCGAAGGGCGCGAGTTTGCCCAGCAGGTGTTCAACCGCGCGCGACCGGGTTACCACCCGATCACCACCGCCTCGGTCGAGGCCACGCTGGCCAACAGGAAGCGTTGAGCGATACCGGCAGGGGGCGCGGCGCAGATGGACAAATCCTTCACGCTCGTTCTTGCCGGACTGACGGTCAGCGCTGCCGGTCTGGGCTGATGGCGACGCTGCCCGCTCCGCCTCGGCAGCGGGCAGCCGGACGGACAGCGTGCCGCCCTCCACGGTAGGCAATGTTACTGTCCCCAGCGAGGAGCCCTCTGAGGGCAACTGCTGGGTCTGGTACAACGGGATCGCGTGTCTGGAACGAGATGTCAACTGACGTATCGAAGTCAGCGTTCTCAACGTACGCTTTCCTTGGTTGCCAAGCCTTCGCTGCATGTGGTAAATAGACCAAGTCCATAAAGGGAGAGCATCTATGACCCGCAAATTGCTTTAGTTCTCGATGACGTCAGATAATGAAATATCTTTGTGAATCGGAGCAGCAAGTTCACCATCAAGCAAACAACGGTTGGTTATTTATGGATACTAAATCAACAATAATTGATCTTAGCAAAGTAGCCATCGATAAAGATGGTAATGTTTTAGTAGACGATCAAACAATAGAACAGCTAAATAAGGTGTACGCTTCGTCAGGTGCGGCACCGCAATCTACAAATCGCTTAAACTGCGCAAACACTGGATGTGACAACACCACTAATACGCTAAATTGCATAAATCGCCTAAGTTGTAACGAAAGCAGTAATAGGTGGCTTTGCGATTTCGATAGTCCGCACTAACAGCGTCGTTGAAATACTGACAGGCGACCGGTTGATTAGCGATCAATACCACCGCAAGTAGCTGATTACTGGTTCGCAGGGCCGTGGAAGTCACCAAAAACATAACATTCCCGAGGCCGAAAACCGTATTTCAGCAATTCGCTAAGCTTGAGGAAGCCATGTTAATGCATACGGAACAAACTTTTCCGAATGGATACCACCCATCAACCGTAGCGTCTGCGTTTGACAACTCTGTGCTAGAACTGATAATACTTCCAACAGAAAAGTGCAACTTCCGCTGCACTTACTGCTATGAAGACTTCAAGATCGGAAGGATGAGTAGTGAGGTGATCTTGGGGATCAAGAACCTAATCGGAAAACGTATAAAGTCGCTACGAAGACTCGGTATATCCTGGTTTGGTGGTGAGCCACTGCTGGCAAAATCAGTCGTATTCGACATATCAGAATTTGCTGCAAAAGTTTCTCGGGAAAATGACGTTGGATTTAGTGGGGGACTAACGACTAATGGATACTTGCTGGACAATGAAACGCTTGATCGTCTTGTTAATTGCGGGCAAAACCACTTTCAAATAACACTTGATGGTGACCAAGACATTCATGATCGACGCCGATTGCGGGCGGATGGTTCCGGAACTTTTGATGTTATATGGAACAACCTTATTGCGATAAGGCAATCAACTCACCGTGTTGCCGTCACTATTCGAGTTCATGTCGCCAGAGATAACTTAGAAAGCTTGGATAGGCTCGTGCCTAAACTAAACAGTAGTTTTGGAAATGACGAGAGATTTGATATTCATTTTCATAAACTGTCTGACCTTGGCGGCCCAACCTCTGGAAAGATTCCAACACTGAGTTACTTAGATTACTCAAAGGCTATGGCGCGTCTCAAAGGCGAATCTAAGGTATTAGCAGACTCGGAAGTGGACAAGACTGAGCGAAGAGAAATTTGTTATGCGGCCCGCTCGAATTCAATAATGATAAGGGCCGATGGCAGGCTGGGGAAGTGCACAGTAGCGCTTGATGACCCGAGAAATTCTATTGGACGTATCAACCAAGACGGCTCCCTTGATGTTGACAATGATCTACTTCGCCTTTGGCTCGAGGGTTTTACTGACTTTGATGTTAACGCCCTTAGCTGCCCTCTTACTGCCATCAACAGGGCCGCTCGCCGCCAAATTCCGCTAACACTAAAAGCCAGTTGAGAATTAACCATGAACAATATTGACCCATTGATGGTGTCGCTGAGCCAAGACGGTAGCATAAAAATTTCTCCGCAGCTTGCTAAAAGACTAGAGGCAATAGATCAGGGCGATGTGGAGATAATGGCTAATGCCAATAAATGTAGCAATTCTTCAAAATGCGGTGATACAACAAACATGTACGGCTGCACAAATCGCCTTACGTGCGGGGGGAATTCCAACTGGTCTGGCTGCAGTAACCTGGGCTGCAACCCAGGTCAACAGGAGAATTGATAATGGAAAATCGCCGCGAATTTATGCGCTCTACACTAACGGCTCTATCAGTCGCTCCAGTAGCTGCGATGGTACCAGCAGTTCTGGCAAATGAGGTCGAGTGTAAAACTGAAGTATTTCATGTTGTATTTTGCGATCGAGCTAACTATCGACCTATTAATGTAAGCATTATACCGTCTGGTGAATTCTCTTGCTTTATCGCCCCATCTGGAAAGGAGGTTGCTGTACAGTTGACTCAACTCTCAAACAATCAAATCAATATTGAGCTATTTGATGTAACAGAAACTACTAAGGCTAGACTCATTACTCGGTCAACCACGTCTAGAAACTCTTATACCAGCTGGTCATCGCTAGGACTAGGCATGCATATCTTGCCGAAAGACTCGGACTGCTGAGGTAGGTCATTGCGGCTAGGGTGGCCTCTGGAAAAATCAACATTTTGCGGTTCGTTTTCTGTAAAATGGCAGACTCGTCCAGAGTTTTCCGACGCATCTTGAGATTAAATAAGAAAACTGCCAATGAATCGCCGAACAATCATTTTGACGGGAATCGTCGCCATTGGTGTCCTTGCCACCCTCGGGTTTCTCTTGCCGTGGCAATTCGACGTCGCACCCAACGTCCAAGTGCAGCGACAACCCGACTCCAGTACGATGGAATCGGAGGAAATGCGAGCCACAGATGTGCCGATCTCTTCCGTTGACAGAAGACCTCAAGCCTCGACGCGTGCGTCAGGTATAGCCGGCGCAGCATCCAAAGGCAACACGCTCCCTACGCCGGATACGCCCATCTCCGATTATTTCGATGAGCTTTCGGAACGGGCGAGGAGCGGTGACGAACAGGCAGGTTGTCGACTGTCACTCGACCTGCAGCTGTGTGCGATGCAGCCGATGTTTCAGGACGGCGTCAATTCGACGGTGGAATTTGCTGCGGAGTTGCCATCTGGCTCCAGCGCGGAAACCCGGAGTATTTCAAACGCAACGTATTTCGCCACGCTTGGCAACCGGGCGGCTGTTGTTTGTGATGGCCTGACACCCGCGCAGATATCAAGTTCGTGGCAATACATGCTCACTGCGGCGAATCAGGGCAGCGTCGCTGCGGCTGCCCGATTCGCCGGGTTTCCTCCGATGATGTCTAACATCAACAACTTTGCAATAGATGCGGAAGCATGGGCGGCGTATCGTGACAATGCGCCACGCCTGCTGGAATTTGCAGCTGAACAAGGCGATCCGCGCGCAATGTTTCTGCTGTACGGGCTTTTGTCAGGCCGGGACACGCTTATTGGATTTCCAGACGGTTTCTTCGAACGCGACCTGATCCGCGCCACCGCGTATGCTCTCGCCCTCATGCCGATGGCCGATGGCAGCACCCGGCAAGGATTCGAACGACGGCTGGAAGAGGCGCGAGGACTGCTAAGCGAAACGGAAATGTTGCAGGCCCGGCAGATGGCCGAACAAATGGGGACGACGCTGAGCCAGCGCGAGCCGTTCATCGATTTCGCCTCCGGCATATTCAACCGGCTGGAACCGGAGGATTGCGAAGACCCTTGAGCGAGCAAGATATTCAGAGCGCCGTCAGATTTAACAGTGGGGAACCTCGAAAAACCTGTCCTTTCGCGTCATTCCGGCGAAGGCCGGCCGCTTCTGGCAGACGAAGGTCTGCGTCATCCAGCTTTTGCGAGCCATTGGAAAGAATAAGAACTGGAGTCCGGCCTTCGCCGGAATGACGCCGGTTTTTCGAAGTTCCCCGTGATGTTTTTCGTTGATCGGCATCGACGTGAAGGGCGCAGCGGGGGACACTCTCGGGCCGAGGCGATGGGGGGAGGCCTGAACAAATCCCTGTCGTCGCTCCATCGAAGGCTGGGGCCCGTATCGCTGCCGCCCCGGCCCGCTCGGCGGTAGACTTCCGGGATCGATCCTGCCTTCCGGTGATCCCCGTGGTGATGCGCACCTTCTCCAGCCTTTTTCTCACCGCGTTCGCGGCCACCGCCAGCGCCCAGGATGTTCCGCGCGACGTGCACTCCTATGCCCAGCCCGACAAGGTCGTGATCCGCGACTTGGGGCTCGACCTGCGGGTGGATTTCGAGCAGCGCCAGATCCGCGGCGTGGCTGATCTGGCGCTGGAGTGGCGCGATCCGCAGGCGCGCGAGCTGGTGCTCGACACCCGTGACCTCGATATCGAGAAGGTGTCCGGCAAGAACGCCGACGGCCGCTGGCTCAAGCTCGATTTCAGCCTCGCCGAGCGCGACCCGCAGCTTGGTCAGAAGCTCGTCATCCAGATGCGCAGGCCCTATGAAAGCGTGCGCATCCGCTATGTCACCTCGCCCACGGCCTCCGGCCTGCAGTGGCTGGAGCCGGCGATGACGGCGGGCAAGAAGTCTCCCTTCATGTTCAGCCAGAGCCAGGCGATCCACGCGCGCAGCTGGGTGCCGCTGCAGGACACCCCTTCGGTGCGCTACACCTACAGCGCCCGGGTGCGCACCGATTCCTGGCTGATGGCCCTGATGAGCGCGGACAATCCGCCCAATGAGCCGCGCGATGGCGACTACGTGTTCCGCATGGCCCAGCCGATCCCCTCCTATCTGATGGCGATCGCCGTCGGTGATCTGGTGTTCCAGCCGATCTCCGAGCGCAGCGGGGTGTGGGCCGAGCCGGCCACGGTGGAGGCGGCGCGCGCCGAGTTCATCGATACCGAACGCATGATCGAGGTGAGCGAGTCGCTGTACGGCCCCTACCGCTGGGGCCGCTACGACATCCTGGTGCTGCCGCCGTCGTTCCCGTTCGGCGGCATGGAAAACCCGCGTCTGACCTTCGCCACGCCCACGGTGATCGTGGGCGACAAATCCCTGGTGTCGCTGATCGCCCACGAACTGGCGCATTCCTGGTCGGGAAATCTCGTCACCAACGCCAGTTGGAACGACCTTTGGCTCAACGAGGGCTTCACCAGCTACGTGGAGAACCGCATCATCGAGGCGGTCTACGGCGAGGAGTTCGCGGCGATGGAGCGGGTAATCGCCCAGTCCGGCCTGGCGCGCGGCATCAAAACCATGACCAAACCCGCGCAGATTCTTGCGCCGCGTCCGGTGGAAGGCTCCGACCCGGATGATTCGATGAGCGATGTGGCCTACGACAAGGGCGCCTGGTTCCTGGGGTTCCTGGAATCGCGCGTGGGGCGCAAGGATTTCGACGCCTTCCTGCGCGAATACTTCGACCATTTCGCCTTCCAGAGCATCCGCACCGAGCAGTTCGTCGCCTGGCTGCGCGAGCACCTTTTGGCTTCGCACCCCGGTGCGGTCACCGACAAGGAGCTGGAGGCCTGGCTGCATCAGCCCGGCATTCCTGCCAGCGCCACGCCCACGGTGTCGGCGCGCTTCGAAAAGGTGGACGCGGCGCTCAAGCAGTGGCGCTCCGGGCGCGTGGCGGCAGCCGACATCGACACCTCCGGCTGGGTGACG
>CAUJKE010000196.1 GCA_963205385.1 Planctomycetota bacterium | reverse complement strand
TCCATCCCAATCGCAACGGTCCCATGACGAGGGAGCGAATGGAAGGTTATTTGCGGGACTATCTCGCGGTGGACAAAATTCTCTGGCTCGCCCACGGCGATATCCCCGGCGACGACACGGACGGGCATATCGACCAACTCGCGCGGTTCGTGAACCCCACGACGATCGTCGCCGCCATCGCCGCCGATGAAAACGACGAATGCTTCGCCCAACTGCAGGCAATGTGGGAAGAACTCGGGTCGTTCACGGGCATGGAAGATGTGCCCTTCACGATTGTGCCGCTCCCGATCCCCGGGCCAAAGTTCGTCGGCGACGCGCGGCTGCCGTGCAGCTATTGCAACTTCGTTTTCGTCAACGGCGGGTGCATCGTGCCGCAATTCGACGATCCCATGGACGTCGTCGCGCTGAAGACCTTACAACGCCTTCTGCCTGGGCGGCGCGTCGTAGGCGCGCCGTCGCTCGACTTGATCTGGGGACTCGGCAGTTTCCATTGCCTGAGCCAGCAAGAGCCGTCTTTACGCGGCGGTGAAGCGAACGGCGCTGTTGCCTGAGCCTGTCGCCGAAGTCGCTTGGACTTCGGCGACATTTTGGAGGCCACAGTGGGCGTTACTCCGTGGCGTGGGCGACGACGGGTTCGTCGGCATCCGCGGCGTCTACGACTTCTGCTTCTTCCGCCTCGGTGGGACGCCGGCGACCGAAGGTCAGCGACTCGCGGAGGAGCATCGTCAGGTTGAAGAGCATGGGAATCAAGAGCAGCGTGAATGCCGTGGAGACCACCAGCCCGCCGAGCACCACCGCGCCGAGGCCGCGATAAAGTTCACTACCGGCGCCAGGATAGAGCACGAGCGGCATCAGGCCGAAGACCGTCGTGGTCGTGGTCATGAAGATCGGGCGAATCCGGTTGCGCACCGATTCCAAGATCGCCGACCGCGGCGGCATGCGGTCGTAGCGCATGTGATTGAGCGTCTGATCGACGATCAGAATCGCGTTGTTGACCACCGTTCCAATCAGAATGATGAAGCCGAGCATGGTCAATACGTCGAGCATCTGCGGCGGCTGACCTTGGAGCATCAGCCCCACGCTCAACAAGCGCAAGCCCGCGACGCCGCCGACAGCGCCCAGCGGCACGCTGACGATGACGACGAACGGATAAACCCAGGATTCGAACAGCGCGGCCATCAAGAGGTAGGTGATGATCACCGCGAGCACGAGGTTCCAACGCAAGGCGTTCCAGGTTTGTTGCAGCTTGTCGGCCGTGCCCCGGAGGTTAATGGTGTAATCGACGCCCAGCGTCCCGGAGTCCGCGATCGGCGTCACGATCTGGTTCTGAATGAGCGCGATCGCCTGTTCCAGCGGCATGTCTGGCGGCGGGGTGACTTGAATCGTGATCGCGCGTTGACGCTCGCGGTGGTTGATCTGCTCCGGTCCACTGGAAGTCGTCACCGTGGCGACGTCCTGCAGCGTGACCAACTGCCCCGCCGGCGTCGCGATAGGAAGGCTGACCAGGTCTTGAATCTGGCTGGCATAGTCGTAGTTGCCGACGATCACGAGGTCGATCTTCTTGCTGCCGACCGGAATCTCCATCAACCGGCCATCGTCCAAGGTCGCCTTGAGTCCTTCAGCCCCTGAAGGATAGAAGTCGGTCGCATATGCGCCATCGACGAGAGCGTTGACCGCGTATCCCAAATCCGTGGAGTTGATCCCCATCTCCGCCGCTTGCACGAGCTTCGTTTTGACATGCACTTCCGGTCCGGAAAGATCCAAGCTCGGAACCGGAATCGCCTGACCGTTGGGAATGACCGGCGGGCGCATGATCGTGACGTCCATGCTCAGCGGCGGCGGAGGCGCCTCGCCGGGCGCTAGCTCTTTCGCCGGCGGCGCTTCTAATTTTGCATCGTCCACGGCGAACATGGACACATCGGCCGGCTCGGCGTCGACAAAGCGAATGGCATACCGGCCAATCGTGTCGAATTCGACGTTGAAGTCCTTGTCCTTCAGCGGCGCGAGCTTGCGCAAGGCCGCTTCCACTTGTTGCGGCTTCGCGCCTGCGGGGATCGGCTCCGTGGTCGCGTCTGCGTAGGTCAAGGTCCACGTGCCGCCGGCAGGCGTGCCGGTGGTGGCGATGAACTGTTCGGTTGGCGGTCCCGGCTTGCCGACCATCACCTCCATCAACACTTGCCCGCCTACATCGACGAGTTCGCGGAGATCGGGTCCGGTGATTTCGATATCGACCGTTCGTCCCGCGGTCAGTCCTTGCTCAAACAAGCTCGACTGCTTCGCGACGACAAACGTGCCGGGAATCTCCGCGCGGAGTTGCATAATCAGCGGGATCAGTTCACGCGCGCGCATCGGCTCCGCGCTCCGCAAACCGAGAAACACCTGCCGCCCGCGCGCGACGTAGAAGAAATCCTCGATGACCGGGAACTTGAGTTTCTTGGCTTCGGGGCTACCGGGATCGACGTTCCAGTACGGCTCCAAATGCTTTTCGACGCGCGCGCCGATATCGCCGAGCGTGTCGAGGTTGTAACCCGGCGGCGGCAGCGCGATGCCGAACACAAGGTTGCGGTTGCCGCTAGGGAGGTACTCGACGGACGGCCAGAGATAGAACGTGAAGAACAAGGAGCAGCCAATCATCACGCAGCATACGGCCAACTGCCGGCCGATGCCCCGCAGCGCCCAGGCGTTGATGCCGACCACGATGTTGACGAACGTTTCGCCCAGGCAACTTAACGGGTTCAAGAGCCAACCGAGGCTCCGCTCGATGCGCCCCGGATGCCGAACTCCGTCGTCGCCGGGGAGGTGCTGTTTGAGCAACCGCGAGGCGGCGACCGGAACCACCGTGACCGAAACGATCAGCGAGAGGCCCACCGCGCCGCTAATCGCCAGGGCGATATCGCGAAAGAGCTGGCCGGCTTCTTCTTCGATGAAAATAACCGGAATGAACACCGCGAGCGTCGTGAGCGTGGAAGCGACGACCGCCATCCAGACTTCCTTCGTCCCCTTCACCGCGGCCGCCCAGGGACGTTCGCCCATCTGGTAATAGCGGAAGATATTTTCCAGCACCACGACGGAGTTATCGACGAGCATGCCGACCGCGAACGAGAGCCCCGCGAGGCTGATCACGTTCAGCGAACGCCCCAGCGCGTGCAAGATCAAAAACGTGCCGATGATGCTCGTGGGAATCGCCAGCCCGATGACGAGCGTGCTGCGGGCGTCGCGCAAGAACACCAAGAGTACGATGATGGTCAGAATGCCGCCGATGAGGATGTTGTTCTGCACCAGCCCCACGGCGGACGTGATGTACTCGGTTTCGTCATACACTTGCGTCAGTACCAGGCCCTGCTTGTTCAGCACGCGCTCGTTGAGGCGTTGCACCTCGCTCTTGAGGCCATCCATCACATCCATGACGTTAGCGCCGGTTTCGCGCAAGCAGTTCACAGCGATGCAATTGGCGCCATACCGCCGCACGAAGCCGTCCGGTTTTTTGAACGACATCCGCACCGTGGCCACATCGCGAACATACACCGGCGCGCCTTGGACCACGGCCAAAAGCTGGTCCTCGACTTGCTCGGTTGAACGGAACTGTCCCAGCGTGCGGACGACATACCGCCGCTTCCCTTCCCAAAAATCGCCGGCGGAAGTGTCTTGATTCTGGCCACGCAAAGCGTTGCGCACGTGTTGAATGGTGAGCTGGCGGGCGGCCAGTTGTTGCGGATCGACCACCACTTGCACTTCGGGGTCGCGGCCGCCGATGACATTACTATTGGAGACGCCGCTGACGCGCTCGAACTGCGCCTCGATCGTATCCTCCGCAAAACGCCGCAGCGTGGCCACGTCGATATCGCGCGGCAAGAGCGGCGCGACTTCGGGCTGAGTTTCAGCGAGCGCCCGCAACCGCTTGGAAGCCAGGCCGGGGTTCTTGGTCTGGAGAATCTTCTCCAAGTCGTCCTTCAACTCTGGATGCTGCGCTTGCAGTTTGCGAAACTCGGACTCGTCCGCCATCTTCGTTCCGAGCACGAACCAGGCGATCGGGCTGTTGGACGAACTCGACGTGCTGATGACCGGCTCGTCGGCATCCTCGGGATATTCGCGCACTTGCTGCAAGCGGCTGTTCACCAAGAGCAGCGCCTCCTCCATGTTCGCGCCGACTAAAAACTCGAGCGTGATCGTGCCGGAGCTGTCCTTCGCTTCGGACGTCATCTTGGTGACGCCTTCGACCCCCTTAAGCTGCTCTTCCTGCTCGTCGATGATTTCCTTTTCGACTTCTTGCGGGCTGGCCCCCGGCCAACGGGTTTCGATACTGATGGTGGGGATCTGCACCTCCGGCGTGAGCTGCATCGGCATGCGCATAAACCCAATGACGCCAAATAGCGCCACGAGGAGTACGCCCACGGCGACCTTCACCGGATTATGTACGAACGCTTCGATGGGATGCATAATAATTCAACCACCGCCGCGGCAGTCGCGGACGAAAGCTGTAAAGAATCGATGAAAGAAACGACTGCTTACGGTTGGGGCGTAAAACGAATCGGCGCGCCGGAACGCAACCGTTCGTTACCGACGGTCACGACCAGGTTGCCGGGCGCCAGCTCATTGGGAACGCGGCTGGCCACTTCGACCCAGTCGCCATCGAACATGCCGATCGCCACCGACACCGCCCGCGCGACGTAACTTTTTCCATCCGGCCCCAAGTCGGCGACGAACAGGGTATAGGACGGCTGGCCATCAAGCGTGGCGCCGCCTAACACCAGCGCATCCTTGGGAACCATTGTGGCATTCTGCTTCTCGCCGAGACGCATCGTCACGTGCGAAAGCATGCCTGCCTTGAAGCGATGCAGCTTTTGCTGGGCGGCGGCGACATTTAGATCTTCCGGCGTATCGATGACGTCCGCCGGTTCGACTTCCTCCTTCCCAGCGGCTGGCGCCGGCGGCGCGGCAGGCGCTGGTGGCTCACTCTCCGCCGGCGGCGCGGCGGCCGCGGGTGCATCGACGACGGCCACGGCCGACTTATCCAGCACCGGCGCGGGAGCTTCGCTTTCGATGGCGACCTCTTCATTCTTCAAACGCACTTTGACTTCGAACGTGCGGGAGCGAAGATCCGCTTGCGGGTTGATGCTCAGCACGTGCCCCGTCCAAGTTTCGCGGGGCGAGACCGCGTCGATGCGAACTTGCGCTGCCATGCCGGGACGCACCTTGTCGATGTGCGATTCAGGAACGTTCACGAGGAGATCGCAGTAATCGAGCTCAATGATTTCCACGAGCGGATCGCCTTGATTGATCCACGCGCCCACGTCGGCATATTGTTTGACGACATAGCCGTTGAAGTACGCGCGGACCCAATACTTGTTGCGGCGGTCGCGAAGGTGCCGAACCGCCTCCTCTTGCATCCGCACGCGATCCTCCGCTTGCGCGATCTTCTCCTGTCGCGGTCCTTCCATCGCCAACTCATAATCGGCCTCGGCCGCGACCGAGGTCTTTTCAGCCGCGACATAAGCGCTCAGCGCTTGCTCGACTTCTTCCTTCGACGTCGCCTGGTTTTGCTCCCAGAGGGACTTCGTGCGCTCGTAGCGCGCCTTGAGATAGGCGACGAGCGCCTTCGCGCTTTCCAATTTGGCTTGTGCCGAGCGAATCTCTTCCTTGCGCGAACCCGCTTGCAATTCGCGCAGTTCGTTTTCACGCAACGACAACTCTTCTTTAGCGCCTTGAATCTCAATATTGATGGTGCCGGTTCGCATCCGCGCTACCGGTTGCCCCTTGGTGACCCAGTCGCCGTCATCGACAATGCCGATGAGCCGCCCCGGGACGGCGCTTCCCAGAGTCGCGCGCCGCGCCGGCGCGACTGTGCCGACAAACGTATACGTGCCAGGCAAGTTGCGGCTTTGCACCTGCTCAACTTCCACCAGCGCTGGACCTTGTGCCTGCGCGAGCGAGCCCAGGAGCAACAACATCCCTCCGCTCACGGCAACCGAGAGCCTACGCCATGACATGAATAAATTTCCCATATTGAAGAAAGGCGGGTGTGCGAATATTCGTTTCCACAGCTAACTGTAGTATAAGGTTTACAGTATGACTGTGAAATACAAGGGTCAATCTTTTCGTAACCGCTCAGGCTGCGGAAAACCACTTGGACCACTATATTTGACACACTTTGCGGTTCCGACCTGACTTGCGGAAAACCGCAAACCGTTTTCCACCTTCAGCCTAACACCCCCCATCACCAGGAGCCACCATGCTTACCGTTGGACAGGGTTTCGCGCCTCGCGTCGTATTCGCGTGGGGATTCGCCCTCGCACTGGGTTTGTGTGCGGCCCCGGCCACCGCGAAGGGCCCTTGGGATTTGGAGCAACTCGCGGTCGCGCCGGCGGTCCAGTGGGGGGGTCGCGATTCGCGTTTACAGGCGATTCACTTTGTCGGCCCGCGGCGAGACGGAAAGCCGACGCAGGTCTTTGCGTATTACGCGCGTCCAGTCGGAGAGGGGCCGTTCCCTGCGATGGTGCTCTTGCATGGCGGCGGCGGGAAGGCGTTTGCCGAATGGGCGCAGTTGTGGGCGGAGCGGGGTTACGTCGCGCTCGCGATCGATTTGGCCGGCCACGGCCAAGATGGCCAGCGGTTGAAAACAGGCGGCCCCGACCAGGACGACCAAAGCAAGTTCGGTAAGTTCGACGACGCGGGCGTGCGCGAGATGTGGACGTATCACGCCGTCGCTGATGCGCTCCTCGGCCATTCGCTGCTCGCGGCCCAGCCAGAAGTGGACAAGCAACGCATCGGCGTGACCGGCATCAGTTGGGGCGGTTATCTTACCTGCATCGTCGCAGGCGTGGACCCGCGATTTCAAGTTGCAGTCCCGGTCTACGGTTGCGGCTTCCTTGACAAGAATAGCTGTTGGATCGAGGGACACTTCAACAAGATGGATGCCGAGCAGCGCTCGCGATGGGTGAAGAACTTCGATCCATCCAGTTATCTCGCGGACGTCCGTTGTCCGATTCTCTTCGTCAACGGCACCAACGACTTCGCGTACCCGCTCGACAGCTATCAAGCATCGTACGAACTGGTTCCCGAGAAGCTCCGCAATTTGTGCATCACCGTGAACATGCCGCATGGACACCAGGCAGGTTGGGCGCCGCGCGAGATTGGACTGTTCGTGGATAGCGTATTAAAAGACGGCGCGCCGCTGGCGAAGCTTGGGCCGACCAAGACTGACGGCAAGTTGGTCACTGCTAAGATCACCCGCCAGGATGACGCGCAGCCTGTGACGCTGGCATCCGCACAGTTGCACTACACCACCGACGTTGGCCCGTGGCAGCAGCGGGCGTGGACAAGCGTCGCGGCGACGATTCAAAACGACGAAGTGCGCGCGGCGTTGCCACGACAAGCCGACGACAAAGCCGCGCCGCGCGTCTTCTTCTTCACCGTCCGCGACCAGCGCGGCGCGACGGTTAGTTCTCCCCACTTAACATTGGCGCCATGACCGACATCATCTCCGGCAACATCTACGACTATCCCCGCTACTACGATCTCGTCTTCGGTTCCGATTGGCAGGCGGAATACAAGTTCCTCAACGCCTGCTTCGCGAAATACCTGAAGAGCCAGGATCACCTGCGGCTCTTCGAGCCGGCTTGCGGCACCGGGCGACTTTTGTATCGCCTGGCCCAGGCGGGGCATGAGGTGAGCGGTCTGGACTTGAACGAGCGCGCGGTGGCATTCTGTAACCAGCGACTGGAAAAGCACGGGTTTCCACCGTCGGCCTACGTAGCCGATATGAGCGATTTCACGGTGAAGAAGAAGGTGAACGCCGCGTTCAACACTATCAACAGCTTTCGCCACCTGCTCACCCAGCGCGCGGCCGTGAAGCACATGCGTTGCGTCGCGGCGGCGCTGAAGAAAGGAGGAATATATATCCTGGGCTTGCATCTCACGCCTACGGCCGGGGAAATCACCAATCACGAAGATTGGTCGGCGGGACGGGGGCATTTGCGCGTCAATACGTCCATGACCACCACCTCGCGCGATTTAGCCACCCGCGAAGAGCGCTGCGCGATGGTATTCGACATCTACACGCCCACCAGGCATCAACGCCTGGAAGATGAGATCATCTTCCGCATCTATACGCAGCGGCAATTGCAGCAATTGCTCCGCAGCGTGCCCGAACTCGCGCTCGTCGGCGTTCACGACTTCACATACGACATCGACGCCGAGACAACCATCGACGAGCACACAGAAGATGTGGTGCTGGTGCTGCGGAAGCGGTAACGGAAGCCGTATTGGCTCACCAACTTGCTCGCGATCCGCGCGGACAGTCGCTATCGGGGCGGGCGATGTTTGGGGCGCATCACGAACGCGCCGCCGGTGAGCAAGACGCCGATCCCGGCCAGCACCAGGCAGATCACCGCCCGCTGCTGGTAAAATTTCTTTGCCTGGGCCGCGAGGACATGATAGGGGGGCTGCTTCTGACCAAGTCCCTCGTCGCGAAACCGCACATAGTCTTGATACAACTCGTCGATCGGGGCGGTTTCCAGATATTTGCTAAACGCGGCCGCCTCATCAGGCGGCGGGGGGACTTCAATTTGCGAGGCGCGCCACGCATAGAAAACCGCGAACGCGCCGGCCACAACCATCGCCAACACGCCGGCGCCAAACATCGCCCCTTGCACTGCGGACCATGCCGGTCGTTCGTTCGCCGCGAGCTTGTCATTCTCCTCCACCGCAGGCGCGAGCGCGCGGATGCCGCGCATCGTCGGCACTTCTTGCGCACGGCCGCACTTGCAAGTGACCATTTGGCCCGCCTGGCCAATTTCGACCACAATCGCCTGGCCGCACTCGCAAGGAAGCAGATACTTGGTCGGATGGGGCATGAGTACTGTAGGCTCGTGGATTGCAGGCTCGGGGATTGCGGATGGTAGACATCTCGCGGAGTGGAGATGAATCCTAGCGTCTATAGCGCGCGGGGACGACGAAGAGGTGATGAGTGTAACCGTTCATTGTACGACGCGGCGCCGAGTTGGGTCATGTCGCCACGGCGAAAATTTCGCGCCCAGAGCACTTAGCTGGGCGCCGCCGAACCGCGGCTTGCCCACCAGGGGAGCGAGATGCCGCCGTCGATCAAGAGCGTGGCGCCGGTCATATAGCTGTGGCGTGAATCGCAGAGAAACAGGATGCCGTCCGCCATTTCGTCAGGCGTTCCCAAGCGGCCCAGCGGAATCTTCGCGCCGGCCGTGTCGAGCGTCTCGCGGCTCGCGAATTTCAGTTCGCCCGGCGTATCGGTCCAGCCAGGCTGAATCACATTGATGCGGATGCGGAACTCCGCGACTTCCACGGCGGCCGTGCGGGCCATGTGCTCGATGGCCGCTTTCGACATGTTGTAGGCCATCGCCCGCGGGGCCGCGATGACGGCGTGCGGCGAGCTGACCAGTACGATCGCCCCGCCGTCCCCTTGCTTGATCATCTGTTCGGTGGTGGTTCGCAGCAGATTGAACGCGCCCCACATCGTGACATCCACCGTACGGCGAAAGGCTGCGAGGTCCGCCTGATAGAACAAGTCGCGGTCGCTGTAAGCCGCATTGCTCACGGCGACGTCGATCCGGCCAAAAGTGTCCACGGCCTGCGCGACCATCTTCGCGACCGCATCGAAATCAGCCACGTCGGCCTGGACGGCGATCGCTTCCGAGCCTGCGGCGCGAATTTCCTCGACCACCTCGGCCGCAGGCTGGGGGTGGGAGCGATAATTCACAACGACCTTGGCGCCGGCGCGCCCCAGGGCCAGCGCGGTGGAACGTCCAATACCCAAGCTCGCTCCGGTCACAATCGCCACTTTTCCGGAAAAATCCATGTGAGACATAGCAACTGCCGCCCAAAAGTGCACTTGTCAGATACGTTTTCCGCTGAGACACCCAAACGATGCTGGACCAACAACTTACGCCGCGGCATCGGATGCCGCCGAGGCGTTGGCCGCATGGCATTCGTGGGTGTCGGTGTATGCTACCGCTCGCTGGCTCCGTTCACAAGTCGCGGCGGGCAGGCAGTCTAGGCGGGCATCGAACTCCGCGTTTATCGAGAAACGCACGTGCTCTTCCACTAATAAGTGGGCAATTCGCGGAGGGATCTTGCCTAGATTGCCAAACGTGGGGAAGGCGACGAACTTTCCGCTTCACCGGATTTTCATACTAGACCCGGCATTTGACCCGGTTAAAATTTGGATACGCACAGGCGGAACTATTTGCGAGCCAAAGACATTAACTCTCTGGCGAGTCGATGGTTAGTTCTGCGCGCAGTTCGCCGCTGAAAACAGGAACCAAGAAGAGAGGTCGTGCAGCGTGAATGGTCAGGCACGTTGTGCGTCGTAATGAGCCGAGAGGGCATTCGGCTTGAGTGTTGTTAGCGCATGGTAAGTAAGTCTGTGGCAGATGGGCAGAATGAAGGAGATCAACCTGGTCTCGGGATCGAGTCGGCAACATAACCGCCAGCGAGCAAGTGGCAAGCAGGGCGACGAAGGCAAGCTAGGAGTGGATCGCACTCCTTGCCCAATCGCAATTTTCTTCCAACTACCGCCGCGCACCAGACTCACCGAACACGGGTGGTAGAATTATCTGCCGCAAGCAGAGTGGGCGACCGCCTCCCTGCGTGCAACACAAGTTCCCAGTAGCGTGGCTTTGCCAGGCTTGATTTAGTAGCAGGCAAGGTTTCGTTACGGCTCCAAGTGGCAACCGATGGTATTCGCGACACAATCCAGCACCGTGGCTTTGCCACAACCTACCCAACACCTTCCCGCGAGGAGTTGTGGTTGCGAATCTCGGGCGAGCACTAGCCCGCTTCGGCCCAGGTCCGTCTCTGGCCTTTTCCACCCTTTGTTAGATAGACGTTGTTCAATAGACATCGGCTGATGAAAAGTTTCCGGAGTTGACAAGTACGACCTGATTCGATGCATCGCTGGAGTTTCGTTACCGCGACACTCGGCGATTTAAGCTGACCGATTTTGGATTGAAATTGTAATTTCATGGACGGCCACTTCCCCCCCGCCTTGACGGTGCCTGCGAGCGGCGACCTTCCCCGGTTGTCGCGCGGGTTGCTGTCGGCATGACTAGGTGTAGGAGTACTCCAGTTGTACGACGCACTACTTGATGAATTTGAGGACGACGTCACGCATCGCCACGATGACGACGACGGTTTTGTGGCGCAGCCGCTAGCCGAAGACGTGGACGAGGTGGATGATGATCTCGACCTAACCGACGCGGCTACCGATACGGACGCCGCGCCGAAGCCTGACGAAGACGACGAAGTCCTGGCTTCAGTTGACGAAAATGAATCCTGGTCCGACGACCCCGTGCGGATGTACCTCACGCAAATGGGCGAAATCCCGCTGCTCACCCGGCAGCAGGAAATCCAACTCGCCCGGCGCATTGAAGTCACCCGCCGTAAGTTCCGCACCCGCTTGCTCGAATGCGATTACGTGATTCAACACGCCTTCAAGATTTTGAAGCGCGTGCATGATGGCGAACTGCCGTTCGATCGCACCGTGCAGGTATCGGTGACGGACAAGTTGGAAAAGGATCAGATCCTCGGCCGACTCCCGATCAACCTCAAGACGCTGGATGTGCTCCTCAAGCGCAACCGGCGCGACTATCGTATTGCCCTGAGCAAGTCTCAACCCAAGGCCAAGCGCAAACTCGCCTGGTCGCGGTTGAGTCGCCGCCGGGGCCGCACGGTGCGGTTGGTTGAAGAACTCGGCCTGCGGACGCAGCGCATCGAACCGATGATTCGCGCCCTCGAGGACTTCAGTCGGCGCGTGAACGACCTGCGGGCGAAGATCGCGGCGCATAAGGCGGCCAAGGGAAATCCCGCGGAACGCAAGCAATGGGTGAGCGAATATCGCAGCATCCTGCTCGCGACCCAAGAGACCCCGACCAGCCTGGCGAACCGCGTCGCGTACCTCAAGGTGGTTTACACCCAGTACCAGCAAGCCAAGCGGCAACTGTCCGAAGGCAACCTGCGTCTGGTCGTGTCAATCGCCAAGAAGTATCGCAACCGCGGCCTGTCGTTCCTGGATCTGATTCAGGAAGGAAACGCGGGTTTGATGCGGGCGGTCGATAAGTTTGAATATCGCCGCGGCTTTAAGTTCTGCACCTATGCCACGTGGTGGATTCGCCAGGCGATCACCCGGGCGGTGGCCGATCAGAGCCGCACGATTCGCATTCCGGTGCACATGGTCGAAACCATGTCGCGCGTCCGCAACGTGTCGCGTCAACTGTTGCAGGAACTTGGCCGCGAGCCGACCCTGGAAGAGACCGCGCGGCGCGCCAAGACGACCGTGGATGAAGCCCGCCGCGTGCTCGCGATGAGCCGTTACCCGATTAGCCTCGATCGTCCCGTCGGCAACAGCGAAGATAGCCACTTTGGCGATCTGCTCCCCGACGGCACCGCCGAGAGCCCGGCAACCGGCGCGTCGCAAGAGATGCTCCGCGGCCGCATCAACAAGGTGCTCAAAACGCTCAGCTACCGCGAGCGCGAGATCATCAAGTTGCGCTACGGCCTCGGCGACGGCTACAGCTACACGCTGGAAGAAGTCGGCCACATCTTCAAGGTCACCCGCGAACGCATCCGCCAAATCGAAGCCAAGGCCGTCCGCAAACTGCAGCAACCCAGCCGCAGCCAGGAACTGGTGGGCTTTTTGGATTAGGCGCAAGCCCACCCTGCGATTTTCACAAGCCCGGTTGCTCAATTGGCAGCCGGGCTTTTTTGTTCCGGTAGACTTGCGTCTGATATAATCGATGGTTGTTGCGCAAGACAGTGGCCCGAAGCGCGGCGATGGAGGTATCTAACATGTCAATCGAAGGACTTGAGCAGTACTCCAAGGACCAGTTGATCGACGAACTTATCAATCGGCAAACGTTTGTAGGTGTCGTTGTCTACCATCGGGGCGACGCCAAGGCGGGCGAAATCGAGCCTGGCGAGACCGTCATTACAAAATCGCCTCCACTTTCACCTGAGGGAGTCGCCAACCTGCTGAATCTCGGAAAGTCCTTGCTTCCCGAGTTGTTCGGCGAGACGCCTCCCAGCCAAATCCCCACGGCAGTTCCGGAACCATTGCGAGTCCACTCCGGGGGCGTCATTCGGATCGGTGAGAGTCGAATCAGCCTGGACTTAATCGTCGAGCAGTACGAGAACGGCATGTCGCCCGAAGACATGGTGCGAGCGTATGAGTCGCTCGACATCGCACAAGTCTATGCCGCGCTGGCGTTTTACTTGCAGAACAAGGAGGCCTTGCGAGCATACTTTCGGCAGCGCGAGGCTGAGGCCGGGGAACTTCGTTTGAAGATCGAGAGTGAGCGTCCGAGGATGCCGCAGCGCGAGTTGACTTCACAATCCAGCGCTAAGGAGAGCGCCGATGCTCCGCCTGGCATGTGATGCCGATGTACACGGAGATATCATTCGCGGCCTCCGCCGCCAGATACCCCACATCGACATTGCGCGTGTTCAAGACCATTTGCCAAGTGGAGCATCCGATCCAGAAGTGTTGGCTTGGACAGCGACTGAGGCTTGAAGCAAGCCCCGACCGCTTCGTGCAGAGATCAACTAATCGAATCGCACGCCATACAACTTCGCAATCTCAACCACAAACGCCTGCCGTCGCTCGGGAACCGCGTTTTGCCAGCGAGCGAGATACGCGGGAAACGCTTCGGATTTTGGCGCCGGCGTCGCGTTTAGCCAGCGGACGGCTTCCCAGTGCGTCGGCTCGCGTTCGAGGAGATTCAACAGCACGATTGCCATCGCCCCGGTAAGTTCGCGCTGGGTGGGATTTTGGCGTAACTCCGCGGCGTGCGCATTCAAAAACGCCGCCAGACCATGGCGCTCAATGGCGGCAAGATGTTTGCGCCCGCGCATGATGTCGTCCGCATAGTCGCGCAGACTATCGCGATAGCCGGCCCAATTCGGGTACGGCGGCGACTCCTTCCACTCGCGGGCCATGCCACGCAAGGCAAATAGCGAGGCTGTCTCGCACAACGTTTCTTCAAACCACAAGTTGCTGCGGCCTTGCTCACGAAAGCCGCACAGCACGTGGCAGAACTCGTGCGCGAACTGATAAGCGAATTGCGACCAGTACGTGCCTTCGACATCGAGCTGGATGACAATCTCTTTCTCGCCATTACGCTCGAACAAACTGATCGGCCCCTGCCCTCCATGCCGCACCAGCAGCGGTTCGAGTTCGTAGTCAGGAAAATATCGCCACAGTTGCATTCCCGCCGAATTGCACACCGCGCGAATATCCGCCTCGCCAGCCTCGAAGTCGCGCGGGTCGATGCGATAGCGGGGCATCTTGGTAGGTGGCTGATCTGCCTTATCCGCCAATCCCCCTGCGCAGCATGGTGACGCGAAGCTACCTCGCCGACAAATTGCCGCTGCAGCACTTATGCTCATGAATCTGAGGAACGAACGTCGGTACATACTCGGCTCCAAACACCAACATCCAAGGCGCTTGGCCTGGATTATTCACGAGGTTCATGTTTCCGGATACAATGGGTGCGTTGCTGGAGGAACACGATGCTCCCGGACGAAATCTCCCTTGATCCCGCAAACCCAAATATCGGCAGTTCAAAAGTGGCGACGACCTCTTAGAGTATACTTTAGATGGCGAGGAAATGGCTGTGGACTGGGTCCACGGCAAAATCGTTGCTGGCATGTTGCGAGCAATCTTGAACGCCGAAGGTGAGCACATTACCCGCATCGCAGGCTACGTGACGGACAAACTGGGCGCCACATCCGAACAGGCCTTGCGACGCTTTGCATCGCGCGTCGCGTTGCAGTTGGGCGACGAATGCAAGGTCTCTTTGGAAACTATCGAAGGACGCCGGTATCTCGTTTTCAGGAAGTAGACGCCATGTCCACTATCGAACTCTCCGCCGGATGCAACCGCTGGTACAAAGGGGATGCGACCTGGCACGCGGCGCAGAATGACTTTCTCACGGCGTTGGCAGACGCAGGATTTGTCGCGTTCACAGGGCCGAGTGGTCTCTGTGGAGGCAAGTCCGAAACTCGCTCCGTGGTCGTGATTCATCGTGGCGGTGGAAAGAAGTGGGAAGTCGTCTTCCGTGAACACGAAACGGATCTGGTGACGGCGAAAACGACCAATCTACCCGCCGTCACCGCGTTCAGTCTGATGTGGCTCCACGGAGAGCCACTTGCACTGGGAGAAGATTCATTACACTCGGTAGGGCGGTGAGCGGGATTCGAACTGCCTTTCCCTTTCTGCAAAGGCGTCCGATTCACCACGCCGTCCGACTTCAGGTGTGCTCACGGCATCCAGACCCGCCTTGCGTAGCGCCGGAGCGACCGCGGCATACACATCTTCATCGGTGAAGATTGCCACGGCGCTCATGGGGAGGATTTGCCAGACAGGCGGGCCTTGACCGTCGCTTCATCATCGGCCGCGACGTCCGCTTCAATTTCCTCCACGTGATCATAAGCGTAAGCCAGGGCGTCATGCACATCGGCTGGCTTGAGCGATGGGTACTGTTGCACGATCTCTAGTGCTTGAAATCTGGACTTTCACCCATGCGGTTCCCCATCCCAACCGACATCGCCAGCCCACTCGTTTCCGAGTAAACTAGAAGCTTTCCGAACAGCCGCC
>CAUJKE010000195.1 GCA_963205385.1 Planctomycetota bacterium | reverse complement strand
TTAGCTCAAGAGCCCGGCGTGGTGCAGTTGAAAAATGATGACCTGCTCATGTTCTGTCGTAGTCGTGATTGTCAAATCGTCTCACGTTCCGCGGATGGAGGCGAAACCTGGTCGGCCTTGCAACGCTCCAACATTTCGCAGCCTGTCGCTTCGCCTGCGTCGATTGAGCGGATTCCATCCACAGGAGACTTGCTGATGGTGTGGAATAACGGCGACGATCCGCTGGCGCGCAAACAGCCTGTCGGCCGTCGCCCGTTGACGGCCGCGATTTCCAAAGATGAAGGGGCCACTTGGGAACAGGTTCGGAATCTGGGTGAAGACCCGCAAGGCTGGTACTGCTACACCGCGATCGAGTTTGTCGGAGACGATGTCCTTTTGGCCCACTGCGAGTATCCCGGGCTGAATTCACTTCAGGTCACGCGCCTGCCAGTCAAGTGGCTCTATCAAGCAACGCCTGCGACGGCTGACAAGTGATTGCACCGTCTGACGCAGACGGAGTGTGAGCGCTACTTTTTGCGTTTGGTTTTGGCGGTCGTGGCGGCGGCGGTCGCGAGGTCGAGGGTTTCGCCGTCGAACGCGGGGAGGACAAAGATTTTGCCGTCGCCCATGCGGCCGGTGCGGGCGACATCGACGACTTTACGGAGAATTTCCTCCACACGCGCGTCATCGACCCAGAGGGTGATCTCGACTTTGGGCAGAAAGGCGAGGGAATATTCGCTGTCGCCGTACTGATCGAGATAGCTCTTCTGCCGGCCGTAGCCTTTGACTTCGCGAACATTGAGCGCTTCGAGCGGAGCGCGTTTGAGCGCTTCGAGAACTTTCTCGGCCAGAAACGGTTTGACGACGGCGATGATCAGTTTCATAACGGCAACATCGTTGCGCGCCGCCGACGATGCAAGAGGCGGTGCGCGGCGACTAGCTGAAGAAGTTCTGGCCGAAGAGGTTGACCTCGGGACCGCTTTCGACTTCGATATCCCCCATGACCTTGGTGCAACACGCGAGGCGCATGGTGTCTTCATGGCCGACGAACGCCAGGCACGGGATCGGGTCAGGCATGATGGGGGTCTTGAAGCGGAGCCATTCCTTGGTGGTCAGGCCGTTGGTGTTTTCCATCCCCTTGGTGATGAGCACCCGGCAAGTTCCGCACGAGCCGCTCATGAGTCCGCAGGTCAAATTCGTACAGTTGATGTATTTGTTGACCGACGCGCCAAAGCCGTTGAGCCCCTGATTGAGGTTGATGCCTGCCTTGACCGCTTCCGCGCGCAAATTGGCGCCTTCGGCGACCTCGATCTCCTTCTTTTCCTTGACGAACTTGACAATCGGCATGACAAACGACTCTGCAAGACGAGGGCGAGAAATGACCTACCAGGGAAACCGCTAAAAATACCCTGATTCAACCGGAAAATCTACGGCGGCCAGACTAGGGAGGCGGGAATTCTCTAGCGAGGGGAATTGGAAGATTTGAACAAGTGCGCTGACAAGATCGTTTAGCGAGAATCATTCACGAGCGTTGGTGCCGATTGGGTTTCATGCGTTACGGGAATGTGGCAAACGAAATTTTGCAAAGCTACCAGCTTGATGAATAACCTGCGTTAGCCATGCACCCGCGGCGGGTTCGTGGGGTAAACCCGCACAGCGAGAAGGGCCATGAATGGCCCTCCCGACAGGTTGCGTGTGGGCCCCGTTACCCGTGCTCAAGCACGGGCCTAATACCCGCCTGACGGCGGGGGAAGGACCGTGAACGGCCCTGAATTCGGTCAGTTTTGACCGCGCACGCTATCGCCCGACCCCACCAATAACGGCCAATATTAGCGCCTCTGCGCAATCATCGCGCTAGCGATTCCCCAGGGGCGTTTACGCTCCTTCTCCGCGCAGCGGTCTTAGGCCCGTGCTTGAGCACGGGTATATGTCGCCCGGCCTGACCCTGCATTCCAGGGGCGTTTACGCTCCTTCTCGCTGCGCGGCTTTAGCCGTGGAACTGCGCCCCTGTTTGTGGACTAATCCAGATTATTCACGATGTGATGTACAAACAGAGTATTGCGGCAATCCGTGCTCCGTTCAAAAGGATGTTGTTTTGGGTAAGTAGCCCTGAGCTGAGCCGCGTGATGCCAATCGGTTGTGCCGAGCAACGTGATCCGCGTGAACAATCCTGGTTAGCGAGATTAGGTAAAGTGCGAGAAGCAGGAAATCACAAAACGCGGTTGGAAACACGGCAGAGAACACACCCCCCGTGGTGAAATCGCAATTAATAGCCGCTCCGAGCGTATTTTTGAAGATTCGACACAAGCTATTGATACATAATGGCTTACGGCAATTTCACCCGGTCGGGAATGCAAAAAACACGCTAATAATTTGTCCCACGAGAGGGGTGACGGCGCGGAGTCATGAGAATCGAAGCCGAAATCCTTCGCTGAGGCATTCCAGGCTGGCCGGCGAATTTCAAGGCTTTTTGAAAACAAGGCTTGACCGCACGCGACGCGATTAGTATATTTACGTACACCATTGCCCAGTACGCGGTGCGCGCGGATTGCAACGTTCACGAGGCTTTGGTCTGTCAATGAGCGCTCACTGCCAACCACCCGTCAGGGTGTTGGCGCGCCGCGGGCGATGCACTGCTGGGCAGGCGGCATGACGATGACCATAACTCCTGAAATGGACGCTGTTTACTGCGGTTTGACGGGTTCGAAACCAGGCGATTTGACGCAAAATCTTGCTATGAGCGCGCGGCCTGCTGAGCGCCAGCGGGGGCGATAACCGACATTGGAGTAACGCATCGAAATCGCGCTCGACGAACGTCGCCGGGGGTACACCTGGACCGCGCGGCGCGGGATAATCCGGATGCACTTCCGCTCACGATCGGCAGACCCACCAGGAATTGAAGGCATGACCCAGCATACGAAGCATCAGCAGAACATCATCCGCAACTACTACAAGAACCGGGACTCGATCTCGCTGCAACGGTTGCAAGAGCTCGTGACGGAGTTGTATTTGACGACGGGCAAGAAGCGGGAGCAGCACTGGAAGACGATCATCGGCCACCTGGAGAAGCTCGGGGTGAAGGGGGACACGATCGCTCATTTGGTGAAGCAGGATAAGCCGGAACTGGTTTTGGGGGTGGTGGAGTCGCTGCTGAAGAAGCAAGAATAAAGACCGCGGTGGAAAGCAGGCCGTGGAAATTGGGGAATTGTTTGCATTGGCCGCGATTTTGGGCCACAATTGGGGCCATCTTTTCGGCTGCGTGAATTCTCCACCCACTGCGAGTACGTTCGATGTTGTCCCCGCTTCGGCGAAGCGGCTTTACATTGGTAGAGCTGCTCGTCGTCATCGCCATTATTGGTATTCTGGTCGCGCTGTTGCTACCGGCGGTGCAATCGGCGCGCGAAGCCGCGCGGCGGATGCAGTGCGGCAACAACCTCAAGCAGATGGCGCTGGCGATTCATAATTACGAAAACGCCAACGGCACGTTTCCGGCCGCGTGCCTTGCTTCACGTCCGGCGAGCGTGTGGGCGTGGGGGCATTCGTGGCACGTGGCGATCTTGCCGTACACCGAGCAAACCAACCTCTACGAGCAGTTCGATTTCAAGGGGATCAGCAGCCCTTCAACGGGGCTGATCTATCAAAGCGGTTCGAGCAAGCACAATGTGGATAACGGCCGTTTGCTGGCGGGACTCCAAATCCCATATATGCGCTGCCCCTCGACGCCGCTCCCCGCGATGGTGCTCAAGGGGACAATCGTGCCCGGCGAGGCGGGGGCGATGTCGCCGAACTACACGGCCATTCACGGGGCCATCGATCATCAGAGCGCCGAGAATCGCGATAATTCTGGCCAGCAACATGGGGCCAAAGGCATCATGTCGCGCGGCGGCATCTTGCGACCGCACGTGTTTACGACGATGGGCGAAGTCCGCGACGGCACGACGAATACGATTCTTGTCGCCGAGCAATCCGACTATTGCCGCGATAGCAATGGCGAGCAGCGCGATTGCCGGAGCGATTTCGGCCACTCGTTTACGATGGGCGCGACGCTCAACAACGAAGCCAGCGATAGCCGCTGGTTCAACGGCACGACGGTCCGCTACCCGATCAACACCAAAGCCTGGAACATGACTGGCATCGGCGACCAATTCTATGGCTGCAATCGGCCGATTCAATCGGCTCACGGCGGCGGAGCGCAAGTGGCGCTGGGCGATGGATCGGTCCACATGCTCAAGGATGGCCTCGACCTGGTAACGCTGTTTCGCATGGCGAATCGCGATGACATGCAGATCGTCACCGGGTTTTAATAAGCAGAAGTAGACGTCACGCTTTAACAATATCGGAGGACCGATGCCGCGTTTGATTCCAGCTTTGATTCTGTCGGTCGCGTGGCTTGCGTTGACAGGCTGCGGCGGCGCGAAACCGGCCGGCAAGGTGAGCGGCAAGGTGACACACAACGGCGCGGCCGTCACCAATGCGGCGATTGTGTTTGAGAATCAGGCGGCTGGCGTTTCCGTAAAAGTGAACTTGGGACCGGACGGCACGTACACGGCCAAGACGGCGGATTCGATCGGCTTGCCGCCGGGCGCGTACAACGTGGCGGTGACGCCGTCGCAAGTCGCGGCGACGGACGACGTGCCGCTGGTAGCCGCGCCGACCGAAGGCGACCAAGATCCCGCCTCGACAATCCCCGCGAAGTACCACTCGCCGGCCACCAGTGGGTTGACCGCTGAGGTGAAAGCAGGGGACAATCCGCCGTTTGACTTTAGCCTGACCGACTAGCGTTTCGTCAACGGCTAAAAAATCAGCATATAGCGAACCCTTCGGAACTCCGTCCCGTTCCGCTACCGAAAAGCTCGATCTGGCATGCGCACGACTTGGAATTTCTACTCCGCCGGTCAGTTGTTATTCGGGGCGCATGCGGTAGCGCAACTCGGCTCGCTGCTCCTGCGGCGCAAGCTCACGCGCGCGCTTGTCATTACCGACAAAGTCCTGGAGCAAGTCGGCGTGCTCGACCCGGTGCTCACTTCGCTCCGCAATGCAGGCGTGCTTGTGGAAGTGTTCAACGGGGGCGAACCGGAGCCGGCGATCGCGACGGCGCTCGCGGCGGTTGAACAAGCGCGGAGCTTTCAGCCGGACGTCTTGATCGGCCTGGGGGGCGGCAGCAACATGGACCTCGCGAAAATCGCGGCGGTGCTATACACGCATGGAGGCGAGCCGCAACAGTATTTTGGCTTCGACAACGTGCCGGGCCCGGTGCTGCCGCTGGTCTGCGTGCCGACGACGGCGGGGACCGGGAGCGAAGTTTCGCACGCGGCGGTCGTGACCGATACAAAAAACAAGATCAAGGTTAGTACGCTCTCGAATTATCTGCGGCCGATGCTGGCGGTGGTCGATCCAGAGCTGACCTATAGCTGCCCCCGGCAAGTCACCGCCGATAGCGGCATCGACGCGCTGACGCACGCGATTGAAGCGATCACGGCGACGGATTACGACAAATTGGCGCTCGCGCCGGGGGAAGCGTGCGCGTATGAAGGGCGATTCCCCGTCGGCGAATGCTTAGGCGAAAAGGCGATTGCGCTGATCGCGGAACATTTGCTCACCGCCGTGCGGGAGCCTGGCGACGTAGCGGCGCGGGAAGGGATGGCGCTGGCCGCGACGCTGGCCGGGCTGGCGTTTTCAAACTGCGGCGTGGCGCTGGTGCATGCCCTGGAGTATCCGATCGGCGGCGTGGTCCACTGTTCGCACGGGGCCGGCAACGGGCTCTTGTTACCGTTTGTCATGCGTTACAACTTGCCGCAACGCGCCGCGACTTTCGCCCGCATCGCGCAACTGCTGGGGGTGGATACATCAGGCCTGGACGAAACCACCGCGGCGGAAGCGGCAATTCACGCCGTCGAGCGCTTGAAAACGGCGATCGGCATCCCCGAGCGGTTGCGCGACCTGGGCGCGCAAGCTTCGCAGTTGCCCGAGTTCGCCCAGAAAGCTTTCGCCATCAAACGCTTGATGACGGTCAACCCGAGACAGCCGACGGAAGCGGAGTTGCTGGAGATCTTGCAAGCGGCGTATTAAGACCCCCGCGCTGACGCTTTTGGTTCGTAAAGCGTTACTCTGCTTGTCAATCCGCCCTGCCCTGACTACAACGCAGCGATGCAAACCTATTTGGATTTATTGCGGCATATTCTCGACCGGGGCGTGTCGAAGAGCGACCGCACGGGGACGGGAACGCTCAGCACGTTCGGCTACCAGATGCGGTTCGACCTGGCCGCTGGCTTTCCGCTCGTGACGACGAAGAAGCTGCATTTGAAGTCGATCATTTATGAACTGCTGTGGTTTCTGCGCGGCGAGACCAACGTGGCGTACTTGAAAGAGCACAGCGTTTCAATCTGGAATGAATGGGCCGATAGCGAAGGCGAACTGGGGCCGATCTACGGCTACCAGTGGCGCAGTTGGCCCACCGGCGATGGGCAACATATCGATCAGATCGGCGAGGTGGTCGAGCGGATTCGGACCGATCCCGACTCGCGACGGTTGATTGTTTCCGCCTGGAATGTCGGGCAACTCAGCCAGATGGCGCTGCCGCCGTGCCATGTGATGTTTCAGTTCTATGTGGCGGAGGGGAAACTCTCGTGCCAACTGTACCAGCGGAGCGCGGATGTGTTTCTCGGCGTGCCGTTTAACATTGCGTCGTACGCGCTCTTGACGCTGATGGTCGCCCAGGTCACGAATCTGGCGCCGGGGGAATTTATCCACACGCTCGGCGACGCGCACTTGTATCAGAATCACCTCGCGCAGGCAAAGTTGCAATTGACGCGGGAACCTCGCCCGCTGCCCAGCATGAAACTGCGCGGCGGCGTGGAATCGATTTTGGATTTTCGTTACGAGGATTTCACGCTGGAAGGGTATGACCCGCATCCGCATATTTCGGCGCCGGTGGCGGTGTAGGATCGAATATCGAATGTGAATGCCGAAACAAAGGCGGCTGGTTCGGGTCTGTTGCGATGGGAACGCCGCTGAAGATGTGGGGGTTGGTTTGCTGTCGCTCATTGTCGCACTTGCGGAGAATAACGTCATTGGACGCGATGGCACGATGCCGTGGCGGCAGTCGGGGGATTTGCAGCGTTTCAAACGGTTGACGATGGGGCATCACATGCTCATGGGACGCAAGACATTTGCGTCGCTCGGCCGCGCGCTGCCGGGGCGGACGTCGATCGTCCTCTCGCGGCAAGTGGAGCTGGCGCTGCCGGCGGGCGTGTTGCTGGCGCGCGATTTGGACGCGGCGTTACAGCTTTGCGGCGACGATCCGGAGCCATTTGTCATCGGCGGCGGCGAGATTTATCGTTTAGCGCTGCCGCGAGTGCAGCGCATCTATCTCACGCGGATCGGCGCCGAGTTGTCCGGAGATACGACGTTTAATTTAGATTTATCCGCCTGGCGCAGAACGGAGCAAACGCCTCATCCCGCGGATGAAAAAAACGAGTATGCTTATACGTTTGAAGTTTGGGAGCGATAACGGCCTGTTTTAGCGCCGGCCGCTTTCCCGCCCGAGTGTTTTGAAAGACTAGAGACCAAACATGAACGAACACGAACACGAATACGAACATGAGGACGAGGACGAGCACGAGGACGAGTGCGAAGAAGCTGAACTGGCGCAACAAGTCGCGGCGGAACTGCTCGATCTGTCGCAACAGTTGCTGGACGCGATCGCCAACGGTGACTGGAAAACCTACGAGCAGTTGTGCGATCCTTCGCTCAGTTGCTTCGAGCCAGAAGCTCGCGGGCACATGGTCGAAGGCTTGGAGTTTCACAAGTTCTACTTCGACTTGAGTGGGCCGAACGATAGCCTCAAGCTCACCACGATGGTCGCGACGCATGTGCGTCTGATGGGCGAAGAGGCGGCGGTGGTGAGTTATGTGCGTCTCAACCAGCGCGTGAGCGCGACCGGTGAACCGCATGTCACGGCCGTGGAAGAGACGCGTGTGTGGGAACGAATCGAAGGCCAGTGGAAACATGTGCACGTTCACCGTTCGCCGGCGCCGTAGCAAGGCCACTCGCGCACGATCGTGTCAAGCTGAATGGGGTCGCGGGGAGGTGACAGCGCGGACGTCTGTCCGCGCATCCTACCTGTGGGGCGAATCACTAGACGCGGCGAGGAGAAACGTTATATTGAGAAGCAGTCCTTAATTTGGGCTAGGCGTTTTATCCTCTGTAGGAAGCCTGCATGGCAAAAGAAGAAGCAGCTTTTGAGGTCAGCGGCACTGTGACCCAGGCCCTGGCGAATACGCGTTTTCGCGTGCAATTGGAAACCGGTACGGAAGTCTTGGCGCACGTCGCTGGTAAGATGCGCAAGAACTTCATCCGCATTGTTCCCGGCGACAAGGTCCGCGTGGAACTCTCGCCTTACGATCTGAGCAAGGGTCGCATTGTGTTTCGCGAGCGTTAATAGGGCGCAGCTTGCTTCTTTTACCTGCCTTTCCCCGCTCTGGGGGCAGCGGCTACGGACCGCATCCAGGCGGCTTTACGCCGTGTTGGGAATCTCTTAGGCTTTCGACTACTTCCGGCGCAATTCGGCGAATTGGCCTGGTTTTCTGAAAACCGGGTCGGCCTTCGCTGGGTATAAGGTCGAGATTCGTTGGCGTATTTCGCGCTCGCGGCGTGATCGGACTATTCCCCGCACCACGCGCTGGTGTTTCGTGTACTGCACAGGAGACGTTTTGTGAACCGTTTGTTGCAACCACTTTGGCTGGCCGCTTTGGCAGTTGGCCTGATCGTCGCGCCGCTGGCCTCGGCCCAGGCGCAACAGGCCGGCAATTTGAAGCCGGTCGCCGTCGTGTCGATCGCCCATGTTGATAAGCTGCTGGGCGATATCGACTATCTCACCACGGCCGGCGGCGCTGCCGATACCGGTCGTCTGGTCGCGCTGATGGCGGGGCCTTATGTCGATGGTTTGGATAAGACCAAGCCAGCCGGTTTGTACGTCACGCTCGATGGCGAGAAGCCTGTCGCGATCGGCTTTGTGCCGACGAAAGATCTGACCAAAGTCCTGGCGACCTTGGCCGATCAAGTTGGCGAACCGAAGGATGTCGGCGATGGCGTGAAGCAACTCGGCGAATTCCCGCCGATGTTTCTGAAGCTCGAAGGGGGCTTTACGTTCGTCACGAACGAGCAAGCCAACCTAGCGAAGCTGCCGAAGGATCCCGTCGCGCTGCTGGGGGGGCTGGAAAAGTCCTACTCCATCGCCGCGCGGATCAACATGCAGAACATCCCGCAAATGTACAAGGATCAAATGATCGACCAGATGCGGGAAGGCTTTGAGGCCGCCCCGATCGAGGCCGACGATCCCGCCCAACGCGAAGCCGCGGAAAAGATCGGTCGCAACGCGCTCGATCAAATCATCCGCATGATCGATGAATCGCAGGACATTACCGTAGGCTGGGCCGTCGATCCGACCGCCAAGAGCACCTACCTGGATGTCGTCTTCACCGCTCAAGAGGGGACGAAGCTCGCCAAGGAAATGGCGATGCTCAAGGACGCCAAGACCAACTTCGCCGGGTTCTTGCTCCCCGACGCCGGTTTCACGATGAACTTCAGTAGCGAAGTGACGGATCAGGATCAGATTCAGCAGTCGGTCGCGCTGCTGGAAACGCTCCAGGCGTCGATGATTAAGGAACTGGAGAAGGAAACGCTCGACGACGAAGAGAAGACCGAGGCGAAGGCCTTGATCACCACCGTGTTTCAAGTGCTCACCGCCACTGTGAAGGAAGGCAAGTCCGATGGCGGCGCCGTGGCGCTGGTCGAACCGGAATCGCTGACGTTTGTCGCCGGCGGCCAGATCGTCGATGCTCCCAAGCTCGAAGGCGCTTTGAAGCGCGCTGTCGCTTTCGCCCAGAAGAAGCAGCCTGAAGAACTCAAGGACGTCGAAATCAAGTTCGACGCTTCAACGCACGGCGGGATTCGTTTCCACAAGATTTCGTTCCCGGTTCCCGATCCGGAAGCTCAGCGGGTTTTTGGCGATCGGCTGAACATGATTGTGGGTGTCGGCGACAAGAGCGCCTACCTGGCGGTTGGCACCAAGGCCGAGGACACTTTGAAAAAGGTGATCGACACGTCGGCGGCTGACGCTGGCAAGCCGGTTCCGCCTGGTCAAATGAATTTGGCGGTGGCGCCGTTCATCAAGTTCGCGGCCTCCGTGGAAGACAACCCCATCACGGCCGCCTTGGCGGATGCCGTGGAGCGTGTGAAGGGGAACGACCACGTCCGCATCCATGTGAAGCCGGTGGAAAACGGCCAATTGGTGCGGTTCGAAGTCGAAGAAGGGGTGATTAAGATCATCGGTGACGCCGTGAAGTCGGCCACCCAAGGCGGCGGCTTCTAAGCTCCCTCCTGCCAATAACTTGCAGCAAATC
Source organism: Planctomycetota bacterium (assembly GCA_963205385.1). Taxonomy (GTDB): domain Bacteria; phylum Planctomycetota; class Planctomycetia; order Pirellulales; family Pirellulaceae; genus JAEZGD01. The sequence goes on along the minus strand of CAUJKE010000195.1, from coordinate 13,886 downwards.
GAAACGCCGGTGATGTGAAAGCATCACCGGCGTTTTTTGTAAAAACTGTACAAAATAACACCTTAGACAGTTGACACACGTACACTGATTGCTACAATTTGGACGTACCGCCCAATACCTGAACATAAGGACACACACCATGGTCCGAACTTCAAGTGCCTGGTCCGCTCCGGTTCGTGTTTCACCCCAAGTGTCAGGCCCCGTCAAAATTGGCGAACTGCTCCCCGCCGTGCTCGCGCATTACGGGTTGCTGTCGGTCGCGAAGCGGTGCGAATCGTCTGAGCAAGTGGCGCGTCGTGCTTGGAAACTCGCGCGAGAGTCTATGGCCGAACTAAGCGAGGCGACGTCGTAGAGCGGGCGATTTCAGCGTCCACAGGCTCGTTTTCACCCGCACTGGAGGGACTTCGCCTGAAGAATTACGCAACTATTACACACCTTCGACATTGCAAAAACCTTACGGACGACGATCAGTGATACCATGCTCTCGTCGCCGCTCTCAGGGAGTGCGGACGACGCCGATCCAAGGCGAAACGAGGTGGTTTCGCATTGTGGGGATCGGCTCCTACCGCGCCGCCTGCAATCAATTATGGAAGCAGGGGAGCGCATCCGAAAGTTGTCGCACATGTCATCGGCCGCCGAACCGAGTCCCGTTACTGCATTCGAGTCGTTAGCCCCTGTCAAACTGACGGGGAAGCAAGCTGCCAAGAAGAAATCGCTGTTACGTCAAGAGCGGCGGCGTAACGAGCGCCGCCGAGAAAACGAACCCAACTCCGGGCCGGAGCCGCAGGCGACGATGAACTGGCCGGTGGTGCTCTGGCTGGGGGCGCTCCATGTGGGCGCGATTGCCGCGATTTGGACCTTCACTTGGCAGGCGATCATCTTGACGGTGGCCCTGCACTGGCTGACCGGTTGCGTCGGCATCACGCTGGGGTTCCACCGTTTGCTCACGCACGGCAGTTTTCAGACGAGCAAACCGGTTCGTTGGATCCTGGGAGTGATCGGCGGTTTGGCGGGCGAAGGCTCGGCGATCGACTGGGTCGCCAATCACCGCAAGCATCACGCCCTGAGCGATCAGCCTGGCGACCCGCACTCTCCGCACGATGGCCCGTGGTGGAGCCACATGTTCTGGCTCGCATACACGCTGCAAGGGGAAGAGCGCGAACGTCACGTTCGCCGCTGGGCGCCGGACCTCGTGAAAGACAAAGGACTCAACTGGATCGCGGCGATGTTCCTGCCGTCCCATTTCATCTTGGGGCTGATCCTGATGGGCGCCGGCTACGCTTTGGGGGGCTGGCCCATGGCGGCGTCGTTCGTCGTATATGGCATTTTTGTCCGCCTGGTGCTGGTGCTGCACGCCACGTGGTTGGTGAACTCGGCGAGCCACATGTGGGGCTACAAGAATTACGAAACGAGCGACGATAGCCGCAACAACTGGTTTGTCGCACTAGTCACCTACGGCGAAGGCTGGCATAACAACCACCATGCTTATCCCCGCATGGCCCCGCACGGCCACAAGTGGTGGGAGTTCGACCTGACGTACAACATCATCCGCCTGATGAAAGTCACCGGCCTGGCGTGGAATGTTGTGGATTACAAGCAGAAGACGTTGGGGGGCGAGCAGCGTTAGAACGCGCTTGTGAAGCGAGCGCAGTTCGACGCCGAAGGCGTTACATCCCGCGAATTGGATGAAGCTCAGGCGGACACTAGCGGCTAGCTAGTGCGTCATGGACCTGCTTCATCCGATTTGCGGAGGCTCGCTGGTGGATCGCCCTCTTCCGCGATTGCAACCTTGTTGCCGCTCACGAAGCGATAGCCGGCGTCTCGAATGGTCAAGAAGTGCTCGGGGTTCGCCGGGTCCTTTTCGAAGGTCTTGCGGAGCCTGCGAATGAACTGATCGACGGCGCGGGTGGCGACGTGCCCCGGCATGTCCCACACTTCCTCGAGCAGTTCTTGACGCGGAATGACGCGGCCTTCGTGCGCGACGAAGTAATGCAACAGTTTCATTTCCAGTTGCGTCAACCGCATCGCCTGACCGCGAACGCTAACCTCAAACGTGGCGAAGTTGATGTGCGCGTCGTCGAACTCGAAAGTTTCCACCGCGCCGAACTTCGGCGCTCCTTTGGGGCGTGGAAAGTGCGTAATGAGATTGCGCACGCGCGACAGCAGTTCGTCCAGATCGAACGGCTTGGAGAGATATTGGTTCGCTCCCACGTCGAAGCCTCGCGTGCGATCCTCGCTGAGCGTGCGGGCGGAGAGAATCAGCACCGGCATGGCATATCCGTTGGCCCGAAATTGCTCGCAAACCGCATAACCGCTCATGCCGGGGAGCATCAAATCGAGGATCACCAAATCGACCTCGTCGCCGTGCTCCTCCATGAACTTCACGGCGGTGGGACCATCGGCCATCGTGGTGACGCGGTAGCCTTCGTGCTCGAGGTTGTACTTGATCAACACCGCGAGGTGGCGTTCGTCTTCAACCACGAGAATGGATTTTTTGCTGTTCATGAAACTTCGCGCAAATCGAGCATCCCTGGAACCTGGGGCCACGGAGCTCAGTTATTCGTTTGGGAAAGGTGGGAATTGTCGGGAGCAACTGGAGGGTGCGGGATTGTCACAGGCGATTGGGTTTCGATCGGATCCTTCTCGGCCGGAAGACTGACCTCGAAGACGGTGCCGGTTCCTTGGTCATTGTCACGAATGCGCACTTTTCCCTTGAGCCGGTGCGTCAGCGTGCGCACGATGTGCAGGCCCAGTCCGATCCCTGGTTTGGAGCGTTCGAGTTCCAGCCCCAAGCGCTCGAAGCGGCCAAAAATATTGCGCCGCATGGACGGGGCAATGCCAGCGCCATTGTCCGCGATCCGCACGAGCGCGCGGTCATCCCCTCCGAGCGCGACCGAGATCCGCACGGCCGGCGGCGAGCCTCCATATTTAATAGCGTTGTCGATCAGGTTGCGAAAGATCATCTCCAGATCGGCCCGTTGCGCCCGCACGATGCACGGTTCGCCTTCCACCTGGACCGTCTCGCGCGGCACGCGATACCGAAGCGCGACGCTCGCTGCGGTCTCTTGCAACATCGTCAGGAGCGGCACGTCTTCAATCTCGGCCTCTAGCGGCACTTTTTCCAGCCGCGCGGCATCGAGAAGGTGGTTGATGAGAGCGTCCAACCGCTCCACATCTTCCAACATGCCCACGTAGAACTGCTGTTGTTCCTCGGCGCTCGTAGCGTGACGGTTGAGGGTTTGCAGGTAAAGCTTCAGCGAAGCGATGGGGGACTTTAATTCGTGGGTGACGCTATCAATAAAATTGGATTGCCGGCGATTAAGATTGATGGCCTTGATACTGAGCGACAAATAGAGCACCGTTCCCACAAGCACAAAAATCAGCACGATCGAACCGACAGAAAGCAAGACCCAGTACAATCCGGCCCGTTGGGCGTCCGTGAAGGCGCCTGCGACCGAGAGCAGCACCCAGCCCACCGTGAGCGCCACCAGCAGCACGATCATCACCACCCCCAGGGTGATCGGCCAACGGAGGGTACGGCGGGGGAACATGGTTGAATCCCAAGACGCGAGAAGAAGGTATATTACCGCAGCCTTGCGCCGCCGCCCGAAGACTTCGTTCGCCGCGGTCGCAGACTACTTTGAGCATAGTGGCGGACTCCCCACAAGGGAAGTTGTAGACACAGTTTCGCCGACTTTCACGACGTTTGGCCAATTTCCACGGGACATTTCACACGCGCTGATTCGCAATTCGCGCGCTGACTCCTCACGCTTATGAGTAATTCCGCTGCCATTGAAGCGCACGAGTTGCACAAGATCTACCGCCAAGGCTGGTGGGGGCGGCGGTCGATCCACGCGCTGGGGGGCGTGTCGCTGTCGGTGGCGCGGGGCGAAATTTTTGGGCTGCTGGGCCCCAATGGCGCTGGTAAAACGACCTTCATCAAGATTCTCCTCGGCATCATCCGCCGCACGCGCGGTCAGGCAGCGCTGCTGGGGAGCAATGTCGGCTCGCGCGCTAGTCGCCTGAAAATCGGTTATTTGCCCGAACATTTGCGGATCCCGCCGCATCACAACGCCTATTCCGCGCTCGATTTGTACGGCCAAATGAGCCACTTGCCCCTTTCCACAATCCGCGCCAAACGCGATGCGCTCTTGGCCAGCGTGGGCCTCTTGGAGCGGGCGCGAGACAGCGTGAAAAAATATTCCAAAGGCATGCTCCAGCGCTTGGGACTCGCGCAAGCCTTGTTGCACGACCCCGAGTTGATCTTTCTCGACGAACCGACGGACGGACTCGACCCGGTCGGCCGCTCGCATGTTCGCAACGTGTTGAATGAACTGAAGCGGCAAGGACGGACAATCTTTCTTAACAGTCACATACTGCAAGAAGTGGAACTCGTCTGCGATCGCGTCGCGATTCTCGACCAAGGGCAACTGCGTTTTATCGGGCCGATCGCCGAAGTCACGCAGCAAGCAGCGCTCGAGTTTCAACTGGAACTGCGCGGCGCTCAAGAGTCGATCGCGGCGGCGCTCGCAACCTGCCAACCGGAAAACCTGGCCTGGTCCGACGGGCTCTGCCGCGTCACGGTGCGGTTTGCCGAAGTCCGCGAACTCGATGCGATGATCGACCGGCTCCGCGGGGCGGAAGTCAGCATTGTCGGCGTTGCCCGGCGGCGCGTGAGTCTGGAAGACGCATTTCTAACCATGATCGCCAACTCACCATCGCTGCTATGAGACCGTACTGGGCCGTGATTCGAGATTCGTTTCGCGAAACGCTCCGCTCGCCGGTGCTGTGGGTGGTGCTCGCGCTGGTGACGCTCGGGCTGGCCGCGGTCGCGCCGCTGAGTTTTCGGCAGGTGATGACGACGCGCATCTCGGAGCAGGAAGTGAGCGATTGGGACGCGCTCGCCCAACGGATCGCCGAGCAAGGCCGGGCCGCCGCACCTTCGCCGGGGAAACGCATTTGGGAATCGTTCGACGCTGAACTGCGCGAGCAGGTGGCGAATCTCAAATTGCCAGAGGCGCGCAATCCCGATTCGATGGGGAAATATCTGGCGACGCGCCGCGAGTTTCAGGCGGGGCTAAATCGCGCGCTGGAACGCTCAGACCTGTACGATGCGGAGGCCTGGCAAGGCGTTGATTTAGGCCGGGAAGGGAATCAGTTCTTGCGCGAGAATCGCGCGGACTTGCCGCCGGAGGAACTGGGGCGCTTCAACCGCTTGCTCGTCGAGCAAGCATACGCGGACTTGATCGAGCCCAGCCCCGCGACTTCGTTGGTGATGACCTACGGCTGGTGGGATATCAACGCCGACGCGCCGCTGCCATTTCGCCAACAGCAATTGCATCGCGTCGTGCAACAAGTCATCAACACGCTCACCAAATGGATCATTGGCGGCGCCGGAATCCTGGCGGCGATTCTCGTCACCTCGCCGATTATTCCACGAATGTTCGATACCGGCCAACTGCATTTGCTGCTCTCAAAACCGATCTCGCGCTCGCTCTTGTTAACGTCGCAATACCTCGGCGGCTGCGCTTACATTCTGGTCATCGTGTCGTACCTGGTGGTTGGTTTGTGGTTGATTTTGGGGCTGCGGTTTAATCTCTGGGACGCGCGCATGCTGTGGCTCATCCCGATGCAGGTGTTTGCGTTCGCCGTGTATTTCGCGGTGTCGATGGCGGCGGGCGTCGTGTATCGCGGCGCGCTGATGTCGATCATCGCAGCCATGCTGTTTTGGGCGCTCTGCTTTTCGCTCGGAACTTCCAAACTGTTTCTGGAAAACAATTTCATCAATCGCAATCGCTTCCACAGCATCGTGCCGGTCGGCGAGGATATGTTGGCGGTCAATGAACAGAACTATGTGCATACCTGGAACGCGACGACGCGCTCCTGGGATGAAGTGTTCCTCTCGGAACAGCAGGTCGAGTTTCGCATGTTCACGTACTTGATGCCCATGATGCCCCCCATGATTGGCCCGGTGTACGATGCCAACAAGCAAGAAATCTACGCGATTCAACGCCCTTTTGGCCCGGCGGCTTCCGTCACGCTGGGCGTGGGCCGCGCCGCTGATGACTGGGACTATCACGCCGGGGTCGCGCCGCCGATGGGGACGTTCGCCATGTTTCGCGAGCCGGCAGGCTCGGTCCTTCTGGCGGGGAATCTCGGCGTGTTTCGCCTGCAAGGGGATCCGCTTGCGGAGCAACGTCCGGTCAAGGTATTGGGCTTTGAAGTGCCGCTGCCGACAAGCGGACCGTTTCGACGGGTGACGCCGGAGGGACTCGTGCTGGGGCCGAAATCGGCCGCGGCTCTGGATCCGCAAACCGGCGACTTGCTGTTATACACGCGCGGCCAACTCACGCGCCTGGCGCGCGACGCGCAGGGGCAATTTCAAATCGCGGTTAAACGCGACCTGGACGTGGAAGACCGTGAGTCGCTCGCGCTCGGTCTGGCTGGCGGGCGAGTTGTCATTGCGCGGAAGGATGGGCGGTTGCAGGTGCTCGATGCAACGTCGCTCCATGAGTTGTCCACGACGTCGCCTGAACCTGGCGGCACGCCGCGGTTTGTCGTCGCCGCCGCAGATGGCGCGCACTTCGCGGTCTTGTTTCATCAAGGCACGCTCTGGATGTACGACGCGCAGCAAGACGCCTGGAGCAGGCCGCCGGTTGCGGGGCAAGGAAACATCTCGGCAGTCGCCTGGCGACGCAGCGGCGAGCTGCTCGTGGCCGACCGGGGGACGCGCGTCAGTGTGTATGAGGAGGCCGGCGGGCGCTCGCGCGAGCGGCTGAGCCCGCGGCTATCGTGGATCGAAATTGCGTATCACTACGGCGTCTGGCCGCTGTATACGATCTTCCCCAAGCCAGGCGAAATGGATCGCACATTTGAGTATCTCGTCTCCGGCGACACGACGACCAGCGCTACCGAACGGGGTAGCGACGAGATCAGTTCCGCGCGCCGCGAGCTCAACCCGTGGGCGCCGGTTTGGAGCGGGCTGCTCTTTATCGGCGTCGTGTTGATCGGCACATGCATCTACTTCGAACGGCAGGAGTATTAGCTTTCGTCGTCGGCGGCCGTCGGTTGCAGCGGCGGCGAGGAATCCCGCCGGGGCTGTTTGCGCCACAAAGAGATGAGATTCAAACTGGGTGTTTGCATTTCCTTCTCACGCACGCGGCTGCGGTAGACCGAGAGAATGTCGCTACGGGTGACGATGCCGACGAGTCTGGAAGGTGTGGCGCGGCTCACGACGGGAAGACGGCCGATGCTATGATTGACCATGTGGTCGGTCGCTTGCCGGGCGGTGCAATCGTCGTAGACGAATTTGGGCAAGGTTCGAATCAGGTCCTTAACTTTGGCGCGGGAGTCGTTGGCAACGTCGAGCACATCCCGGCGCATGACCACACCGGTTAGCAGGCCGCGCTCATCCAGCACGGGAAAACCTTGATGGGTCGTTCCCGGCGCCCGCGAGTTCAGCCAATTACGAACCGTTTCAAGATGGTCCTCGCCGCGCAGCGAGACGACGTGAGGAGTCGCGATATTCCGCACCAACACCTGTTCGAGCAAATCCGCTTCATATTCGCCTGGGGCGCGAATTCCGCGACGGACAATTTTTTCGGTCATGATCGAGTTACGATTAAGCCAACTCGCGGCGAGGTAAGCCGCGGCGCAACCGCCCAAGAGCGGCAAGATGCCAGCGGGCTCCAAGGTCGTTTCAAACGCGAACACGGCCGAAGCGAGCATCGCGCGCGATGCGCCGGCAAAGATGGCGGCCATGCCGACGAGCGCGGCGATGCGCACGTCCACTCCAAGCAGCGGAGCGAGCGACGCAATACTCGCCCCCAGCACAGCGCCGGCGCCGCCGCCGATCGTGAAGAGCGGCGCGAGTGTGCCGCCGGAAGTGCCGCTGCCGAGCGAGATGGACCAGGAGATAAATTTCATACCGCACAAGAACAGCATCGCTGGAATCGTCAGGCGATCGGACAGGATGTTGCTGATATTGTAATAGCCTACGCCGAGCGTATCGGGTGCGAAGTAACCTACAACGCCGACGGCGATCGCGCCAATTGCCGGCCACCACATCCAGTGGACCGGAAGGCGTTCGAAACTGTCCTCGATCACGTAGACAATTTTCGTCACGAGAACTGCGATCATCCCCATGATGCCGCCTAGCAAGATGTACGTCGCAATCGCAGCAAGCGACGGAGACGCCAGCGGCGACATGGCGAACACCGGTTCCGCCCCTTCCAGGGCCATGCGCACGCCTGCGGCGGATGACGCGGCCATAGCGACGGGGATCATGGAGCGCGGGCGAAATTCAAATAACAACAGCTCAATCGCCAACAGCACCGCCGAGACAGGGCTCCCGAACGTCGCTGCCATGCCGGCCGCGGCGCCGGCGGCCAGTAGGATTTTTCGTTCGACAGAGGTCGTATGCAGGAACTGTCCAACAACCGAGCCGAGCGCGCCGCCGGTCGCGATGATCGGGCCTTCCGCACCAAACGGGCCGCCGGTTCCAATCGAGATCGCGGAGGAGATCGGCTTGAGAAAGGTGATGCGGGCGGGAATGCGGCTCTCGTTGGTGAGCACCGTCTCCATCGCCTCCGGGATGCCATGCCCCCGAATCGCCTTGGAGCCGTAGCGGGCCATCACGCCGACGAGGAGCGCCCCGACGATCGGAATGAATACGACGAACCACCCCAAGTGCGGTACGGCATCGGCGGGACGCGTGTGCGCCAGCGAAAACTGCCCAAAAAATGCCAGGTTGGTGATGAGCGCGATCAGGCCCATCAGCGCTTGCGCGACAAATGCCGCCGCGACGCCCAGCAGGAGGGCAATCCCGCAGATCTGGATCGTTCGCAGGTTGACGACCGCGTGCTCTGGGGGAACCTGAGCAGACTCGACGACCAAATCGAAGGCCGGCGAAATTGTAAGACCGTCGGTCACCGGCGACTTCGCTTCACGCTCTTTCATGGACAATTCATTGAATTACTGCGAGGAATGCGGCTCTCCGCCAAAGATGTCGGCTTTCAGTCTAGCAATGTGCGACTGCCGAGATGCGGTAGGATTAACGAATCTTAACGGAACACCGGCCAGAACGTCACCGGGTCTGGGCTGGGGCACGCGCGCCGGTATAATTGGCCAAGGACTCTTCGAACCGAGGCTCATGTCGCAAAACAGTTATTTCATTTCCGATTTGCATTTGTTCTCGCGGCGATCGCACGCTGATCGCTATCGCGACGATTTGTGTGCTGCGGCGCGCACCGCGGATTCCTTTGTACTCGGCGGCGATATCTTCGACTTTCGCTGGTCGACGCTCAAATCGGTCGACGAGACCGTGAAGGCCGCGCGGAAGTGGCTGGAAGAGTTTATCGAGCCACACCCGAATTGCCAGTTCCATTTCGTGCTGGGCAATCACGATTCGAACCGCAAGTTCGTCGCCGAGTTGGATCGTCTATCCGCGGGGACGCCCAACCTGGCCTGGTACGATGATTATGTCCGCCTGGGCCATAGCCTGTTTTTGCATGGCGACGTGGCCGACGCCAACATGACGGCGGCGAAGCTGGCGCTGCGACGGCAACGGTGGCATCACGACGAGAAGCGTCGCGGCCCGGTGCGGAACTTGCTGTACGACCTGGCGGTTCAAGCCCGCCTGCACAAACTGGCCGGACAGTTAGCGAACCCTCAATCGCAGGTCGCCGCGCGGATTGTAGCGTACCTGGAGGATGTCGGGCATGGGCCACAGAACGGCCTCCGGCATGTTTACTTCGGCCACACGCACGTCGCCATGAGTAACTTTCATTTCGGTGGACTCACGTTTCACAACGGCGGCGCGCCAATCAAGGGATTGGAATTCCGGATTCTCAAGACCGATGTTTCGACCTAGTAGCAGACACACTCCTGCGTGCCGTTCGTCAGAGTAGTGTAGTCCGCACAACTCCGCGCAGGGATTTCATCACGCAAAGTAGTGATGCCGACAAGGAATTCCTCGTGACCGATCCGCCCTCTCCCATCCACGACCACAACCGCCGCGCGTGGGATGCGATGGTCGAGGAGGGACAGCGCTTCACCCGTCCCGCAAAGGATGAACAGTTCATCGATCCGCTCGCGCAGGTCGATCCGCTGGGCTGGCTGGGGGGCGATATTCGCGGCCGGCGACTCTTATGCCTGGGCGCTGGAGGGGGCAAACATGGGCCGATTTATGCCAGCGCCGGCGCGCTTGTGACGGTGGTGGACATCAGCCCCGCGATGCTCGCGCTCGATCGCCGAGTGGCCGCTGCGCGGCAGTTGGAACTGCGCACGGTCGAAGCGTCGATGGATGCGCTGCCGATGCTGCGCGCCAGCGAGTTCGACCTGGTGATTCATCCCGTTAGCACCTGTTACGTTCCCGACGTGCTCGCCGTGTATCGGGAAGTCGCCCGTGTACTTGCGCCCGGCGGTCTTTATATCAGCCAGCACAAGTCGCCCACGAGCTTACAGGCAGACGTCAATCCCACGGCGCGTGGATACGAATTGCTCGAGCCGTATTATCGCAGCGGCGCGCTGCCGCCGGTCGTTGGGAGCAAGCATCGCGAAGAGGGAACGTTGGAGTTTTTGCATCGGTGGGAAGAACTGTTGGGAGGCATGTGCCGGGCAGGCTTCGTGATTGAGGATCTCGTCGAGCCAGTGCATGCCAAACCGGACACCGATCGCGGAAGCTTTGAACATCGCAGCCAGTTCGTGGCGCCGTATGTGCGAATCAAAGCACGGAGAGCACATAGCGGCCATGAAAGCGAACCTCGCTCAAGGCGACTGATTGTTCCGGGCGGGACAAGCCAGGACGCCTGACAATCACTGCCCAACCGTGACAGTTGAAAGTATAATGAATACAATTCGGTCGGCGGCTTCAGCCTCTTGCGACTGGATCGAAAGGGCGCCGCCATGAAGGAGAGAAAGAATGGTCATCACACTCGACTCGGAACTCGAATCCGCTCTCAAGGCACTAGCTAACCAACAAGGAGTGGCGCCTGAAGTTCTAGTCTTAGACGCTTTGCGTGAGCGTTTCCTCCCTGTGGATTCGCCAATCCAGCCACAAGACGAGTGGGAGCGTCGCTTGCTCGAAGCGGCGACAGATTGTGGCGTGGCCCTATCTCACGAAGCAGTCAGCAGCGAGGGGCTGTACGAATAATGGCGTACTTGGTGGATACCAGCGTTCTGGGACGATTGGCGAACACCGCGGACCCGTTTCACACGCAGGCCGCAAGTGCCGTATTGGAACTTCATCGACGCGGCGAGTTGCTGCACGTCACAGCGCAGAACCTCGTTGAATTTCGCAACATGGGAACTCGCGCGACTTCACTCAATGGCTTGGGATTGTCGGCCGCGGAAGTGCAAGTGAAAGCCGCGGTCTTCGAGGCGATATTCCCACTCTTAGTGGAAACGCCGGGCATTTTCCTAGCTTGGAAAGCGATTGTTGAATCACTGGGAATTATTGGCAAGCAAGTACATGACGCTCGTCTGGTTGCGGTGTGCCAGACTCATGCCGTTACTCACTTGTTGACATTTAACATCTCGCACTTCGCGAGGATGACCGGAGTCTTGCCAAGTGTTGTGTTCGTCGATCCAGCAGCAGTATGAATCGGTGGCGGACGAGGCCGCTGACAGTTATACCCTTTCCCTCGCGTCACCTCTAAGAAACGATTGCCGTCGGCGTTGCCTTTTCTTCGGGTCCGACGAACCGCAAATTGCCGCCGGCGACGGCGATGATGGCGCCTGCCAAGAGTCCGAGCAGGAGCTCTGTGCCAGCGATGACCGCCAAAAATTTCGCCAGATCGGCGCCATTGAGAATCGCCAAAGCGGCGACGGCGAGCGGCAGCACGAAGACCAACGTCACACGCCATAACCCGGCGTGCGACTCGACGAGGAGCGCAAACATGGCCAGCGGCACGAGCGGCGCGAGCAGCGCGGCGGAGACGGCAGCGATCCACGGTTGAATACTGGGAAGCGCTAACCATGAACCCAAACCGAGCGTCGCAGCCGACAGCGTCAGCACCTCCATCATCCAGGCGAGTGAAAACTGGTGCGGTTGCAAGCGTCTGGCGGGGGAAGTCGCTGCAAGACCAGGCCACTCCCAGTGATAGCCGTTGGCGTGCAACAGCTTCCAACAGAAAGCCACGACGGCGCTATAGATGAGCAATAGCCCCGCCCACGCCTGCCAGGATGGACCACTGAAAACCGACGCCGGCCACGCTAGTAGGGCGGCGCACGACCAGGCAACGGCTGAGCGCACGATCCACGACCGTCGGGCGCACGCCGCCCACGAAGCGACCAGCGCCATTTCACCCAGGAGCATGCCGAGCATCACGGCCGAGAGCGGTTGGGGAAACGTCGGCGCGTGCCGCGCGAGTGCGCAGTCGGCCAAAATGAGCCACGCGACGAGCAAGGCAACGAGGAGACGCAAGATCGACATACGTCTTAGCCTGATTGCGCAGTGCGATGCGCCTAGCTGCAACCGCGAAAAGTCGCGCGGTTCTCGCGCGCCGCCAGCGCTGATTGCACGGCCGATGCCGATGGTTCAGAATACACCGATTCCATCACCCCTTGGACAGGTCGCAATCGTGTCGCACGCGCTACAAGAAATCGTCTCTTGCATGGGCCAGCCGGTCGCCGGTAATCCCACGCAGTTCATGATGGAGCGGGCCTTTGTGGCAACCGGACTCGATTGGCGTTATCTCACCCTGGAAGTGTCGCCGGAGAATCTCACGGATGCCGTGCGAGGGATGCGGGCGATGGGCTTTCGCGGCGGCAACTTCACCATTCCCCACAAGGTCGCCGTGATCCCGCTCTTGGACGGGCTGAGTCAGGCGGCGGAATTGATGGGGGCTGTGAATTGCGTTTATCGCGAGGGGGACAAACTGCTAGGTGAAAATACCGACGGCAAAGGCTTCGTCCAATCGCTGCGCGACGTAACCGATCCCAGCGGCAAGAAGATCGTGGTGCTTGGCGCCGGCGGCGCTGCGCGGGCGATTGCCGTGGAACTCGCCCTCAGCGGCGCGGCGGAAATCAACATCGTGAATCGTCATGCCCAGCGCGGTCAGGAACTTGTCCAACTGCTCATCGAGCGCGTGCCGATCGCTTCACAATATATCGAGTGGAAAGGCAACTACGACGTGCCGCTGGAGTGCGACGTGCTCATCAACGCGACCAGCATCGGGCTCTGCGATCCGAGCGCGCGCGTGCCGGTCAATGCAAATACGCTACATTCAGGCCTGGTCGTGGCGGATGTGATCTTCAATCCGGCGGAATCACGCTTTCTACACGAAGCGGCCGCCCACGGCGCCACGACGCTCGATGGCTTAGGCATGTTGGTGAATCAAGCGGTCATCGGCTTCAAAATCTGGACCGGCGTCGAGCCTGACGCCGGGGTGATGCGCGATGCGCTCGAAGAATTCTTGAGCGTGTAAGCAATGAGCGTCGAGCATCTCTCCGTCGGCATCATTACCACGCGCTTAGCGGAATGCCGGATGTTCTACGGCGAACTGTTTGGCTTCATCGCCGTGTACGAATCAGATTGGTACTTGCATTTGCGCACGCCGCACGCGCGGGTGGAAATCGGCCTGCTCGCACCGCAGCATCCTTCGCAACCGCCGGCGCTGCATGCGGCTTACGTAGGCGAGGGGGCGTTCATCAACTTGGAAGTGGACGATGTCGACGCCTATTTTGCTCAAGCGAGATTACTTGGCGCGCCGATCGAGCGGGAAATTTGCGACGAATCGTGGGGCGAGCGGCATTTTCTGGTGCGCGATCCGGCCGGAATGCTCGTGAATGTATTTCAAAAGCTGCGGTAGCGCCCCGTTCGTGTCATTACCCAAGTTTTGACAATCGCGCTTGCGACCAAGACCCCATCCGGCTCGCCCGGATGG
>CAUJKE010000194.1 GCA_963205385.1 Planctomycetota bacterium | reverse complement strand
GCTTCCCGGGTCTTCCAGGGCCCGCGACGATGGATCAATTCGGCCTTGTAGAGCCCGTTGATGGTCTCGGCCAGGGCGTTGTCGTAGCTGTCGCCCTTGCTGCCCACTGAGGGCTCGATGCCGGCTTCGGCCAACCGCTCGGTGTACAGAATCGAGACGTACTGCGAGCCCCTGTCGCTGTGATGGGTCAGGCTGCCGTCGCCATCGGGGCGCCGGTCGTACAGCGCCTGTTCGAGCGCGTCCAGAACGAACTCGGTATGCATCGAACGGCTTACCCGCCAGCCAACGATCCGCCGCGAAAAGACGTCCACCACGAACGCCACGTACAACCAGCCCCGCCAGGTCGACACGTACGTGAAGTCGCTCACCCAGAGTTCGTTCGGGCGCGACGCCTTGAACTGCCGATTCACCCGGTCCAGCGGACACGGCGCCGCACGGTCGCTCACCGTCGTGCGCACCGCCTTGCCTCTGCGCGCCCCTTGCAGGCCCAGACGGCGCATCAGGCGCTCGACCGTGCAGCGAGCCACCTTCACGCCTTCACGGACGAGCTGGCGCCACACCTTGTCTGCGCCGTAGACTTGCAGGTTCGACTGCCAGACCTCGCTGATGCGTGGCATCAGGGCCTCGTCGCTTCGCACCCGCTCGCATCGCAACTGCGGGCAGCGTCGCCGGGCCGCATGTCGCCAGTAGCCCGACGGGGCAATCTGCAATGCCTTGCAGATCGGCTCGACCCCATAAACGTCGCGATGCTCGTCGACGAACTTCATCATCATTTCAGCCGGCGGTCGAGCTCCGCCTGGGCGAAAAACGCGCTGGCCAACTTCAGGATCTCGTTGGCTCGCCGCAGTTCCTTGACCTCGCGCTCGAGATCCTTGATCCGCTTGGCTTCGGCCGTCGTCATCCCTTCGCGCTGACCGCTGTCGCGCTCATGCTGGCGCACCCAGCGTCGCAGCGTCTCGGCCGTGCAACCGATCTTGCCCGCAATCGACTCGATCGCCGCCCACTGTGACTCGTACTGATCCCGCGACTCCATGACCATGCGTACCGCACGCTCCTGGACCTCCGGGGAAAACCTTGTCTGCTTGCTCATGACTCCATCCTCTCAAAGGTTGGAGCCTCCTCAAAACCCGGGGCGGTTCAGGAGTGCCGCGAGGCATGGCCGCCGCCGCGGGGCGCCGCCGTCTGCGGGCAATCGGCGGCGATTCGGGAGGCCTGGAGTCGTGCGGTGGGTCGGCGCGGGGCCGGGTCCCGTGGATCATTTGCGAGGCGCGGAGAGGGCCTGGATCCGTGGTGCATCTAACACATAGGTGGAGCGGACCGGCCAGTGAAGCTGTTGCGCTCGTCGTCCTGAGCGGGCCGGCCGCTCACCATTGACGTTAAATGCCATAAGGGTTCTGTGCATGTCTGAAATCGCTCAAACGCCCAAACCGCCATACTACGCGGTTATTTTCAGCAGCCATCGCACAGATGGCGATAACGGCTATAGCGAGATGGCCGCAAGGATGGTCGAGTTGGCCTCCAAACAACCTGGATTCCTAGGGGTGGAATCAGCAAGAGACGGGCTGGGTATTACTGTCTCCTATTGGAATAGCCAAGAGGCAATTCACAACTGGAAACGCAATGCTGAACACCAAACAGCTCAAAAATTTGGACACCAAAAGTGGTATTCGACTTTTCGCGTTCGAGTAGCGAAGGTAGAGCGTGAGTATGGCATTTAACAATTCACTCCAGCCGACCCAAAACCGCTACGCGGTTTCGGTCGGCTGAGTTCAAGCGTTAGGTTGATAGGAGAAAGTAGCGCGTGAAGCTAGAGTCTGTATCAATGCGGCGAAACGAGAAACTCACTGAAAAGTGGGTTCAAGATCAAATCGCAAACGACCCGTCCATTCTTGGGCTTGGCGACTTATTGCTAAAAGACAAAGAAAGGCTACAGCGCAATGCAGGTCGCCTTGATCTTTTGCTTCAAGACCCAGACAGCCTAAAAAGATATGAAGTAGAAATACAGCTTGGTGCAACAGACGAAAGTCACATTATCCGCACCATCGAGTATTGGGACATTGAGCGTAAAAGATACCCGCAATATGAGCATGCGGCGGTCATAGTGGCAGAGGAAATCACTTCGCGTTTTCTTAACGTCATACAGCTGTTCAATGGTGCTATTCCGCTCATCGCCCTCAAAATGACGGCATATAAAATCGGAGAAGAATACGCAATAACTTTCGTCAAAGTCCTCGACGAAATCACTTATGGGCTAGTTGATGAAGACGAGCCAGTAGCAGAACCAACTGACCGGACGTTCTGGGAAACAAGAGGCTCAAAAAAGACCCTCACTGTTACAGACCAGCTACTTGGCATCATCAAAGAAGTAGAGCCAAAGGCGGTGCTCAAATACAACAAGCACTACATTGGCCTTGAGGTCAACGGTGCGCCGCTCAACTTCGTCACGTTCATGCCGCGCAAGGCGCACATCATCATGACGGTCAAACTCCCGAAGACCAACGAACACGACGAGTTGTTAAAAGAGGCTGGCTTCGAGACGTTGGCCTACGAATCGCAATGGCGGCAATACCGGCTACGCATGGAGGCTGCACCTGACGGCAAGCAGCGCGAACTTCTGGCAAGCCTTGTAAAGCAATCGAGAGAGAGTTTTGGCAAATCAACCTAACAAGGCACTCCAGCCGACCCCCACGCCTTCGCTTCGCTACGGCGCGGGGTCGGCTGAGTTTGGGCGTTAGCCATCAAAGGGGGTTACATGAACAAGCATGGGGCGAGACTACTTGCGGCATTCGCGTTTACGGCATTTGCCGCACCTGCGTTCGCGTACTGCGAAGATGGGCATTGGGTCAAGAGCGTTTCCTCTGACGGGGAGATCGTCGTACTGGAAGACGGCTCCGTTTGGCAGGTAGACGGCGTAGACGCGATTTATTCCGCGCTCTGGCTGCCGACGACGAACATCGTTGCGTGCGATGACAAACTCATCAACACCGATGATGGTGAAACCGTAGAAGCCACTAGGATCCGCTGACGCGGCTAACCAATCGTCCAAGCGGACGCGCGGAAATCCGCGCGCCGCTTAACTCCAGCGTTAGATGCAATTCACGAATTGGCCCATGCGAAAGTCGATGCGATGAAGTTGCGCCGTAGCGATTCGCCGCCGGGGAGGGCTGGAGTGCCGCGAGGCATGGCCGCCGCCGCGGGGCGC
>CAUJKE010000193.1 GCA_963205385.1 Planctomycetota bacterium | reverse complement strand
CCCGATGGTGAGCGAGTCCCCCTCAACAACTTCCGCGCAACCGCCCCCCACCAATAACGGCGATTATTAGGGCCGCGCGCAATCACCGCGGCGGCGGTTCCGCCGGGGTGTTTCGCTTACAACGCACGTCACGCTCGGCATCGCCTGCGCTATCATCGCGTCAGCGATTCCCCAGGGCCGTTCACGCCCCTGGAAATCGCTGGCGCGGGGATTGCGCAGAGGGGCTAATAATCGCCGTTATTGGTGGGGGGCGTGCTTGCGCGGGAGTAGCTGGGGGACTCGCTCACCATCGGGGCGAGCCCGATGGGGTCGTCGGGGCGCAGGGCGTGGGGGGAGGGGCGACGATTGCGCAGAGGCGCTAATATTGGCCGTCATTGGTGGGGGCGAGATTGCTTTGGTTGCGTGCGGCGCGTGTCAGCGGTATTTGCGCGTTAAATTGTAATCATGTCTTGACGACATGATTTCTATTCACTATACTTTTGGGCAGCGACAGCGCGGGAGATCTCTCCAGGGGTGCGGCAAAACAATTAGTACTCCATCTGGTTTACTATCCAGTTGTCACGCAATTCAGGGCGCTAATATTCACAACGCGCGTCGCCCGCCGGCATTGCAAGTTGACCACAGCGCTTCGACGGGGGACAATCCGGGATTGGGTATCATCGGTGTTCAGATGGTCGCGCGTCGTGCGGCCGGAACCGAAATCACTTCACAAGTAATACCTTTTCTCCTGGGGGCGAATATGCTGGGGCCTAACTTTCGTGGCGGCGTCTGCGGTTACCTTGGCGCGGCGCTGTTGGCTTTGACGTTTGCAGGTTGTGGCGGATCGGATCGTCCGCCGATGGGCAAAGTCTCAGGCGTCGTTACGCTCGATGGCGTCCCGGTCCCTAATGCGTCGGTGATGTTCATACCGGCCGCCGGTGGTCGCCCCGCGAGCGGGATCACCGATGCCAGCGGGCATTTCCAACTGAAGACGTTTGAGAAAGACGACGGCGCGCTGCTCGGCGAACACAAGGTCACGGTCACGTGCGTTGAAACAACCGGTTTCCAAGAGACGGCCGACGGACTCTCCGGCGGAGTTAGCCCCGAAGGCATTAAGCAGACATGGATCACACCGCAAAAGTATTCGCTCCCTGAGACTTCGGGGCTGACGCAAACCGTGGAAAAGCGTAATCCCGAAGTGAAACTAGAACTCACGAGCAAGTAACGGCGCATTGCCAAGGCACAGCAACATGCAAGTTCGCAACCGATGTCTCCCCGCGATCAGTTGGGTGTTGATTCTCGCCGCAACCGGTGCGGCGAATGGGGATTCTGCCTGGCGGCCAATTGAATGCTGGCCGGCGGATGCATCTCCGCAAGCCCGTTACGAACCGCTGCGGATGCTCGACGACTTCGAGGCGCCAGAACTGAAGTGGCAGCCTTTGGTGGGCGATCAGTTGGCCAAGGCGGCGCTGAGTCGGGATGCGAGCGAGCGGCACGAAGGCCTGGCGTCGTTGCAAGTCAACTATGACTTCATTGGCAAGCCGGATTTCGAATATGTCCAGATCCAGGGCCAGTGCGAGTTCGCTGCACCTGGGTTGGGAATTGGTTTCTGGTTGAAACATGATGGGACGGCGTTTCCGTTGCGAATGCGGGTTGTTGATGCTAGCGGCGAATCGCATCAGTTCGAGTTGGAAGGCTCGACCGCTGCCGGCTGGCAATATGTCGCGGGGCGATTGGACGGGCCGAGCAGCCATTGGGGCGGAGATAACAACGGCCGCCTCGATTATCCCTGCCAACTGTCAGGCCTTTTGTTCGACCGGCCGGAGAAAGGCTTTGTCGGCACAGGGCGCATGTGGATCGACGATGTGGCGCTCGTGAAGCCACGCAAGCCAGAATCGCAACCGCTGAAGATTGAAGTTCAAAATCACCGCTTTGGCAATTTGTATGCCGTGGGCGACAAGGTTTCGCTCCGGGCGTCCGGCCCCGGCGAGCGCATTCGCTGGGTGGCGACAAGTTTTTTTGGCCGAGAACTCGCGCGCGGTGAAGGCCCGTCGCCAACAACGGCCGGCTTCACGCTGGATGAGCCGGGTTGGTACTCGTGCACGTGGGAGTTGTTTGCAGATGGCCGCGTCGTAGCCGCCCAGACATTCGCGTGCGCGGCGTTGGTTGACGGGACCACGGCTGCGCGGTCCGATTTCGTCGGCGTCTGCACGCACTACGGCCAAAATCGCTATCCGCTGGAAACGATGGATTTGATGTTGCGCTATGGGATCGACCAGTATCGCGACGAAATCTCGTGGCGAGGTTACGAAGCGCAGCCGGGCCAGTATGCGTTGCCGGACTATGCCGCCGCGTTTCTGCAACGTTCGAGCCAGTTGAAACTGCGGCCGCTCTTGATCTTTGACTATAGCCACCCGCATTACGACGACGGCGGCTATCCCAATTCACCGGCAGCGATTACCGGCTTCGCCAACTACGCCGCCGACCTCGCGCGGCGCACGCGCGGGACTGTGCCGATGTTTGAAGTCTGGAACGAATGGACCGGCGGGTGTGGAATGGACGGGCGACCGGGCAAGCATGACGCCGAGGCTTACGGTCAGTTGCTGAAACCGACGTATGCCGCGGTTAAGGCTGCGCGCGCGGACGCGACCGTCGTCGGCATCGGCGGCGAATATGGCGCGCGATGCGCGGACGATATTGTCACCGCGGTCCGCACGGCGGGGCCAGATTCCCTGGACGCCTGGTCGATTCATCCCTACCGCTATCCCCGCTCGCCGGAGTCGTCCGACCTCGCAGGCGAAGTCACCCGCATCGCCGCGCGCGTCGCTGCGGCCGGCGTGAAAAGCAAAGCCTGGATCACGGAAATCGGCTATCCCACGCATCGCACGAGCGGCGGCAGTAGCCTGGCTGCGCAGGCCCGGCATTGCGTTCGCACGTTCGTGCTGCTGCAAGCGACGGGGGAGGTTGAGAAAGTGTTTTGGTATGACCTCAAGGATGACGGTTTGCAGCGGGACTATAACGAGCACAACTTCGGCTTATTGCAGCATGAGCATTACAACTGCGCGCCGAAACCTGCGCTGGTCGCGCTGAGCACGTTCATCCGGCTGACTGGGGGCGCCGAATTTCAAGCGTTAAAGCAATCCGGCGACAGCTATGCCGCGCTCTATCGCCGCGCCGATGGGAGCGCCGCGATTGTTGCCTGGACTAGTCGGCGCACGGCCCCGCTGCGCTGCCAAGGCAAGTTGACCCAGGTCTGCGACATGCTCGGTGGGAGTCACGAGCTGGCGGCTGAATTCGAGCTTTCCGAGAACCCCGTGTATCTCGTCGGCGATGCGCTTTCGCTGGAAGATTGTCAATTTTAGCGCGGGGGCAGTCTCGGCTGACAGCGCGTGCGACGCACGACCGCATCCGCCTTGTGCGGATGATGAGCGAGTCCCCGAGCCACTCCTGCGTAACCGCCCCCCGCCAGTAACGGCAATCATTAGACCCTCTGCGGCATCATCGCATCAGCGATTCCCCAGGGGCGTTTGCGATTCTTCTCCGCGCAGCAGTCTTAAGCCAGTGCTTGAGCACGGGTGCGAACTTGCACCTGCCCCGCGGCGTGGACTAACATCATTCTTAAACGTCCCACCTCCACTCGCCCCTCAATCCTCACTAGGATCCCAACCATGCTTCGCAAACTTGTGTCCGCCGTGCTGCTCGTGCTCGTTGCCGCAACGCTACAGGCCGCTGACAAAGCGGTCAAAGTGATGTCGTTCAACATTCGCTACAACAACAAGGCCGATGGCGAAAATGCGTGGCCCAACCGCAAGGACTGGGTCGCGGAGATTGTCAATCGCGAACAACCGGACGTGCTGGGCTTGCAAGAGGCACAGGCGGGGCAGATCAAGGACTTGGAGCCGCGCTTGAAGGATTACGCCTGGTCTGGCGTGGGGCGTGACGATGGCAAGGACCGCGGCGAGTTCGTACCGATCTTTTATCGCCGCGACCGTTTCGAAGTGCTCGACAAGGGGCAGTTCTGGCTCTCCGAAAAACCGAATGAAGCAGGGAGCAAGGGTTGGGACGCCGCGATCACACGGTTGGTCACGTGGCTCAAGCTCAAGGACAAGACGAGCGAGCGGACGTTCTTTGTCGCCAACACGCACTACGACCACATCGGGCCGACTGCGCGACACGAAAGCGCCAAGCTGATTCTGGAAAAGTTCCCCCAGCTCGCCGGCGACTTGCCGGTCATCCTCACCGGCGACTTCAACTCGTCACTGGGCAGCGCGCCGTACAAAACAATCACCGGCAAAGACGCGGCATCGACGTGGTTCCTCGTCGACGCGCGCGTCGCAAGTCAAACCAAACCCAAGGGCCCCGATTCCACTTGGAACGGCTTCCGCAAAATTCAGCCAGGGCAACAGATCGACTTCATATTCACCCGCGGACTAAAGTGCGCCTCGTACGAAGTTTTGACGGATGAGAAGGACGGGAAGTTCCCATCGGATCATTTGCCGGTCGTGGCGGTCGTGGAGTAGTTGAGAGGAATCTCGATATCGAATATCGAATACAAACACGCATAACTCATTTCTGCAAGCGTGCTGCAAAAGGCCGTTTTGCTCTTAGTTCGTGTTGGCGATGCAACCCGCACGCATCTGGCGAAGTTGGGTGGTGTGACGCGGCCGAGAGTGGCACAGATCATGAATCTGCCGTTATTCACGTTGGATATTCAGGAATTGCTGTTAGATTTGTCGAGTGAGGGGCATGGAGAGGAGGTGGTGAATCTGAACAAGATGCTGGTGGTGGCGGATCGTCGGGAACAACGCAAGTGATGACAGGATTCATGTTAGGAATACATCCTGCCCGGGCCGTTTGGGTTCTGAGGAAACTGAACCTAACATCGGATCATCAAAACGATTGCTCGTTCGTCTCTCACCAAATGGGCGATGAACTGCCTTCACTCGCCCGCCAGCGAACCCAACAAGTCGGCGATGTCGTCGTTCGCATCGTCGCCCAGCGACTGGTAAAACGCGGCCCAGGCGTCGTTTGAATCTTCGCCTTTGACTGCGGGCGGCGAGTAGTTAACTTCAGAGGGCATGGTGAGCGAAGCGGCGAGCAGTGCGCGCAGCAAGTCGAGATCGAGTTCCGACGGCAAATGTCGCAAGCTGGGCGAAAGCGTCGCACCGAGCAGGTCGTTGGGAGCATAGGAGGTGGCGATATGATGTCGATCATTGCTAAGCGGGACATTCCAGCCATCAATCGCGAGTTGAACGCCATTGGTTGTTTCAACCATGTGGTTCGCAAACGCCGCGTAATACGCGGTGAAGCCCAGCGCATGGCCGACTTCATGCAGGAGAACGGTGTAAAGATCGTAGTGGCCAGAGGCCTCGCTATCGGCGAGTGCGCGTGAGGTAGTCGCGTCAATCTGGAACGAGAACTCGCTCGCATCGCTGGGTGTGGCATCGATGTACCAGCCACGGCCGGCAGCGTCGAGATCGATGACGATCAGCCCGTGCGCGGGGCGGCCGTCGGCATCATAGCTCAGGATGGTGGCTTCGCCGAGTTGCCCCGGTGCCAGATCCTCGACACGAACGTCGAGCGTGGTCTGCACATCGACACCCAGCGCGGTACGCCAGTGCGAAAGCGCGGCTGCGGCAAGCGTTAGCGCCGCAGACCGCAACGCGGTGGGATCGCTGTGCGGATCAGCCGGCGGCGGCAGTGGCGACAGATCGCCGGCCAGCGGCGTCACAGCCTGGCCGATGGTGACGTTGATCTCAAGCGCGTAGGCGGTCGTGTATTGCTCCCCTGCCGCAGTCGCGACACGTAAGTAGTAGGTGCCTGCATCCAAACCTCCCAACCAGAGGTCCGCGCCCGTGTCGATGCGCACGCTGCCGCGCATCAGGATGCCACGACTGTCGAATACGTCGCAGGTCACCGCGCCCGTCGTGTCGGCAACGGTGGCACGAACGCCGTCGAGAGAACTGCCGCGGCGGTCGAGGGTGAAGGTGAACCAGTCAATATCGCCTGCGGGGAGTGTTAGGCCATCGCGGGTGTAGAGGCCCTGATCGAAGACGATCGGCGTGGCAAGCGACGATGTGTTGTTCGGTTCGGCGGTATCGGCGGCTGGTTGAATTTCGAGCCGCGCCTGCGAGTTGTTGTCGAACTCACCCGCCTCGGGCACTTCATCGTTCACATCGAGAATCAGGCCGAGGTACTTCGGTCCCGGCGAGATATTAGCTGGAAGCTGCAGCATCACCGAGCTCTCAACGACCCCGCCTGGACCAACGCCGATAAGCGAGATTGGCGCGCCAATGAGCGTGTCGGTATCGGAATTGAAATAGAGATCGTCGGAGAGAACGTACCTCGCACGTGATGCGCCGGCGGCGGCATCGCCTATGTTGCGAATGGTCGCTGTAACGTTAACAGTGTCACCCGCCGACAGCGTGCGCGCCGGAACGAACAGAGGATCAGCGACCAGATTCGCGCCAGCGGTATCGGGCGCGGTAATGGTGATGCTGTAGTCCTGGCCAAAGACGACCCCCTCGCCGTAAACGAGCAGCAAGTACTGACCGGCAGGCAAGCCCTCGAGCGAAACAACTTCGTCATCGTCGAGCGAGCGGCCACTTGCCACGGTGTAGCCAGCGCCGTCCTTAAGAAAGACCTCGATGTTGCCTTCGGCGTGCGAGAAATTGACAGTCACGCGATCGTTCGGTCCGCCGGCGCCGACCGTGCGGAAAGTAAAACCGTCGATATCCCCGGGGTTATCGCGATTGAGCCCCGTGATGATGGTTGAACCGCGGACCACACCCAGAGGCGCCGCACCCGGCGTTTGGATGTTGTAGTCCTCATAAGTATCAGGTAAGGCCGAGGCCACGGTATTGGCCGTTATGATGTTGTTCGTACGGCGTAGTTCGTTGACCTGCTCCAGTGGATCAATCTTGGCCTTGAACTGGTAGGTGTGGCCAGCGACGAGATTGGTGGGCGCGACAAACTCAAATGCGAACTCGTGCGTGCTATTGGCGGCGAGTGATGCGACCGATAGCGGATTGCCCGTCCCCTCGAGCGGAAACGTCTGGAGTGGAATTTCAGTGCCGTTGTCGTCGAGCACCACCGAAATGCTAAACGCACCGGCGGGAGTTTGACCCGCATTCCCCACCGTCAGATAAGCGATATCGGACATGCCCGGCTTGATCAGCGGTGGCACGAGTCCGCTCTTCCACAACAGTTCCGCGCCGGCGCGCGGGGCGGCTTGCAACGCCAGGTCGTAGTAGGCGGCCACGGCATCGCTACTTTCGATCCGCGCCAAGTAGCCGCCGGCCGGCAAGCCGCTGAGTGTGACGAAGCTATCGGCGCCGTCATCCAAGGCGTGGTTGCTGGCCACAATCTCGCCCCGGCGGTTGATGACTTCGATCGAGATCAGCGCGCCGGCGGCGGCGCGGGTAACTTCGATGCGGTCCTGCGCCGTGCCGGTTCCTAGCAGTTCGAAGCGGAACCAATCCTCGTCACTTCCCGAGTGCAAGTTCAGCCCTTGATAGGCGATGCTTCGCAGGCCACCGATATCGTACGAGTCGAGTGGGCCATCGTTTTGTTCCAGCACGTCGGGCGGCAGTTCGGCCATGACCAGCAGGCGTTCTTGGTTGTTGCGCTCGGCGCTTTCCGTCACCTGGTTGCGTACATCGGAAATCAGTCCCACGAAATAGGGCCCGGTCAGCGTGGCAGGCAATTGCACTCTGACTTGCTTGGTATATTTCTCGCCGGGTGCGAGCACCGGAACATTCATGAGTTGCGGCGCAATGAGGTTCGCGTCGTTGTCATCCAGTTCGCGGTCGCGCGACCACACCAGCCGCGCCGAGGTGGCAGGCGCCAGAGCACTGCCAACATTCTGCACCGTCCACTCGACCAGGAGCGAATCGCCTTGGATAACGGTGGTTGTTTCGCTGGAGAGTACGCCGACCAGATCAGGCAGCGTGACGACTGGCCCCGTGAGCGTGAGGTCATAGGAATCAACGGCTTGACCGAAGGGCGACTCAACCGTGAGCAAATAATCGCCGGCTTCGAGGCCGCTGATATCGATGACAAACTTGCCGTCGATGAGTTCGCCCGAACCAAGCAGGGCATCGCGCCGGTTGTAGAGCGCGATGTTGATATCGTTGGCGCCATCGGCCAGCGCGAGTGAGATCTTGTCGGTCAACCGCGCATGATCGGCGAGATAAAAGTGGTAGGTGCGCAGCGTCGTGAGCGCATCGATCGCGCCGCTCACGGTCCGCGTTCCTTGGATGCTGCCGAGCTCGACCGGAAAAGGCCCCTCCCCCAGCAATGCCGCCGGACCGATTGCAGGGTCAACGACAAGAGGCGCGGAACCAACGACCGGCGGGGGCAATCCGATGCCGGTTAGGTTCGGCAGGAAGCCGTCGGTGGTGCCGTAGGTGCACTTATCGCGGGAGTTGATGTAGTCCGAACACGTCATGACGTTCAGACGTCCAAATACGATTTCGCCCAGGTCAACCGGCCCGTTGGCCTTGAGTTGCACGCCAACCGAGATCGGCATTGTGATCTTGTTCGCCGCTAGATTGAGCGTGTTGATGTCAAAGCCGACAGCAAGCTTCGCGTCGCCCGAACCGGTAACGGTGGCGATCGCGCCATGCAAGACCTTGCCCTTGGCAGCAAGTTCGCTACTAAATTCCATTTTGCCTGTCAGGTGGACATTCCCCGTCAGGTTTTGGTGGCCTTGTGGGTTTAGGAGAGGTTCGTACACTAGCTCCACGGCGGCTTCGAGCCCGACCTTGCCCGTGAACTCGGCGATGAGTGAAGTGGGAATGCCGAGTATTGGCAGTGGGAAGAGACCGAGGTAAGAGGTCCATTTAATGATCGGAATCTCATTTTTGACGCCCAGCACACCCTTCATGGAACCGGTGCCGGTAAGATCGAGATTCTTATCCACGAGATAGACGCTGCGCTCGGCCTTGGTGATGCGTCCCTGAGTGCTCTTGGCCAGGTTGTTGTACTTTTCGCGATAGGTGTCACCTTCCTTGAAGCTTTCCACCGTTTGCCGGCCCGTGGAAACCTTACCGAGCAGACGATTGCCGGCGGGTGTGAAAATTTGATCGAGAACACCGCCTGTCTTGTTTTGCTCGCGCTGCGCGATGAGCCATTGCAGTTCCCGCCAATCGCGCTGGTCGTAAGCGGATTTGATCGCATTGCGACTGGCGTCGTCGGTATTGAATTTCGCGTTGGCGTATTCATTCAGCTTGTTATTTAACTTGAGATCGAGATTGGCGAGTTGATTGGGAAGATCGCTAAACCCAAGGCCGCCAAAAGCGCGCGCGGCACCTGCCTCGCCGTCTTTGGCCGGAATGGGAATCTCGAAGCGCGGAAGCTCAAAGCCGAAGATTTCCGGCACAAGATAGAAGCCGGCCTTTTGATTTGACATCTTACCGTCGAGGCTGAAGTTCAAGCCCACAAAGGTACCGATTTCGATGCCTGATTCTTGCCCGCCAAATACGGGTGCTTCCGCGGGAATGTCGATTGACTGGAAGTACATGTCCTCGGCACGATGCACGACATAGGATTTTTGCTTGGCATCCCAATCGACTTCGACCTCGATATCGCTTTCGTTCTCCGCCTCGTCCAGCCAATAAGGCAGTTCAAATTCTTCGACTTTGTATTCCGCGGCAGTGCCGAATGTTTGATGCGCGCCGGTATAGAGTTGCAGCTTGATCGTGGCGCCATTGGAGAAATCGGCCATGTCAATATTGGCGGCCTTCCAATTGTCGCCGTCCTGGTAGAACTGGATCGCGAAGTTGTGGTAGCCTTGCGAGATCACCGATTGTTCGACATAGCCGACAATATCGGTGACGATCGGCCCGGTGGCGTAGTCGAGCTTGACGTAGAAGGTATTTTCGAGCTCGACATCGACGATGTAGCGGCCGAAAATCGCCGGATCTTCGTTGCCATCAAATTGGGCCGTCAGCACGGCAGGGCGATTTTGGAAGGCGACAATATTGTTGGTTTCGCTGGCTTCTTTGACGGTGTCGCCAACGTCGGCCTCGACAATGTAATACGGTTCGGGAACCGCCACTTGCATGCAGAGGTCGAACCGTACCTCGTGATAGCCCGGCGTGAGATCCTCGGGATCGGAAATCAGATAGCTGCTCGCCGCGCAGACGTGATTATCGCTCTGGTAATT
Organism: Planctomycetota bacterium; assembly: GCA_963205385.1. Lineage (GTDB taxonomy): Bacteria > Planctomycetota > Planctomycetia > Pirellulales > Pirellulaceae > JAEZGD01. The sequence continues at coordinate 1,167 of CAUJKE010000193.1, read as the reverse complement.
GAGGACTTCGTCCGTCGAGGCGTACAGCGCCACTTGGAAGGGCTGGGGTGCCTTACCGGTGATCGTATAGCGGAAGACCAATGTCGAGTTGTCGAGCGCATCGGCAGGATCGATCAGCGCTGCTTCTCGAGCGCGAATGTCGGTGGGTGCTTCGGGTCCGCTGGCTACGCCCCAGGGCAATTGGCCAGAGCCGACGCGGCGAAAGAGCGTGGTTGAAAGATCTTGGCCAGCTTCCGGGCGCAGCAGGTCCAACCAACGCGCGAACAGCTCCGTCGAGGTGCGTTGCAAGCGCGGCGTGGCGTTGAGCGTGGGATTGTACTTCTGGAAATAATCTGTCGGATCAGTGGTCAGCGCTTCGAGAACGTAGTCGTCTAGCGGGCGTGTTGGCTTGTCGATGGCGGCGTGGTTGAAGCGCCGTAAAAACTGGACGGCGATTTCCAGCTTGAAGATGTCGTAGGCCCTCACCTGGTTGACGCCTTTGAACGACGCCATGAGGTAGCGGTTGGTGGAATCAACGGCCAGTTCATCGGGGAACGAGTAAGGCACTTGCCGCGTAGCGCCCACAAATCGCGGCTCAGTGAACGGGTTTTGGATGATGCCGATGTTACCGCCGGCACCCAAATCGGGATCGGTGGAAGGATCAGAGGGATCGAATGAGTTGTTGAACATCACAAACGCCAGCGAGCCGTCGCGCGAGTAGGCGATCGACTCCGCGCCGTTGATGTCAAACAGTGCCGGGGGCTGGAGCGGCGTTTCGGTGAGCTTCCCGCGATCGCTGCCGACGGTGAGGAAGTCGTTGGTCACCAGTTGCAGCAGGAGCGGATTCTTCTGCAGCAGCACATTGGCTTCATAGCCGCGCAAATTGGTGGCAAGCACGTTAGTCACACGATCGGTGCGGCCATCGAGGAACATCACGCCTGCCGCTTCGCTGGCACGGACGGCAATGCCGATGTGATTGCCCACGGGAGAACGTGTCACGCCGAAAGGCTTCTCGCCAAGCTTCGCCTCGACGCCGTTATCAAGTTGGAACGAATCGATGACAGTCACGGTGTGCAGGTTCAGGTCGTAACCAAACAGCAGGCCCGGCGCTCCGACGGTAAAGTCCGCTCCCGCCCAACTCCGCTTGCCAGGACTGGCGATCCAGATTTGCTGGCCATTGGTTTCAAA
>CAUJKE010000192.1 GCA_963205385.1 Planctomycetota bacterium | reverse complement strand
GGCCGTTTCCAAGTCGCGGATTTCGCCGATCAGGACGACGTCCGGATCGTGACGCAAAATGCTGCGGAGCGAGTGCGCGAACGTCAGACCGATCTTGGGATGCACCTGAATCTGGTTGATCCCTTCGAGCTGATACTCGACCGGATCCTCCGTGGTGATGATCTTCGTATCAGGCGTGTTGATTTCCAAAAGCGCACTGTAGAGCGTTGTCGTTTTGCCGGACCCCGTCGGCCCGGTGACAAGCACGATGCCGTGCGGCATGCGAATCAGATCGCTGAACGTGGCATAGGTGTCTTCGTCCATGCCAAGCTTGCGCAGTTCGAAAGTCATGCTCCCCTTGTCGAGAATACGCATGACGATCCCTTCGCCGTGAATCATAGGGATCACAGAGACGCGGACGTCGATTTCTCGCCCTTGCACCTTGAGCTTCATGCGGCCGTCTTGCGGCAGCCGCTTTTCGGCGATGTTCAGCCGCGACATGATCTTCAAGCGGCTGACGATCGCGGCTTCAAAGCGGTTGATCTCCGGCGGCACAGGCTGCGGTTGGAGCATGCCGTCGATGCGATAGCGCACCGAAAGGCCGCTCTGCTGCGACTCGATATGCACGTCGCTCGCCCGACTGTTAATCGCTTCGAGCAGGATTTCATTCACCAGGCGAACGACGGACGCTTCCTGCGCCATCTCGGACAGTTCAGAGCCGTCCGTCTCGATGTCGCTGAGTAGTTCCAGATCATCTTCGGCGGTCGATTGGGCCATCAGCCCTTCGACGGTTTCACTGCCGACGCCGAGGTGCTTCTTGATCAGCGCGTTGATTTCGTTCTTGCCAGCCAGAACGGGAATGACCGAGAGGCCGGTCGCGGCGCTGACTTCATCGAGCGGGTAGAGGTCGAACGGGTCGCTCGTAGCGACCACCAGCGAACCGTTCATGCGTTGAATGGGGAACAGCGACTGCCGATAGATCAGCTTTTGCGGGAACGTGCGCAACAGCGACAAATCGACTTCGGCCTCGCGGAGATCGACGAAGTCGAGTCCCACTTCGGCGCCGAGGGCCTTAAGCGCGTCTTCTTCGCTCACGAACCCCATCTGCACCGCCGTTTCCACCAGGCGAGCGCCATCGCCCCCCTTGGTGCGCGACTGGTCCAGTTGACGCTGGTCCAACAAGCCATTTCGCAATAATATTTCGCCAGCTTCCATGAGGGCCAATCAGCACGCCGCACGGCGCACAGAAACGTGGGAGGGAGGGACAACAAACTGGCGGAGCACTACAACCGCGGTCGAACCGCCGCCAGCAAGTTACCCAAGACAAACGGGCATCGCGCCAGCAAGTTCTGGCGCGACGCATGACAATTGGGAGGTGGGTCCATCGGGACAGGGACTTTTATTCTATCTAAACGTACCCACAGTGTTTAAGTCCGGTTTCACGTTCCTTCGTTGGCGCCCTGGGGAGGACCACCACGGCCGCCAGGACCACCGGGGCCGCCGAAGCGATTCGGGCGTTGGAATTCCTCGCCAAAGAGCTTCTTGAACGTGGCTTGTTGTTCAGGCGTCAGGGCGCTGAGCACCTTTTCGCGGGCTTCCGTTCGCGCTTTGGCAATTTTCGCTTCCATCTCTTTATTGGCCTCTTCCGCCAATTTGGCCAGTCGCTGCTGCTGCTCGTCGGTGATGCCGAGCTTTTCCTTCAAGGTGTCGCTATCGAGCGAACCCGAGCGCCGAACTTGTTCCTGGAATTGAATTTGCGCTAAACGGTCGCGCTGTTGGGGCAGGAGGATTCCATCCACTTCCTTCTGAATATCCTTGACGCGGGATTCCATTTCTTCCCGAAGCTTTGCAAAAGCGGCCTGGCGTTCTTCCGCCGGTAAGTCGCGGAGGCCCTGGAATTGGCTCTGCATGCTTTCGCGCATCTTTTCGCCGATGGCGCGGAGCTGTTCCACTTGCTCATCCACAATGCCTAGTTCTTCGCGAACTTGCGGGTCGAACAGCAATCCCAGGCTACTGCCTCCGCCCCCGCCGAAACCGCCAAAACCACCTGGGGGACCACCTCGGCCTCCCCGACCTTGCGCCCAAACTCCAGACGCCATGACGGCCACCAGAGCGCATGAAACCACCATCAACAGACCACGATGCCAGTACCGGACCATGACAACATCCTTAAAAACGGCGAGACGAAACGGAGCGAGATTGTACGTAAGTGTCGCCAGCCGCGGCACTTGTTCGCGGAACGAGTAATTCTCGACCCACGGAGGCGCTGGCTCACTAGGGACATTTAACCCACGTTAGCCGCGAAAGTCTCGCCAGGAATTTCGCGGCGACGAATTCTAGGAAAAAGATGCGAGAAACACTCGCCCACGATACCTCGCGCGGCGCCTGGGGTTTGATTCTGAGGCAGCAGGCAGGGGAATCGCATGGAAAAATGGCGTCCGTTGCGCTAGACTCAAGGGAGTTGTAAGCGCAGGTCGCTGGGGAGACGTTGAGCATGAATAAGCGAACGATGGCCAAATGGTGCGGGGCGGGGATGATCGCAGGCGCGGTTTTTTTCGTGCCTGCCACGAGTTTTGCCCAGGGGGGTGGGTTCGACCCCTCCGAATTCCTGAAGCGGATGGACGCCAACGGCAACGGGATGCTCGAGCCCGACGAAGTCTCCGGGCGGGCGGCTGGCTTTGTGCGCTCGGCGGCGGAACGGGCGGGACTCGACCCCAACCAGCCGCTGTCGATCGATAAGATCGCGGAGGCGATGAAAAAGGCCGCAGAAGAGCGGCGCAGCGGGGATGAGAATCGCGATAAGGATCGGGATCGAGGTAAAGATCAAGACCGTCGCGACGGCAAGACGCCGCCGGCGCCGCCGTTGGTGCCGGGGTTTGGCGAAGAACTCGACTTGACGCCTCCGCCTGGTTTCACCGTGCCGCTGAGCAGTAGCGGCAGCCGTTATCAGCGTCCGCTGGAAGAGCGGTTTGAAAAAGCGGTGATTGACCGCGTGGATGACATGCTCCGGCAGTATGACCGTAACAAGAACCAGTCGATTGATTATGAAACCGACGAAGGGCGCGAGGTGCGCTGGCAATATCCCGCTTCGCGTTCGGATAAGAACAACGACGGCCGCCTGGACCGCGAAGAACTCTGCTACCGCATTGCCGACATCCTCGGTAGTCGCGAACGACGCGACGAAGACAAGAACCGAAGCGGAGGTTCTTCCGGCGACGGTCGCGGCGGAGACGATTCCGACAAGGTGCGACGCTATGCCGAAGGCTTGCTTCGGCAGTACGACTCCAACCGCAATGGCCAACTCGAAAAGGACGAGTGGAGCAAGATGCGCGGCGATTATGAAAAGGCCGACGCTAACCACGACGGCGTCATTACGCTCGATGAATTGACCGAACGCCTCAAGAATTACAGCCGCGACGAAGGCTCCTCGTCTTCGAATCGGTCGCGTTCCGATAGCGGCGGCCGCAGCGGCTATTGGAACCGCGAGGGGGACAGCAAGAACGCCGAAGGGGGCATGCGGTTCTTAACCCCGCTGGAACGCCTGCCCAAGGGTTTGCCGACGTGGTTCACGCGCAATGACGCCAACCAGGACGGGCAGATTTCGATGGCCGAGTATTCGACAACCTATAACGAAACCACGGCCGCTGAGTTTATGCGACTGGATCACAACGGCGACGGCATCATCACGGCGGAGGAATGCCTGGCCGGTGAAAAGGAGTCCCAGACGGCTTCTTCTGGTTCGGCAAGTTCCGCGAGCCCCTCGGCCGGCGCCACGAGCTCCGCTAGCTCCGCTCCGCCAGCAAGGCCGGAGGCGGAGTCCCGCGATTATAGAGGCCGGTGGCCCAGCGGTTCATCAGGTTCGTACGGCTCACGTGGCCGGCGGTAGCAGTGCCCTGGTCACGGCCAATTGCTTGCTGCAAATGGCCGGTGAGTTCAGCGGCTTTTGTCTGGCATCTTAACGACCGCCCCGCCCGCCGCTGGTGCTCCGTCCGCCGCGACTCCCGCCAGTTGATGACCCGCCGCCAGGAGGCCCGCCCCGTCCGCCGCCGCCTTGTTGTTGCAAGCCGCGGAGCACATTCTGCATGAATTCAGCGCCCGGGTCACCACCGCCACCACCACCACCGCCGCCGCGCGAAGATGAACTCTGTGGCGATTGGCCAGGCGCGGACGCTTGAGGGCTGGTTTGGGCGGAACTGGTGACGTTGGCTTTCAAATTAGCGCCCAGCGAAGAGACCAGCGCTCGTTGCACGATTTCGGGGTTCGCTTTTTTCAGGGTAAGAACGACGGTCGTTTGGGTGCTATCTTCGCCTTCTTGGTCAATCTTTTCCACGAGCGTCTTGACTCGTTGAAAGAGCGGATCAGGAGCGGCGACCACGAGCGAGTTGCTGTTGCGATCGACGCTGACGGTCATTTTGGATTCTTCGCCGCGATTCTTGTCACCCCCGCCGCCTCCGCCTCCACGACCGCCGCCTCGCAGTGCGCGGATGAAATCCTCCGGCGAAGGCTGACGCTGTTGCTGTCCCCCGCCGCCGCTGGCCGTGATGAGCGTGGGAAATGTTTCGCGCACTGTTTGCAGCACTTCGTCCACAGGGACATATGTCACGGGAATGAGCCGCGGCTCGGGAATGGTCGCGACGTCTTCCGGGCTAAACTCTTGGTCGATGACCTTGAGCAGTTGCTCGACCAGATCGAGATCGAGCGGCGCGGCCTGCACGACGAGTGCGTTGAGGCGCACGTCGGGGATGACGGTCACGGTCCCCGTCGTGGTGAGCGCGCCACCGCCGCCGGTGCTGCCTCCGCCGCCGCCCAGCCCGAGCAGACTTCCAAACAGTCCGCCGCCTGCATCGCCGAGCATGCTGCCGGCCAGGTCGCCCAGCAGACTTCCGCCGCCTCCGCTGCCGCTGCTGGAGCCTGCGGCGCCGATCATTTCATTGAGCAATCCAGCGGCGACTTCCGCCTTGGCGTACTTGAGGTAGAAGACCGTGAAGTCCTGGTTCGCAGTTCCCATCCGGTTGACCAGCGTTAAGTACAAGTCCTCGAACTTGTCGAGCGCGTCCAAGTCGTCCGACGTCGCGATCAGACCTGCGGGGCCGTAGGTGACAACGATCTCTGCCCCTGGTTTTGAAACTTCTTCCGCAGACGGTGCGGAGGGTGTTGACGCGACGGACGGTGTTGGCGGGGCGGATTCCGTGGGAGTTGTCTCCACCGGGGGCGCCGCGGGCTGCGCTGGTGGTTCCGCCTCCGCCGCAGGTTGGCGATAACTGGCTAGTCCGACCGGAACGCGCAGCACACGGCGACCGGCCGTGGTCTCGGAATCTTCTTTTGGAGGCGGCGCTTGGGCCGGCGGCGGAGCCACGGGCGGCTGAGCGGGCTTAGGCGGAGACGCCGGTTGACGTTGTAGTTCGTTGAACTGCTCGAGGAACTGCCGCATTTGCTCATCTTGCGCCGGTTGCGTGGACCGCTCTTGAGGGCGCAGTTTGCTGTCCGCCGCGGTTCCAACAACGCGAATCCGATTGGTTCCCACGCTGGGCCAAATCGTTTGCAGTTGGCCCAGGACTTTGTCCGTGCTGGAACTGTAATCTCCCAAGATCCGCACTTTTTCGCGGGCTAACTGATCACCGGCCATCCCGTTATCATCTTCTCCGAGTTTCTCCAGGAG